>JAQWSX010000044.1 GCA_029242935.1 Akkermansiaceae bacterium
CCCACCGCTTTGGTAAATTCGGCATTTCTCACCGACTCTGGGGCCACTAAATTTGTGGGGCCCTCAATTCCGTTTTCTAGACAAAAAACGATTCCCTCAACTTCGTCCTTCAAGTGAATCCAAGGCATCCACTGCTTGCCATCCCCCAATTTACCACCGATTCCCCACTTAAATATGCTACTCATTTTTTCCCAGGCTCTACTGTCTTTCCCTAGAACCACTCCGGTTCTTAAAAAGATCGTTCTAACTTTTTCAGGCACCTTTACCGCATTTTCCCAATCCCGGCAAAGCTCTGCCAGATAACTTTTTCCAGCTGAAGCAATTTCAGGGAGACTCTCATCACCGCGGTCACCATAAATACCGGTCGCAGAAGCATTTAGCAGGACTTCAACATCAGAATTTAGAATCGATTTCGAGAGCCCTGCGGTCAAATCGACCCGACTCTTTCGAAAGAGAGCCTTACGGTTCTTGGTCCATCGCTGATCAATCGCTTCCCCAGAGAGGTTGATGACAGCTGCCACGCCTTCAAGATCGATTTCTCCTTCCCCGGACCACTTTCGCCAGACCAAATCTCCATCCTCCCGAACAGATCGTGAAAACCCAATGACTCTCCACCCTCTTGAGATCAGAGCATTGCACAAGTGCCCCCCAATCTGTCCCGAGGCTCCGATCACACCGACTGATTTCTCTTTCATCGAACAATCAATCCTAAACGTGATTCCCAACAATTCCAGCAAATCCTATCGACAGCTTTTTGACTCCCCTCTAGCCTGTTGCAGGTTCTATGCGTCGGCCGTTCGCTTTATTTTTCCTAACCTTCCTTCTCGCTGCGAGCCAGGATGATTTGCCTGCGACCCTTCCTTCACCGACTCCTGATACTCTCACTGAGCCAGACGAGGATCCAATTTCCGACCTTCTTAACAACCCTTCTCAAGCCCCCTTCGCTACGCTTCCGACAGGAGTCGAAATTTTCGGAAATACGATTCGCCTCGATGGCTCGCTCAACCGAGATAACCAAAACGCCTCTGATATTATCGTACGTTATATTGGGGGCATCCAGCTAAAGACGGACACCGGTCTCAAAGCCTATGCCGATCTAGCTGTTGCCAATTTTTCCAAGAAGACGGTTCAACTCACCGGCGACGTCAGTTTGTATCAGGATGGACTTGT
This sequence comes from Akkermansiaceae bacterium, assembly GCA_029242935.1. Taxonomy (GTDB): domain Bacteria; phylum Verrucomicrobiota; class Verrucomicrobiia; order Verrucomicrobiales; family Akkermansiaceae; genus SW10. The sequence goes on from JAQWSX010000044.1 coordinate 1,171, forward strand.
TTACCGGGGAAAATCCTCCGTCTTTAACCTCAAAACAAAATCCTTCGAGACCAAGGATCTTCGGCTCGGCTTCTCTCCAATTATGCTGAAAGCTAAAAGTATTCGCCAAATTATTAGTGATGGCCGGAAAGTATTTGTAGCGGAAGAAGCGGGCATCACAACGCACGATGCCGAGAACCCCGACTTCTGGCTACAATCAAAACGCGCGACCATTTTTCCGGACGATAAGATCATTTTTAAGGACTTTAACCTCCGTGTCGGAAATAGAAACCTTCTATGGCTCCCATACCTCGCTCAACCATTTGATGCGAATCGAGGCTATCTCATTGCTCCCGGTGGCCAGACAAACTTGGGAGCCTTTGTGAAAAACCGTTACGGAATCATGCTCGGTGGCGAACGCGACCCAGAAACCGGTGAGAAGAAAGGGGCCTGGCTTCTCTCACAATGGCATGCCGACCTCTACTCCAACAAAGGACTAGGAATGGGCGTAGATCTGTTTGATACCCGCCTCGACTCAAAAGATGGATACGGCTGGCTAAAAATTTACTACATTGATGATCTCAATCCCGAGGACGAACGTGCCGGAGTTAACCGAAGTAACATCAAGCCAAATCGATTCCGTAGCGAATTCGTTCACCGGATTCCCTTCTTCGAAACCCCAGTTTCAAAATACACCCTCGATGCCAACCTAACCCTGCTTAGCGATGAATACTATCTAGAGGATTTCGACCCCTCTCTTTTTCGTATCAACCCAGCACCGGACAACTTCCTCGGATTTACCAGGCGGTCCGCGAACAGCTTGACCCAGCTTGGTGCACGGCTCAGGCTCAATGATTTTTATCAAAGCGATACCCGCCTCCCCGAGTTCACTCACGATTGGATCCGGCAACCTTTTCTCGATACGCCACTCCTCTACGAAAGCCAAACTTTACTCGGTGTCTACCAAGAGCGGCTTGCCAAATTCCAAAGGGATAGCCTGCAGAGCGAGGCTGACGCCCTGCTTCCCGGTGACCCTAGACTCGATCAAATCAGCCGCATTCTCGATGATCGTGGATTCGCCCGCTTCCATACCTATCACGAACTTTCGCTCCCAATCAAAGCGGGCCATTTGAACGTCGTGCCACGCTTCGGTGCCGGCCACACCAACTATCAGGCGGTTCAGGGACCAGATGACTCTATCGGCCGAACCCACGTTTCCGCCAACGTCGACGTTTCGACAAAGTTCAACAAACTCCTTCCGGATTTCAATAGTGACAAATGGGGAATAGATGGCGCTCGCCATATCGTCGAACCCTATTCCTCCCTGAGCTGGCTCTCGACCAACGAGCTTGATTCGTCTTTTGGACGTATCGATCGCCTGACTCCCACCAGTCGTCCCAGACAGCGCCAAGTTGGCCGCTTCACTGCCGTTGACGATCTTCAGGACTGGAGCATCCTGCGACTCGGCATGAGAAACCGCCTCGTCACCCGGCGTGATAGCGGAATGCACGACTGGCTCATGATGGACACTTATTTCGATGCTTTCATCGAAGACCCAGAACTCGATCGCGATTTCTCAAATCTCTACAACGACATCCGTTGGAATCCTGTCCCTTGGTTCGAGCTAGATCTTGAAACCCAGTTCCCGGTTTCTACCACCGATAACTTTACTGAGGTTGCCTCTTCCATGCGCTTTATGCCGGACGATGACTTTGAATTCAAAATCGGCTACCGACACCTGAACAATCACCCGGTTTTGCGTGATTCAGATCGAATCGTGCTAGAGACTTTTTCCCGACTCAACGATTATTGGGGGATCGGGACCCACCATCGCCTCGAGCTCGTCGACAACACCTTGGAGCTGCAGCAATACAACATTCACTACGACTTTGATTCTTTTATCGGATCAGCCGGCTTTTTCATTCGGAACAATCGGAGACAAGATGAATTTGGAATCATGTTCAACTTTGGCATTAAGGAAATCCCAAGCCTTTCCTTGCCAATCAAAATTGGAGCGCAATGATTCGGCGGATGAGCAAAACTTCACCGCAAGACCTTATTGATCAACTCCAGTGGCGCTACGCCACCAAGAAATTTGACGTTTCCAAGACAATCCCAGATAAAGTCTGGTCGGTCATCGCTAGTTCATTGGTTCTGACACCTTCATCCTTTGGCCTGCAACCGTGGCACTTCGTAGCCATTCGTGACCAGAAAATCAAAGAAGAACTCCTCGCCCATTCCTGGGGACAAGCGCAAGTTACCGACTGCTCTCACTTCGTCGTTCTCACTGCGAAGACGTCAATGACAGAAGCGGAGATCGATTCATTCCTTGCCCGCACTATCGAAATTCGCGGAGGCAAGATTGATCAACTAAATCCATACCGTGACATGATGGTCGGCTTCACTAAAAATATGGATGAAGCTGCCAAACTGCAATGGGCCAAACTCCAGACTTACATCGCACTTGGTCAGCTCATGACAACTGCCGCCTTACTTGGAGTCGATGCCTGCCCGATGGAGGGAATTGCCCCGACTGAATACGACCGGATACTGGGACTTGAGAAAAAAGGCCTGACGACTTCAGTCGCCTGTGCTCTGGGTTATCGTTGCTCCGAAGACAAATATGCGAACGCGCCAAAAGTCCGCTTTGATGAAAGCGACATCCTGACGCTACTCTAATGGCGGCTGGCCGGCTGCCTGCTCCTTCGCGGCAAGATACTGCAGAAAAGAGGGTTCTTTCTTCGCAACATCTTCCGTGGACCTACGATACAGGTATTCCGCGATCTTCGTCAGATCTTCATTCTGCTTCCGCTTGCCCACCAATCCGATTTCAATCGAATCCTTGCGCTTCACAAATCTGACTTTAATCGCATCCTTGAGATGTGTAACCGCCTCTTCAGCCTGAACATCAAGTTTTTCTGCATAATCGGTCTCATCAACGATTTCCTGCAGAACCGCCTCTTCACTCAGCACCTCCTGAAAAGCTGATTCCCACTTTTCACACAACTCTGGAGGCAATCCTTTGACCGGAATCGCGATTCCCCTAAAGGAGTTGGCGTTCATCTTCATCGTATAGAAGCCAAAGCCCACTCCTCCCACAAAGAGAAACCCGATGATCGCAGTAACGAGAAAAGTCTTTTTGTTCATATGAGGTAGTTAGCATTTTCTGAGGCCAGGGTCAGGAACTTTCACACAAAAATCGTGATCATCCCTTCATTAGCCTCATTCTTGAATTCGATATTGGACGTTCTCTTCTCCTGACTCCATCTTTCGGCATGGATTTCCCCGCCAGCACGGCAAACCTCGTTACTCTCGATCACGAATTCGACACAATCCTCGACCCCAACACAGCGTCCCAAGTCATTTCCGCTCAAATTTGGGTCGAAACCGGCTCCCAGCACGAGTCCGCCCTTGCAGGATCTGGCATCTCACACCTCCTCGAACACATGGTATTTAAGGGAACTGACCGCTTCTCCGGCGAAGCACTGTCCCAAGAAGTCCAGGCCGCTGGAGGACAGTGGAACGCCTACACATCCTTCGATCGCACCGTTTATTATATCGATGGCCCCGCCAAGTCGCTTGACCTCTTCATTTCGGCTCTGGTTGAAATGGTCTTTCGCCCCACCTTTCCCGAGGACGAATACGAAAAAGAAAAAGACGTCATTCGGCGTGAGATTGCAATGGGGCTCGATGACCCCGATTCCGTCTCATCCCAACTCCTCTTTCGCACCTGTTACCAGCGAGACAACCGACGCCATCCGGTCATCGGCCACCGAGATCTCTTCGACGCCATCACTTACGATGAAATGAAGACCTACCACGCTGCGAAATATCGTCCGCATAATTCCTTCCTTGTCCTCTCCGGTGGTTTCGACCCTGCCGAGGCTAAATCCATCATCGAACGTGAACTCGCGAAAGGCCTACGCCCTCCAGCCTCATTTCCCATCGTCGCTCCTACCGAACCACGCCAAATCGGTCCGCGTTGCGCGTCCCGCTCATTTGCTGTTCCCAACACTCATCTGGCTCTCACCTGGCAAATTCCCGGCCTCACCCACGAAGATGCCCCCACACTTGATTTGCTCTCCGTCATCCTTGGCGGGGGCCGGACTTCCCCACTCTACCGCGTCATTCGTGAAGAGAAATCACTCGCTTATTCCATCGGAGCCTACTCATGGATGCCGGCGGACGGACCGGGAATTTTCAGTGCTTATGCTGAAGTGGAACCAGAGAAGACGAAAGCTGTAGAACAAGAAATCCTGACTCAAATCCAAAAACTCAAAAGCGCTAACTTAACCCGCCCCATCGCCCGAGCCTTCCGCCAAATCGCATCGCAACAATTTAAAACACTCACGACAGCTTCAGGTCGGGCTTCAGACCTTGCCTCCAATTGGCACAGCGCTCGCGACCTTAATTACACCCGTTCTGCGATCCAAAAACTTTCCAAAGTGACTGAAGACAATCTTCGCTCTGCCATCGAGACATACCTGACCAGGGATCATCTCACCGTTACTTCGTTAGTTCCCGAAAATCTCATCACTGAATCTGCTTCCCTGACTACAACCTCTGGCCCGGAAAAGATCAGCGAGCACACTTTATCGAACGGACTCCGTGTGATCCTGCAACGAGACTCCACTGTTCCTGCCATTTACAGCCAAACTTCCCTGCTCGCAGGATCACTCTCGGAATCCCCGGAATCAGGAGGTTTAAATTCTTTGCTTTCCCGCCTCCTTACGAAAGGCACAAGCGCTCGCGATGCACAAAACATAGCCGAAACCCTTGAAGATCTTGGCGCAAGTATCGAGGCGGCAGCTGGTAACAACACCCTTATGCTTTCTTCGTATTGCCTGCGCGACGATCTTCCAACGATAGTCGACTTGCTGGGAGAAATCATTCGCGAACCCAGCTTTCCAAACGAAGCCATTGAGCGAGAGAAAGCGGCCCTAATCGCGAGTCTCGAAGAACTCCTCGAGGATCCCGCCAGCCGGGCTTTCCGAGAAATGCGCCACCAACTCTGGAATGGTCAAGGTTACGGCGTTCCATCCTCTGGAACTGTCGAGTCCCTTAAATCGCTCGACCGCCTGACCATTAGCGCCCAGCACTCAAACTACTTCACCGCAACAAACATGGTCTGTGCCTTCTTCGGAGATCTTGAACCTCAAGCAACCCTAGAGGCACTCGAAAAATCGCTTGGCGCGCTCCCTGCAGGCAGGCCCCCCTCTTTCGGAGATTCACTGGCGGCACAAGCTGGAGAGCACGCTCTCAAACTAGAGAAAGAACAAGCCGTCCTTGCCATTGGATTCCCCGGTCTTGCTCAAGATGATCCTCGCCGTTTCGCGCTCGAACTCATTGACGCCTACTGCTCCGACATGGCGGGCCCTCTCTTCACCCGAATTCGCGAGGAACTCGGACTCGCCTACTACGTCAGCACATCGCAGTTCCTTGGTCTGAACACTGGCCTTTTCGCCTTCTACTTGGGCACTGCGCCCGACCAACTAGAATTAGCCCGCTGTGAGTTACAAGGAGAGATCACCAAGATCATCGAGCACGGAATCCCTGCCGATGCTCTTGAGAGAGTCAAAGCAAACGTCGAAGCTCGGGAGGCTCTCCGCAATCAAAGCCCGTCGGCCCGGGCAAGAATGGCAGCACTCGATGTCCTTCTTGGCCACTCCGCCGACCATCACCTCTCTCAAAGCGAACGTCTCAACACCGTCACTGCGGAAGAGATTCATGAAATCGCAAAAGAGCTTTTCGCAAAAGACAAAGCAACCATCGTCACTGTTTCCCCAAGTTAAAAACTTCAAAGTGTGTAAGCAATATTCCGCTTTCTCCCCCTCAAAAACCGGAAGCCAACCCGAGATCGACCATAATAAGTTTAATCTCGGATGAAAAGGAGTGTTCGACAGGACCGTTGAATAACTACTGGCTCCTGATGATCATGTTATCGCGTCTTCCAACGATCTTGTCCGCCCTCTTTCTGACGGCCGGGATTTCCCTTGCAGAAAAAGAATCAGAGGAAGCTATCGAGGTCGAATTCCGGAAAAAACTTGAGCCCCTGCTTCAGGACTATTGTTACGACTGCCACGGCGATGGCGCAAACAAGGGTGATTTCGTTCTTGATGATTTCAAGAGCACTGCCGCGCTCCTCCAGAATCAACACGTTTGGCTTCGCATTTGGGAGAACCTTCGCACCCAAATTATGCCTCCCGCAAAAGAGGAATTTCAACCATCCGTCAAAGAACGGAAGGAGATGATCGCTTGGATTGAACAAAGGATCTTTGACCTCGACCCAAAAAACCCCGATCCAGGCCGCGTTACCATCCGAAGAATGAACCGACAGGAATATCGGAACACCATCACGGACGTGGTTGGTGTAAATTTCAATACGACTGATAACTTTCCACCCGATGACACGGGCTTTGGCTTCGACACTATCGGTGACGTCCTGACGATTTCACCGCTCTTGATGGAGAAGTATCTCAACGCGGCAGAGGAAATCGCAGAATCAGCCCTACCCGTTGACGCTGGAAAACCAAAACCCATCATAATTGATGCCGGAAGCTTCCGGGACCGTGGGGGCAGCCAGACCGCTCGTTTCATGGAAGCGAATGCCGCCCAAATCGTTACCGCAAAACAAATGATTGATACCAGTGGTCAATACTCTCTTGAAGTTGCTTATACTGTCAAAAGCGAAGGTGGGCGGCCGAAAGGGCAATCTGCCAGATTCCAGATGCTCATCGATGGCAAAAAGGTGAGGGAGATCGAATTCGACTCTGACACTTCACGCGGAAGTCGTTTCCTCCAGAATTTTGATCTCATAAAAGGCGATCATCGTTTTGAGTTCGTCGTCATTCCTAGAGAAAATGGTGAAGGTAGCGGCACCGCCGGAATCCAGATTGATCGCTTCCAGCTGAGACGACTTGGCTCGGATGGCAATTGGAATCTTTATCCAGAAAGCTATCAGCGAATTTTTGTCGATGGCCTGCCTCCTGCTGGAGCAAAAGAACAATCTTCCTACATGCGGAAGATCGTAGAAAGCTTTGCCTTCCGCGCCTTCCGACGCCCACCGCGAAAAAAGCTGGTCGACCAAATTACAAACCTCGCTCTTTCGAAAAGCAAAAGTGGTAATTTTGCGGATGGCGTCCGCCTGGCAGTAACAGCAACTCTGAGCTCGCCCAGTTTTCTCTTCCGCCGTGAAACCCAAGCCGAACCAGACAATCCAGGGAAGGTTGTCTTGCTCGATGAGTATGCGCTGGCTTCCCGCCTTTCCTACTTCCTCTGGAGTTCCGCTCCAGACAAGATCTTGCTGGATCTCGTCGCAAAAAAGCAGCTGCGAAAAAATCTCCGGGAACAAGTAGATCGCATGCTCATTGACAAAAGATCAGACCGTATGGTCGAAAACTTTGTCGGTCAGTGGCTCCAGGCACGCGATTTACAGGGACTTAATATTGATACCCGACGAATCCTCCAGGAACGAGACCGCCGGAAAGCCAATCGGATTTTTAACCAAGGAACACGGCGGGATATGAAAAGGGAGACCGAAGAGTTCTTCCGTTACGTCCTCTTGAAGAATCGACCTATCTTGGAGCTACTCAATGGAAACTATTCTTTCCTCAACGAAAACCTCGCCAATTTTTATGGAGTCTCCGGTGTAAGAGGTAATGAATTCCAAAAAGTTGAATTTGACGAACATGTGAAAGGACGCGGTGGCATTCTTGGCCAAGGAACCTTCCTGATCGTGACCTCACAGTCCACTCGCACCTCTCCAGTTAAGCGTGGGCTCTTCGTCCTCGATAACATCTTAGGAACACCGGCTCCGCCTGCCCCGCCCGATGTTCCTGATCTGGAAGAAATTTCAGAGCATCAGGACGAGCCACTTACGATGCGTCAGATGATGGAAGTTCACCGGGAAAAACCGCTTTGTGCAAGCTGTCACGAACGCATGGACCCGATCGGGCTCGCCCTTGAGAACTTTAATGCCCTCGGCCAGTGGCGGGACAACGAAGACGGAAAGGAAATCGATAGCGCTGGCAAACTCGTCACCGGAGAAATTTTCTCCAATATTATGGAGCTCAAAACCATCCTCGCAGGTTCTCGTAAACAAGATTTCTATCGCTGCCTCAGTGAAAAAATGCTGACATATGCACTTGGCCGGGGTGTTGAGTTTTACGATGCTCCTACTATCGATGGCATCATGACACAGCTCCTAAAGGATGGTGGCGGAATGAAGGATCTCATTTACGCTGTCACTGAAAGCGTTCCATTCCAGAAACGGCGTGGAGACGGCCGCACTTTTTGACTGGTCAACTAATGTAGCCCATTCATTTTTAACCTTAACTGTTTCCTAAATAACAAGCCCCATGAAAAAACCATCGATTAACCTTGGGCGTCGTGCGTTTCTCCGCGGCCTTGGTGCCAGTGTTGCCCTCCCCTCCTTCCGATCTCTCGGTGCCGAAGTGAATGCAGTTACCGGAGCACGAGGCGTTACCGCGACCGGAGCACCCTTGCGCATGGCATATCTCTATGTTCCAAATGGCGTAATCATGGACAAGTGGCGTCCTGAAGGAACCGGTTCGGATTTCCAATTCAATGAATCGATGAAGTCCCTCAACGACTTCAAGAACGATCTACAAGTTGTCAAAGGTCTGGAACAAGCCAACGGCTGGGCCGGACCCGATGGTGCCGGTGACCACGCTCGTGGCGGGGCAACATTCCTCACCGGTGCAAGACCTCGCAAGACCGCAGGTTCAGATATCCGCCTTGGAGTTTCGGTTGACCAAATGGCCGCAAACTACATTGGTTCGGAAACTCGCCTTCCCTCTCTTGAGCTATCCTGCGACGCGGTTCGCAAGTCAGGCAATTGTGACTCCGGCTATTCCTGTGCCTACCAATACAACCTCTCTTGGCGCTCCTCGACCCAACCTATGACTCCGGAGTCGAATCCCCGCCTCGTTTTTGAACGATTGTTTGGGGGTGGCACCAACCAAGATCGTCAAAAAGGCCTTGCCAAACGCCGAGCCGAAAAACGGTCTATTCTCGATATCGTGATGGACGACGCCAAGTCGATGAACACCGAACTGGGTCGAAACGATCGCAATAAACTTGATGAGTATATGGCTGGAATCCGTGAGATCGAACGACGGATTGAAAAAGCCGAGAGCTTTGGCCCCCCGCCAGAGCCGGGGATCAATGCTCCCGACGAAGGAGTGCCACGCGAATATCAGGAACACATTCGTTTGCTCTTTGATATGTTACTTCTGGCCTTCAAGACCGATCAAACCCGCATTTCCTCTTTTCTGCTCGCCCACGATGGAAGCAACCGGAGCTTTTCAAAGCTTGGGTTCAACGAAGGTCATCACAGTCTCTCACATCACCGCCGGGCGCAGGACAAGATGGATAAGATCGCCAAGATTGATACTTTTTATACCCAACAGTTGGCCTATTTCCTAAAGCAAATGAAGTCCACCGAAGATATCGATGGCAACACTCTCCTTCATAATTCCATGATTGTTTGGGGAAGTGGCATCTCCAATGCTGATCGGCACACCCACGATGATCTTCCCATCATTTTGGCTGGCAACGCCGGCGGAAACTTTCAGACCGGACGCCATGTCGAGATTCCCGATAACACCCCTCTCAACAATCTCTACATGAGGATACTGAGAGAAGCCGGCGCTTCAGTCGATCGAATTGGAGATTCGAGCGGCCTACTCACACAGGTATAGTAAAACCTATCCTCCCCTGCGCTTCTGGAAAGGCACGCTTTCGATGATCGCAGCGACTAGATCTTTAAGAGTCCCATCTCCTTTGTTAAGTTTTTCCACCAAAGTATCGATTGTCACCGCATCGAAATACTTCGGTCCCCGCCCGATCGCGTAGGTTAGAATTTTCTCGCTGAGGCAGCGGTAAAAGTCATCCCGCCGCTCATCGGCCAGCACGTTCTTAAGCGCAACGATATCACTAAACTTTTCGCCGGTGATCAGCACGCCCGAAGAATCAATAGGCTGACCTGATTCAAGGCTTCGGAATTGCCCGATGGCATTAAAGTTTTCAAGCCCCAGGCCAATGGGGTCCATCCGCTTGTGGCAGCTTGCACAAAGCGGTTTTTCCCGGTGAACTTCCATCATCTGACGCATCGTAAGCGGCTCGCCCTTATGCTCTGATCCCTCTTCCAGCTCCGGGACATCGGGAGGAGGAGGAGGAGGAGGAGTCCCTAAAAAATTATCAAGAACAAAGAGCCCGCGTTTCACCGGCGAAGTCCGAGTTGGATTAGATGTCACAAGCAGGAAGGTGCCCTGTCCTAAGATCCCACCGCGCTGAGGGTGCTCGTGTAAGTCAACGAGTCGATGCTCTGCACCAAGCACCCCCGGAATATCATAAAATCCCGCAAGCCTTTCGTTTAAGAAACTGTAACGGGCAGAGATCAACTCCTTGATTGACCGATTATTTTTGAGAATGAACTCAAAAAAGAGCTCTGATTCCTTCTTCATATCACTGCGAAGTCGACCATTAAAAATCCGATCCGCCTCGCGCTGATCCTTCGTTCCAATCACCCGCTTCGCGTCGATCGCGATATTTTCGACATCCCTTGCCTGCAACCATTGCCCCACAAAATTATTCACGAATCGACGAGATTTTGAACTCGTGATCATCCGGTCAATTTGAGCCCCGAGGTTCTTCCGAAGTTGTTTTTTAAAGGCAAGACTCAGCAATTCGTCATCGGGAACCGAACTCCAGAGAAAGAACGAAAGTCGTGCCGCCAGAGCATACTCATCAAGGAACACCGCTTTTCCGCTGTTATTGGGTTCTGGTTGGATCTCCGCACGAAACAAGAAACGGGGCGAAGCCAGCACCGCCGTCATGGCATGTTTGATACCATCCTCAAAACTTCGACCAGGCGATTGATCCACCTGCATCGCCATTTTCACAAGCCGGGCCACGGTGCCCCGATCGAGAGGACGTCGAAAAGCGCGACTCACAAAACTCCGCATAATTTTACGGGCGTACAATTCCCGCTCACGCATCTCCTCCGGAGCCGGACCATCAACCATGATCATGCTGTATCCTTTCGGATATTCCTTATAACTTCCATTAAGTGGCCCTCGAATCGTAACCTGTTTTAGCACTGCAGACTGTTCGCCCTCTCCCTCACCAGGAGGATTTTTCGGACTCATCCGTATTTCGATGGTATTGCTCCCTTTCATCAGGTCCGCCTGTCCGCCTATCTTGATTGTATCACGTTGATCCCATCCAGCAGTCCGCTCGGCAATTTTTTCACCATTTATCCAGAGTTCGAGTCGGGCACTCTGATCAGTGGCCGCAACCGAACCACGGATCGCATAATCGAGGGTGACTTGGTAAACCCCCTCTGCAGGAGCATCACCTTTCATATAGACCTTACGCTCACTTTTAAATTCCATCCAGTCCGCCTGCTGCGTCTCATCTCCATCCTTTCGGAACCGGCTTCCCTCGAAAACCCGAACCGGAGTCTGCATGACAGTCCCCTTTGGGAGAGCCTTCTCCGCAACTGTCGCTGCCGCTTCCAGATACTTCTCCATATGAAGCGGCGAAATTGATAGCACATCCCCAATGGTATCGAATCCGTATCCCGTGTCGTCTGCCGGGAAATTTTCCCAAGTTTCATACTCTACACCGAGCAGATCCTTGATGGCGTAGTAATATTCAACTCGATTTAACCGGCGAATCGTCACCCGCCCCGGATCCGGATTATTAGGGTCCAGTTTAAACACCCGCTTTTCGATCCATCCCATAAGCTGGCGCTTTTCCGCGAGATCAGGTTGATCCTTTTTGGGCGGGGGCATGATCTGGGAGCGCACATTTCGCCAAACCGCTAGCCAGTGGTCAACATTATCGAGATGTCCAGAAAGGTCCTCATATTCGTCCATCGAAAAATCTCCTTTCGAGGCACCATCCCCGTGGCAGTCGAAGCAATAATCCTCTAAGATCGGCTTGATCTCCTTCTCAAACGTCACATCACCTGCAGCTAAAACCGGCATGAGTAAAATGGCTAACAATCGCTTCATCGTGGAATATCATACGTGTGAAAAAAGCATTTTCTAATTCGTAATCCTGCAAAAGTTTCGGTATCGTTCCTGCACGAATTATCTCATTTTCCTCACTACCGCTTATGGGGTGTTTGGATCCACTTGCTTGAACACTAGATGAAGGCTCTCGTTAAATCAGAAGCGGCCCCCGGCCTCACTCTCACCGAAGTCCCGCAACCCGTTCCCGGGCCCCGCCAAGTCTTGATTCAAATAGATCGCACCGGCATCTGCGGCACCGACCTTCATATTTATAATTGGGACTCGTGGGCCCAGAAAACAATTCCGATCCCTCTCGTGGTCGGACACGAGTTCGTCGGTCGTATCGTAGAAATCGGCAGCGATGTCGACTTTCTTAAGATCGGGGATCTCGTCTCGGGTGAAGGTCACTTAATCTGCGGTCGTTGCCGAAACTGCCTTGCCGGACGACGTCACTATTGCAAAGACACACTCGGAGTTGGCGTCAACTCGCCAGGAGCTTTTGCTGAATTCATGGTCCTGCCTGCCACTAACGTCTGGAAACTCGCGCCTGAGGTGTCCAAGGATAGCGCGGCAATTTTTGATCCTTTTGGTAACGCTACACATACTGCTCTAACCTTTCCCTTACTCGGGGAAGATGTTCTCATCACAGGTGCGGGACCAATTGGCTGTATGGCAGCCGGGATTGCCAGACACGCCGGAGCGCGGCACGTCGTTGTAACAGATTTAAATCCCAAACGTCTCGCCCTCGCCAAGAAATTGGGCGCCACCCGCACCGTCAACGTCACCAAGGAGAAGCTCCCTGAAGTTCAAGCAGATCTCCGGATGACAGAAGGCTTCGATGTCGGGCTTGAAATGTCCGGTAACAAGCAAGCTTTCAATGACCTTATCGCCAATATGCGTCATGGCGGTCAAATCGCTTTGCTCGGAATTCCTGAGCAGGGCATTGGTATCGACTGGAATCAGGTCATCTTCAACTCGCTGACCATCCAGGGGATCTACGGACGAAAAATGTATGATACGTGGTATCAAATGACATCAATGATCCAATCAGGACTCGAAATCGAATCAGTGATCACACATCGCTTCGACTACACCGACTTCGAAAAAGGATTTGCCGCCATGAACGAAGGCACATGCGGTAAAGTCCTCCTAAATTGGACCGACCTCGGCTAACTCAAATACGATTTTTACCCATGCTTACTTCGCAGTTTCAAAATCAGCTCTCCGAAACTCTTGATGAGATTAAGTCGGCCGGTCTTTACAAATCCGAACGCAAGATCGCATCCGCCCAGGATGCGGAAATCACGCTTGAGGATGGCCGCCGCGTTATCAATATGTGCGCCAACAACTACCTAGGTCTCTCCAACCACCCCAAAATTCGCGAAGCTGCTCGTTCGGCAATTTCGAATCACGGCTTTGGCCTCGCTTCGGTTCGTTTTATTTGTGGAACGCAAACCCTGCACCGCCAACTTGAGGAAAAGCTCAGCGAATACCTCGGCACCGAGGAAACTATCCTTTATCCATCGTGTTTCGACGCAAACGGTGGGCTCTTTGAGACCATTCTGACTGCAGACGACGCCGTGATCTCCGACTCACTCAACCATGCGTCGATCATCGACGGAGTTCGTCTCTGCAAGGCAAAACGCTACCGCTATGCCAACAACGACCTTGCTGATCTTGAAAAGCAGCTTCAGGAAGCCGATGCAGAAGGGGCGCGCCATAAACTCATCACCACCGACGGCTCCTTTTCAATGGACGGAGTCATTGCCGATCTGGCCGGAATCCACGCTCTCGCTGACAAATACAACGCTCTCGTCCACTTTGACGACTGTCACTCGACCGGATTCCTCGGAGCCACCGGCCGCGGCACTCATGAACATTGTGGACTCATGGGGAAAATCGACCTCACCACTGGCACTCTTGGCAAGGCTCTCGGCGGAGCATCAGGCGGCTACACCTCAGGGAAAAAAGAGATCATTAATCTCCTCCGCCAACGGTCTCGACCCTACCTCTTTTCCAACAGCATCGCTCCGCCAATCGTTGCGGCTTCGCTTAAGGTTCTCGAACTCCTTACCGAGTCCACCGAACTAGCTGACCGCGTCAAAGGCAATACAAAATACTTCCGCGACAACCTCGCTTCGACAGGTTTTGATATCTTAGGTAAAGAACATCCGATTTCTCCCGTCCTCCTTGGCGATGCCGACTTGTCTCAACAGTTTTCAGCAAAACTCCTTGAGAAAAACATCTACGCAATCGGCTTCTTTTTCCCAGTCGTTCCGCAAGAGAAAGCCCGAATTCGAACTCAGATCTCAGCAGCCCATACCACGGACCAGCTTGATCAAGCTCTAGAAGCCTTTGTCGCAGTTGGGCGTGACCTCGGAGTTTGCCCGTAAAAGCATCCGTCCAAAAAAGACCCCGTGAAGGACTCAGCAGTCCGTCACAGGGTTCCTTTTCAGAGTCGCAAAAGGCTAGTCATCATCAAGATTACGAACCCGGTAAAATTTCTTAGCTGCCACTGGAGGAAAAATCGGTGCATTTACGGTCGTCTCATTAGCGCCTCCAGCACCCACAAAATCATTAAGTTCGATCCATGGATCTAAAAGACCATCTGATTCTTCAAGCGCGTAAGTCGTTCCTGCTACAGTTCCTCCTACCACGAATGAAAGTTGATTACTGGTACGGGAAAAGGACAAAATCTCGAGGCTTCCACCACCCAGTCCGGGAACCGGCGAAATCGTCCCGTCTGCAAGCCCTTTAATCAGCTGTGGCCCCATCGAAACTTCCCAGACCCCAACATCATTGATTTGGCCCTGGAAGTAGTTACCTGTCGCATCAAAGACACCAGCTCCGCCGATATTAAAAAAGAAATCGGAGGCATTGAGTGGGGTTGCTGCAGAACCACTTGCCACAGCTTCACCATCAATGAAGATCGTTCTTCCCGTCGAATCTCCCACAAATGCGACGTGAACCCAATCCTCGGAAGGTGAAAGCGGCGCATTAAGCGCGCCGCCAGGATTAGACCACAGGTGAACATTTGAAGGAGCGCTAAAGCCGAATTCAAGAATATCATTCTGACCAAACAGTCCGGAGCGGTTCGCTTGATCGAATGGAAAACGGATCCAACCAGCCATCGTAAATTCGCCAATGTTATCTAAAGTCATCGAAGTCGTAACAGCATCATCGATTCCATCTAGATCGATAGCGAAGTCACCGGGGATCCCAGAGTGCCCCTCGACGTAGGTGGCATCTCCAAGAACCACGCCATTATTACCATTTGGCGAAAGGTCAGCAGTACTCGTCTCTCCTTGATCGTCGAATGACCAAAAACCAAGAGGCGTTGGAAATTGCGGCCTACTAGATGGATTAGATGGGTCAGTGTTACCAGCCAGTTCCTGTTCATCAAAGAATCCATCAGAATCGGTATCATGGGAGTTGGGGTTGGAACCAGTAGCTCCTGCATCTACGAAATTCCCGTCATTCGTTTCGACCCCATCGAGCAATGTGTCATCATCTGAATCCGGATCAAGAGGGTCTGTTCCAGTCTGAGTCGCACTTACCCAAATTCCAGTGTTGTCTTCATAACCGTCAAGAATGCCATCTTCGTCGGAATCATCATTTTGGGGATCAGTTCCCCGCTGGAATTCAGCCAGATTCCCCGAGTTATCAGAGTCAGGATCACCAGCAGCCCCGTTGTTCACATCCGTAGTTCCGTCATCGTTAGGATTGAGACCGTTACTGACTTCATAGCCATCGTTAAGACCATCGTCGTCCGTATCCGATTTAAGAGGATTTGAACCTGATTGATCCTCATCGACAAAGATGGCGCTATTGTCTTCGGCTCCATCAAGAAGACCGTCATTGTCAGTATCGTTTTTAATAGGACTTGTTCCAGTGTTTGTCAGGTCTACAAAGACCCCTGTGTCTGTCTCGACCTCATCCCCATAGCCATCGCCATCTGAATCAGCGAGAAGCGGACTTGTCCCAGCTGTTTGCTCCTCTAGGTTGGTTAGTCCATCGCCATCGGGATCCCCGTCTGCACCATCGTCCCCTTGGTCGCTCTCAGGATCAAAGCCATAGGCCTTTTCCCAACCGTTCAGGAGACCGTCACCATCGTCGTCCTCGCGCGCCGCGGCGCCCTCGCTTGTGATCGCGACTTCGGCAAGACCAGTGCGGAAGCCACCATGGTTAGCGGTGAGGTGAAGTCCGATATACCGAGCTCCCGAAGCTCCCGAGATATCAAAAACCTCTCCAGGATCACCGAATTGAATTCCCTGAGCAAGATTGTTTCCAGTGCTAAGCTGAGTCCAACCACCACCTCCAAAGCTGTAGGGAGTAACTGCCCCACTTTGAACTGGGATTGTTTCAGCAGGCAGAGTGGCGTAGTAAATATCAAAACTGCTCGTTCCTCGATCGAGAGCGTTCCCCTCTTGGACATTCCAGAGATACATTTGATCAAGACCAACAGTCGGGGCTCCCAAATCGATAATAGCCCAAGTATTATCGCCTGAGTTGTCGGCGGAGAATCCCTGCCAGTCATCAGCCCAAGCAGTGCTGCTGATTGTCCAAGTGGAAGGGTCTTCAGGATCAATCTTTGCCATCCCGCTGCCGTCAGCAATTTTTAAAACTGAGCCATTCGCATCAAAGCTATCTCCTTGATGAAAAGCAAAAACTTCTGCAATAGAAACAACCTTACCGTCACCCGGTTCAACAGGTGGATCTGGAGGAACAGGCTCACCGGGAGTGATTGCATCTGGATCTACAACATCGCTAAAGGCAACCTCGGCAAATCCGGTTCGGAACCCCCCGTGGTTACTTGTTAACTTGAGACCAATGTAACGGGCCCCAGCA
>JAQWSX010000045.1 GCA_029242935.1 Akkermansiaceae bacterium
TCAGCAGAGTGCCAAGCCTTGAGGATGGAGCCGTCGACGGTGTTATAGGCGACAATGACTTTGTTCGGCAGAAGACACAGAAGCGCGCGTGGCGGGAGGTCTTTGATCCACTTGCGGACGATTTTCACTTCGGGTCCGGCGACGATGACTTTGGGGATGTTTCCCTGCAGGCTGCGACCAGAGAGTGGGAACCGTTTGGCAGCTGGGCCAGCGGGGCCCGTCAAGGTGCCGTGGAAGCGATAGGAGTGGCTCTTCTTTTCCGTGTGCAGGATTTCAAAAGTGTAGGAACCGGGCTTTAGATCGAGGGCCTTGTTGAAGTCGTCGCCTTTAGGTTTGGAATCATCGGAGTAGTGCACTTCCTCGCCTTCGAAATAAACAGCGGTGCGCCCAAGGCGTCGGATCGCAAAGTGGTAGGACCCGGGTTTTTGGATATGGACTTTCGCGGTCACGCGGATGACGCCAACGGCATTTCGCGGCATGTAAATCCAGTTTTCCGGAAGGAGCGTTTGGGAGGTGGACTCGACGCCTTTAAAGAGGTCTGGCGCGAGACGTTTCTCCTTAAAAAACTCCGGCGGATAAACCGAGCGGACCATTTCCCGAACGCCTTCTTGTTGGGAAAGAAGGAAGTCGCGGAGAGCGAGACGATCGGCTTCAGGAAAGACGTCTTTATAGCCGATCATTTCCGAACCTTCAACGCCGTGGTCGATGACATCGAGGATGGCCGAGGGTGATGAACCGTGGTGCCAATATTGATCCTTCAGAGAGGGTCCGATGCCACCATCGAGGGTGGGGCCGTGGCAGGTGAAGCAGATTTGAGAATATAAGGTTTTGCCGCGCTCTAGGTCCGCCCCAGTGACATTTGCGACGCCAAAAAGCACCAGGAATAAAAGTCGAAATTTCATAATTATTTGCCTTTTTCGTAACTCACTTCCCAACCTTTTTGCTATGATCGCCTGGGTAGGCCCAACCATGGCCTTTGGGGATAATAGGTTTGTCGCTCACAATCTGTGGAATCTTAGCAAGCGGGGCCAGAGTCTGTTTCCAGGCGATATGTTTAGACGCAATTTGCGCAACAACCTTTGGGTGCTTCTTTGCAAGATTAGTTTCCTCCAGGGGATCCTTTCCCAGATCAAAAAGTTGCCACGCGTCCTTGTCGTATTTCTTGTAGATCCGCCAATTTTTCCACCGAGCTGCGATGAGATGTCTGCGCTCAGCATCACCCGGTTCGTTGTTGAGCCAAAAGAGATACTCATGAGCGTCGCCTTCTTTTTCTCCCTTTAAGTAAGGCAACAAGTTCACTCCGTCGCAATGATCGGGAATCGACTTGCTCGTCAGTGCGGCGATCGTGGAATAGAAGTCGAAATTGGCAATCATTCCATCGTGTTGCGTTCCTGCGGGGAGATTGCTAGGCATTGAGAAAATCGTGGGCACGCGAACCCAACCTTCTTTCTGTGTCCCCTTGCCTTTCCCGCCGGTGTAGGGTGCCGATGATGCCCCTTCACCGCCATTACCACCATTATCACTGGAGAAAATAATCAGCGTGTTTTTGCGGAGCCCCTGTTGCTCAAGAACTTTCAGCAGCTTGCCAACCTGATCATCCACCGAGACAATCGCGCCCGCCAATTTTCGGCGCTTTCCTCTAGCTTTGGCTCGCTTCATCAGGCTCTCTGGAGCTTCAACGCTGGGTGAGTGAACCGCTTCAGGGGACCAATAGAGGAAAAAGGGTTCTCCCTTATGACGTTCGACGAAATCAACCATTAGATCTCCATCATAGTCGGTCAGCCACATGGTTTCGCCCTGTTCATTAAGGCAAAAAAACTTTGAGGTCCGCGGTTTGCGTTGTCCCCCGAGTTGCCTTGTGACTCCTTCTTTCTTATAAGTTTTCTTGGGTGGAGATTTTGCCACCTCGGAAAACCCGACCTCCAACGGTCCCTGTTTTTTTGAGCCGAGATCCCATTTGCCAATGTGTCCAGTCACATAACCCTTCTTGCCCATGAACCTCGCCAGAGTGGGCCGGTCCTCTGGGATCGGCAGGCCCCGTGACATCCCATATTTTCCAAATCGCTGAGCATATTGGCCCATCATGAGACTGCACCGGCTCGGGCAACATGGAGGATTGGTGATGTAGGATGCAGTGAAGCGGACACCCTCTTTTGCAAGTCGATCAATGTTCGGGGTGGGGATGTCCTTGCACCCGTAGCACCCGAGATCGCCGTAGCCGAGATCATCGATGTAAATGAGGACAATGTTTGGTTTGTCTGCAAGCAGACCGGAGGTGGACACCGCAATTGAGGTGAATAGTGTAAGGAAGAATTTCATGATGAAGGCCCGGTAGGGTTTACTTTTGAAGAACTGTTTCCAAATCTCAGGAGTGCCAAAGGCCCTGATTTTCGGAGAGCCGGGATTACGATTTTTTAATAGACAGGACAAAAACACCCCGTTCCCGGATCAAAAAAGACATCGCCTCGAAACGAAGAATAAAACCTGAGTGGCACTATTTCTTGCGAGGTGCGACATTGAGCGCTCTGAGAACAAGAGTCGAAAGCAAGCGGTTACCTTTCTCATTCAGGTGCACACCGTCCGAGGTGAAGATCCCTTTATTCACATTTTTTGGGTTACGCTTCTTGAGTTGGTTGAGAAAAGATTTTCGGAGATCGAGCAGCTGAGATTTGGTTTCCTTGGCCACCTTCCGGCTAATGTCTGCGTATTGATCGAGCATCTTGTCATCGGAATTTGAGCCATCTGACTTCTCACCAATCACCGTTGGAGTGCAAAGGATGACTCGGGCTCCAGCCTTATTGATCTTTAAAATCATTTCCTTGAGGCCATTTTCAAAATCCTCTGGAGTCGTCCCCTTTTTCCCCCTTGCGACAACAGCCGGATGTGTCCAATGCCAGACATCGTTGATGCCTAAATAGATGAAAACGATGCTCGGCTTTTTCTGGAGGACATCTTTGCTCAGGCGTTTTTGACAGTCTGGCACTTTATGTCCACCGATCCCGGCACCAATCAATTTGAGGTTAAGCTCGGGATGAGCTTTAGCAATGGCTTGTGAGGATAAGGTAATATACCCGCCCTTTCGGGCGCCGGCCGCGGTAATGGAATCTCCCAGAAAAATAATCCGATCATTTTTCTTCAAAGCTTCCTGAGCCAAGACGGCAGTGCTGAATATAAAGGAAAGAAGTAGAGAAATGTTGATTGTTATGACTTTCATGAAATGGGTTCCTAAGGTTAATACGCAGCTTATTGGGTATGCTATCCCTTCATTGTTGGGGAGAGGCGAAAATCGTCGTATACAGCATTACCTGATCTTCTCGTCCGGAAGTTCGCCTTTGATCCCTTCGTCCATCGGCATTTTGTCTTTGCCGCCGGGGTGGGATTCGGCGATTCGTTGATCGAGTTCTTTTCTGAGTTTCGCGACAGTTGCTGTGTGCTTCTTGTCCGCGATAAGATTCGTGGTTTCGCCGGGGTCGCTTCTGAGATGATAAAGCTCGGCCATGTGTTTGTCCGCCGAGCCGTCGCCGTGGGGGTAGCGGATGTATTTCCACTCGTTGGTGCGGAGAGCTCGGACGTTGGGCGTGTAGGGGAATTGCTTCTCGTAATTGTATTCGTAATACCAACTCGTCCGCCAATTCGGATCGCCATTGGTGACGAGATTCTTCCAGGAACGACCCTGGGTTTTCGGGAGCGGCGGAGCGCCACAGATCTCCAAAATGGACGAGGCAAAATCGAGGGTGAGAGTCTGATATTCAATCGTTTTGGCCTTGGTCGTGAGTCCAGGGTAGCGAACGACAAGCGGGATGCGTAGTGACGGTTCGTGGCCGGTGCGCTTGTCAACCATGCCATGCTCGCCTTCGAGTAGGCCATTGTCGCTGGTGAAGATGAAGAGGGTGTTGTCGAGCTGGCCGGTCTTTTCCAAATAGGCATAGAGACGTCCGACCGAGTCATCGACCGAAAGCAAAGTGCCCCAGTAGGCCCGCACCATCTTTTCGAAATTCAGCATTCCGGAGGCGGAGGTATCGGGGAAGTCTTTGCGCCAATCGAAGAGCGGGCCATAGATCCCGTGCCAAGTGCTGAGGCGCTGGCTGATCCACTTAGGTTTATCGCCAAGTTGGAAGGCCGTTTCAGGATACGGAAC
>JAQWSX010000195.1 GCA_029242935.1 Akkermansiaceae bacterium
CTTCCGGACGCTAGACAAGTGATACCAGTCCATAAGATCAACCAGCTTCTGATGACGTTCTACTTCAGCAGCTCGAAATTCCTCGAGATTTCTAATCATTTCTTCAACCTCCTCTGTTTTTCCGTCTGCGACATCCGAAAGAATTTTAAGGTAACCCGCAATAACTGGGCGAAACGTTGGGAAACAACGAAAACTAAGGTGTGCAAGGAGATCATTGGCTGGCCTTATTGATTCAATACGTTCTTCTTGAGACTCAAGCCCTGCCACCTGACGCCACGATTCCAAGCTCACCCGAAAGGCCTCTTCGTTTTCGTTTTTGAGATGTAGTTCTAGAATTCCACTCAGACGTTCGTCGGTCTCTGGAATCGTCATGGCCTCACTTAATTTTTTTTCAGAGAGAGCCGCCACTTGCAACATCCACCATCGCTCCAAACCTTTGGGTCCAAGGTTGGCCTGCGGAAAATGCGTTCTTAAAAGAATCATTTGTTCTCCTTCAAAAACGGCAACTTTACCTAAAAATTCGGAGAGACTTTTCGCCCCTTGATTCTGAGCGAGAAGCGCCATCACGAGGGCCCCAGACGAGGCGCGAAAAAGCTCTCGACTCAGAACATCAAGGCCGGCGATTGCCGAGCGGTCCACCAGATCCTCTACGTCAACCCAGCCACCACTCTCCATCAGGGAGGAATACATACGACGATCTCCCTTGCCATTTTTCCACTGCATGGCCTCGGCCAGCCCATCAAGAAGCCATGGTCTCACTTCCACCCTTTCCGCGGATTCCCCCTCGGGGAGTGATCGCAAGCTTCGCTCCATGACAAGCATTTGCAGGAGGACCCGCTCAAATTGTTTTTGCTCAAAAGAGTTTCCCCGCCCCAAACGAAGATAAATCTGCAAGCGATAGGAAGCGCCCCCCTCCGGTTTTAAAAATTCCAGCGAAATTCGAGACGGCTTTCCTTTTTCAAAGGGAAAGAGCTCCAAATAGATTGGATACGGTTTTCCGGGGACCTCACCCACAAGGCGATCGAGATCCGCGACCAAGGCATCGGCATCCTGAATCATTGCAACGCGCAAGCTGGAACTCCCCCCTAGAATAGTGAGCCGTCCATCGATCGAGCTGGATCTGCCTTCTTGCCCCGAAGAGCAAAAAGGAAGAAGACAAAGAACGAGAAAAAGAAATCTCACAGCGCGGAGAGCATTTCCTCTTTGAGACTCCAGAACAAGAGTGGAATTGCGCGCTTTCATTTTCTAAGGCTTCGCGTATTGGGTAAGCGTCACTCATGAACAAGCTGGACGAAATCATCGCCTACAAGAAAAAGGAGATCGAATCCCTCATTCCCCTTACCAAAAAATTGCGGGCATCTGCCCTGATGCGTAATGATTTCGCGGGGTTCCGGACTGCTCTCGATCAGGGACCAGACAAACTTGGCGTGATTGCCGAGGTTAAGAAGGCTTCACCTTCGGCCGGGATCATTGATCCAAACTTCGACCCTGTTCGTCAGGCCAAGCGCTACATCGATGGTGGCGCCACCTGCATGTCAATCCTGACCGACCAGAAATACTTTCAAGGGCACCTTTCTTTTCTTATCGAAATCTCAAAAATCTCCCCAATCCCGCTCTTGCGAAAGGACTTCACGGTCCACCAATGCCAGATTTACGAAGCCAGTGTCTCTGGGGCCGATGCCATCCTCCTGATTGTGGCCGCTCTAAGCGACGATGATCTTCGCAAACTGTATGACGCCGCGCGCGACGTTCAACTCGATGTCCTCGTCGAGGTTCATGATCTCCCGGAGATGGAGCGCGCGCTTGATCTCGGGGCAGATCTTATTGGCATCAACAACCGGAACCTCCAGACCTTCACCACCGACCTTACGACTACGGAAAAATTAGCCGAAGAGGTGCCCGACCATGTTATTTTGGTCTCTGAATCCGGACTCAAAGATACTGCCGATGCTCAGAAAGCCCTTGATTCAGGAGCAAACGCCATCCTGATCGGCGAAACCTTGATGCGCCACGATGACCCTACAAGAGCGGTAGAAGAATACCTCGCTCTTCGAACAAACGAAGAATGAGTTGTAAGAGGTGAGGTATCACTTTCTAGCAACTGACTTTGGCATTTTTTGGAAATAACACCGCGCGGCGACTAGGCGAGTTGTGCCTGTTTAGCGGAAGCCAGATCGACCTCGATGGCCTCAAGAACATCGTCTTCAGGATGAAAATCAGCAGCGTGGTAGGAACTCCGCACAAGCGGTCCGCTCGCGACGTGACGAAAACCCTTTGAGAGGGCAAGCTCCTTCCACTCGTTAAACCTCTCGGGAGTGACATATTCCACGACTGGAAGGTGCATCGGAGTCGGGCGAAGATACTGACCCAAGGTCAAAACAGTCACGTCAGCAGAGCGAAGATCATCGAGGGCCTGCACAATTTCCTCGGGCTTCTCGCCCAAACCAAGCATGATGCCACTCTTGGTCGCGACCTTTCCTGCGGCCATTTCCTTGGCCTTTTTGAGAACCGCAAGAGAGCGTTCATATTTAGCCCTACTCCGAACCAAAGGAGTCAAGCGCTCAACCGTCTCAAGGTTGTGATTGAAAATATGGGGGCGAGCCTTCATCACCAGATTGAGAGCCCAATCCTTGTCGTTAAAGTCCGGCACGAGCACCTCGATAATAATACCCGGATTGGTCTCACGCACTGCCTCGATAGTCTTCTGAAAGTGCTCGGCACCTCCGTCCTTGAGATCATCTCGAGCGACCGCGGTAATGACGACGTGATTCAAATTCATGCGCTTAGTCGCCTCGGCAACCCGCTGGGGCTCGTCTGCTTCAAGATCATCCGGCTTGGCGGTTTTGACTGCGCAGAACCCGCAGGCGCGCGTGCACTTCTCGCCCGCTATCATGAAGGTGGCAGTCCCCTGTCCCCAACATTCCCAACGATTCGGGCACTGGGCTTCTTCGCAAACCGTCACCAGGCTCAAATCCTTAATCATGGACTTGGTATCCCAAAAAACGGGGTTATTCGGCAACCTGACCTTGATCCAGTCAGGCTTTTTATCGAGATGGAGGGAAGAATCCATCTTCATTCGAGGACCGAAATTTCTGCCGCTACCGCAACCACTCATTACTGCTAATTACCTCCTGATTATCCCAAGCGCAATGCCTGATCTCTTCGAGATCTTCTTTCAAAAGCTGTTCCTTCCGCTTTTCGAACAGATATCAATCCTTCCTCAGTCAAGCAAAAGGAAACTTCCTCTTTGATACAGTTATGCCTCAATCACCCTAAAAAAGGCAAGAGGCTCCTTCAGATATCGGAAAACCATATCAAAAACTAGCTCAAGGCCTAGACCATATCAGCAAGACGACGGCAAACCTCCTCAACATTCTCCCGTGAATTAAAGGCGGAAATCCGGAAAAAACCCTCACCCGCAGCGCCGAAACCAGCACCAGGAGTCACGACCACTTGAGCCCCTTCAAGCATCTTGTCGAACATCCCCCAACTCGTGATCCCTTCAGGGCAACCCACCCAAACATAAGGGGCATTTTCACCACCCCAAACTTTCAGTCCCAAACCTTCACAAGCTTCCCGGAGCAATTTCGCGTTCGTCATATAGTGCTCGACCAACCCGGCAACCTCGGCTTTTCCAGCTTCGGAATAAATCGCCTCGGCACCCCGTTGAACAGGATAGCTCGCTCCATTGAATTTGGTGGAATGGCGGCGCCCCCAAAGTTGTTTCAGAGGAACTCGCTCACCCGCAGCGGTTGAACCAGTAACGGTTTCAGGAATGACAGTGTAAGCACAACGCACGCCGGTAAATCCTCCATTCTTGGAGAATGAACGAAATTCAATGGCGCACTGGTGAGCCCCTTCGATTTCAAAAATCGAGCGAGGAATAGAATCATCCTGCACAAAGGCCTCGTATGCAGCATCATAAAGAATGACGGCATCGTTTTTGAGCGCGTAGGCCACCCAGGCTTCGAGCTGCTCACGAGTCGCAGTCGTTCCAGTAGGGTTGTTTGGATAGCAAAGGTAAATGAGGTCAACTTTTTCCTCGGGGATCGCCGGGACAAATCCATTTTCGGCGGTGCACTTCAGGTAAACTAGGCCTTCATATTCACCGGCCTCGTTTGCTTCACCAGTATTTCCAGCCATCACATTAGTGTCGACATAGACCGGATAAACGGGATCGGTCACCGCAATTTTATTTCCCTGGCCAAAGATATCGAGAATGTTTCCGGAATCACATTTAGAGCCGTCAGACACGTAAATATCGCCAGGCTCGATGCCAAGTCCGGCATAAGCATTTCGCGCAATTGATTCGCGGAGAAAAGGGTAGCCTTGCTCCGGTCCATAACCGCGGAAAGTACCGCGATTCCCGAGTTCATCGACAGCCTTCTTCATGGCCTCTCGAGCTGCAACGGGAACCGGCTCGGTAACATCACCAATGCCACAACGAATGAGTCGCTTGGCCTTCTCAGGATCGGATTCAGTATAGGCGTTGACACGACGGGCGATCTCCGGAAAGAGATAACCCGCTGTAAGCTTCTGGAAATTTTCGTTGATGCGAGCCATGACGGGAGGGGAATAACCACCCTCTCCTCGACTCGCAACCGAAATCACTCGCGGAAAGAGACCTTTATGAGCTGGATCATCCGTCTTTCACGAAAGGCTCTTCGTAATTTCGTCAGCCCAGTGCCTCGCTAATCCAGCGTAGTCGTTATCGCCTTCGGCATAAATAATCCCGCGCGAAACATTAATGACACTCGCAGCATTCCGACCGCTTCCGGCCAAAGAATCAAGCGACCCTCCCTGAGCTCCCAATCCGGGCACCAAAAGCGGCACATCCGGAAGGTTTTCAAGCACGTCGCCGTCGGCATTCGTCAACCCAACTACAAGTCCCGCAGTCGTCTTCCGCCCTTCAGACTGTGCGCGCTCGCAAAGCTCACCCACCCGCTCGAAGAGCTTCTTCCCTTCACAGTCCCGACGCTGAAAATCAACACTGCCCGGATTGGAGGTCACTGCCAGCAAGTAGACCCCCTTGCCTTCCCAATCCAAAAATGGCTCAAGAGTATCGTATCCTAGAAACGGATTGAGCGTCACCGCATCAACTCCCCAATTCTCAAAGTAACTTCGTGCATAGTATTTTTGAGTCTCTCCAATATCACTTCGCTTGGCATCAAGAATGACGGGCACCTCTTTGGGCATTTCCCCCAATAGTTGATCCAAAATCTCCAAGCCACGAAGCCCCATCGCCTCAAAATATGCAATATTCGGTTTGAAGGCCGCAGCAAACTCCGCCGTCTCCCCGATCACACGACGAAGAAACTCCGGAATCCCCTCAACTCCGCCCTCCGTCATATCGGGCCTTGGATCAAGCCCCACGCAAAGAGCGGATCCAGTCGTTTTTAGGCGGGATTTCAGGCGTTCGGAGTAGGTCATGCCTCAACATTAGGCAGCCCGGTCTCGCTGGCAAGCCGTCGATGATACCAGACCAACCAAAGGACCAAAGAAGACATATAAATCAGTCCAAAATTTAAGGCGATTTTAAGTGGGTAATTAGTTGGGGCATCGGAAACTCCGTGGCACCCACATCTCAAATCCTCAATGCCAAGATTCCACGCGTATGCGAGGGCCAAATTGAATGACACCAACATCCCTATTAGCATGACCGCTCCTCCAACTTTGGAATATGGAATCAAAAGTGCCACTGCTGCCAAGACTTCAAACCAAGGAACAAGATAGGCAATAAACGCATCGGTTGGGGCATCAAATAAATTACGGGTCTCCCCCGACCACGTCACCTTCCACTCAAATTGAAAATTCCCGACCGATTTGGTGAAATCCGAAAGATCCTGAAGTTTTTCATAACCACTCCACAAAAAAAAGACCGCAAGTGCGATGCGTAGATTCCATTCCAAAAACTGGGTCGATCGCATGGCTGAACACTATCACAACCGCAGTGACACGGCCAAGCTCTCATGACCCCCACAAATGCTCCCTTTCCTTTTTTGTCCAAGACACTATTTTAAACCCATGAAGTTTTTCAAGCATGCGCTCGCCCTCTTCGCAGCCAGCCTACTCCTGCCATCTTGTGGAGGAGACGTCGAATCAGCGAGGCTTGCGAGCGACAGTAGGGCATCCGAGAAAATCGCTCAGACTCTTTATAATTCGGCGGTTGCAGCCGAAAAGGCAGGTAAACTTGGCCGAGCCATCAAAATATACGAGAAAATCGTCCTCCGCCATCCGCTCTGCCCAGCCGCTTCGGAGTCCGCCTTTCGTTGGGGCAAGCTTTTAGAAAAAGACGGCAGCCTGCTTGAGGCTTTTGAAGCTTATGATGCCATCCTCGCAAAATATCCAGGCTCCCCTCACTACGCTGAAGCCATGGAGCGGCAGGAAATGATCGCCACCCAAGTTGCTGAAGGGCAAATCAAAGACTCCTTCATAGGCATTAAAATGCGTTTCAGGCCAAAAAGGTGTGCTGCAATGCTCGCGAAAGTCCGCCAAAACGCCCCACGTGCCCTATCGGCCGAGAAAGCCCAATACGCGATCGGTCGAATTTACCAATCTCGTGGCAACCACACCACTCATGTGGTTCTCGCCATCACTGCTTTTCGCGAATTAACACGTGATTTCCCTGACTCAAAGTATGCCCCCGACGCACAATATCAAATTGGCGAAATCTTGTTAGAACAGTCTAGGAAAGGAAATCAAGACAGCGCAAACCTAGACCGGGCCAAGCAGGCCTTTGAGGACGTGCTCATCCGCTACCCAGATTCCAAACAGGCCAAAATGGCCAAAGCCCAGATCGTAAAACTTGCTTCCGGCGACATCCAACGGTCCTTCGAAATCGCTGAATTCTACCGGGAAAAAGGCCAGATCTTATCAGCCCTCGTTTACTACCGTGAGACTGTCAGGCTCTCAAATCCCGGCCCGCTGCGCACAAGCGCCCAAGGTTGGATCAATAAGCTCTCCACCCCGTAATTCATGATACGCGTCGTCCTTCTGGCTCTCAGCCTCGGCTTCCTGACTTCATGCGCCGGATATCAATTTGGTGGAAATAAGCCCGAACACCTGCGAGGCACTGAATCAGTTTCCATTCCACTTGCTAAGAGCCGCGTCGTTTTTCCCCGCGTCGAAGCTCTTGCCACCAATTCTATGGTTGATGCGCTGGTGAGTGATGGAACTTACCGGCTGACAAAGAGCAGTGTGGCGGATGCAACACTCGTGATCACAATCGAGGCAATTGACTACCAACAGGTTCGCTCTTCAACGATCGATGTTCTCCGGTCAGAAGAACTCCAGCTCCGTGTCACGGTTTCCTACAAACTAACCGACAATAACCGCCCTGGTGTCATCCTCGACACAGGCCGGGAACGAGGAGATTCGCGACTTTTTGTGGATGACAATCTCCAAACCGCTCGCATGAATGCCCTTCCTGACGCTTTGCAGCGTGCCACTCAATCCATTATCGCTCGCCTCGCCGATGGCATCTAAAGACCATCCCAGAGTGCCCGTGGTCACCTTTGTCCCAACTCCCATCGGGAATCTTGGGGACATTACACTCCGCGCAATCAAAACACTCCGGGAAGCGGACCTCATCGCCTGTGAAGACACCCGACATTCTCTGCGTCTCCTCAACCACCTCGAGATTTCACGCCCTCTCATTTCCCTGCACGACCACAACGAGCAGCAAAGAATCCCTGAATTGATAGAACGAGCCCGCAAAGGAGAAACCATCGCCATCATCTCTGATGCCGGCACACCCTGCCTCTCTGATCCCGGCCACCGATTCCTAAAAGCCTGCCGAGATGAGGAAATCGAATTCACGGTTTTACCGGGTCCATCCGCGATCACCACCGCACTAGTCGGATCTGGATTCCCCCCCCATCCGTTTTCCTTTCACGGATTCCTCCACGTGAAAAAAGGCAAACGTGGCAAACAACTTCAGAGAGCCCTCGAAAGCAGTGAAACCACTCTCTTTTTTGAATCTCCCCATCGGCTGCCCTCTACCCTCGAAATCCTGAACGAACTGGCTCCGGATCATCCCATCTGTGTCGCCCGAGAACTCACCAAGGCTTTCGAAACCCTGCATCATGGCACCAGTAGTGACATCGCAGCTCATTTTTCAGAACGTAAGGTGAGGGGGGAAATCGTGCTCCTCATCCCTCCACCTCCTCAGGAAAATGCGCGTTGATAAATGGCTCTGGTCTGTCCGACTCTACAAAACCCGCAGCCAGGCCTCTCACGACTGTTCAACTGGCAAGGTGAAGCGAAGCGGCAAAACGCTCAAACCCAGTGCCGCTCTCAAAATAGGTGATACTCTTGAGGTTCCCTCCTCAGACAATGCCTACAAACGCAACATCGAGGTGACTCAACTCATCGAAAAAAGAGTCGGCGCGCCCTTGGCGCGCGAAGCTTACCTCGATCACACGCCGGCAGAGATTCTTGCCGAGGCGGAACACCGTCGGTTAGCTAACAAGGAAAACCGCCAAAGCCGTAAAGAAGGCGATCAAGGCCGCCTCACCAAGCGCAATCGGCGCCAATGGGAGGAAGGCGGTAATAAATTTTTCTAGCCCTCGGCGATTCATCCGAATCTTCCCCTAAAAAAGAAGACAGGTCGCGAGCTTTAAACTTAGCGCTGAGGTTTCTTCTTTTCGTTTCATTCTGGTTCAAATCCGAGGTTGCTTACCCCTTCAGCTGCCCAGCAATCACTATCGCTTAAGATCCAGCTCCGTTTTCTAGAACCACTTTTTCATGCCGTATAGACAAAACCCCGTGGTCTGAGTGACCACGGGGTTTTGAGGGAAATGGTAGCAACGGGTGGATTTGAACCACCGACAAAAGGCTTATGAGTCCTCTGCTCTACCCCTGAGCTACGCTGCCGCTGCGCGGTGGATTATCGTCGAAGCACGGTTCTGTCCAATAAAAAAAGCCTCAAGATTGCGCTTCTAAGAGAATTCACCCCCTCCCCAATGCTGCCTTCCCACTCGCACGACTGCTCTCTCAGAAGCAACCGTATAAAAGAAAGCCCGACTGATTGCTCAGTCAGGCCTCTTAAAAGCAATTGAAGTTTGAGGATCCTAGAGGGAATCGCCTAGCATTTTCATGGCGTCAGCAGCTCGGTTGGAATAACCCCACTCATTGTCATACCATG
>JAQWSX010000070.1 GCA_029242935.1 Akkermansiaceae bacterium
GCAGGTTGCGATCCCAAAGCCGGAGCCCCATTCGCAGAAAACGTCACCGCGAAGGAGTCCAGATTCTTTAAGAGTGGTGATGGCGGCAAAGACTTTTTCAGGATTACTGGGAAGGTAACGCGGGTAGCGCCGGTCCAGTCCGGCCTCGAAGAAGGCGTCACATCGTTGCTCGGCCTCGGCAAGCATTGCGGTGACTTCATCCGGTATCTCGCAGGGCTTGGAGATCACATTAAGTTGTTCGAGAGACACGGCAATGGGTTATTTTCTCTGGTGTTTCGGCAGGAATTGCACGGCATCGGCGATGACGTATGTTCCTTCTGTTCCTTCATTTGAAATGATGACTGAACCGTTTTTTCCTTTCTTGAATTCGTAGGTTCCCAAGGAGCGAAACAGTTTCCCATGCTTGGGGACATCTTGTTGATTAATCCGGATGGTGGATTTTCCATTTGCGTGAACGATCGTGACGGGGGTTACGGTCGAGCGTTTTGAATTGTAGCAATGGGAGAGACGGACTTCATATTTCCCAGATCGTGGGAGATCAGGAATGAAGGTCGCGGATTTTTTCCCTTTATCCGATTTTTGGTCATGGAGGTATCCGATGCCAACATAGGGTGGGGTATGGGTTGAGTATTGCCATTTTCCCTTGAGGATGGCGCTGGTCTCATCGAGAACAATTCCAGGGAGAGTATCTGGGTTGGGGATGATGAATTTCAGGTTGGCTTTGAGGTCGACTTCGCCCGGTGCGTGAGTGTTCGGAGCGGCATCGGGATGAGGTTCGATGGAAAAGACGAGACTTCCTCCTAGAAGGAATAGCATCGAGAGGAACCGCCTTGTCATTTTGAGGAGACTAGCCGGGTCGTTATGACAACACGATGTCATTTCACTTTGTTTTAAGTTTTTGTTTCCGAGTTCTCGAACCATGAAAATTTTCCGAATTTACCTTCGTAACTTAAAAACATGTCCCGTCTCTTGTTCGCTTCCCACCTCTGGGCATTCGGGGCTCTTTTTTCAGGGTCTGTTCTATTTGCGGTGGAAATCACTCCCGAAAAAATGGGCGAAGAGGCCGCGAAACTCGATGTGCTCATTAGCTCCGTTCTTGAAAAATCCGGAAAGATCAAGCCGGCTCCGGTTGATGACTTCACTTTTTTACGGCGCGCCTCCTTGGTGGCGATCGGGAGGATCCCTACGCTGGCCGAGATCAAGGAATTCACCAACGATCCGGCTGCGGACAAACGCAACCGCCTTGTCAATCGGCTCTATCACTCCAAAGGGTATCAAAGCCACATGAATAATTGGCTTCATGATCATCTGAGGCTCAACGAGGTGAAATTACAGGGAGGATATTTTAGTTCCAATACTCCTCTCATCAATTGGACGCGGCAGGCGGTTCGCGAAAACAAAAGCTGGAAAGCGATGACCATCGAGTTGCTGTCGAGCCGTGGCAATGGCTGGACCGGTTCGGGGGCTTCCCACTATTACACTCGGGATATTGGAATGCCGCTAGATAACTCTGCCAATACCATGCGGGCTTTTTTGGGGGTCCGCATGGAGTGTGCCCAATGCCACGATGACCCGGGTTCGAGTTGGGAAAGAATTGACTTTTTTAATCTCGCCGCCTTCACCCATGGCAAAAGCAATTACGGCCGCCTCGCCTTCCTGAAGGGGAGAGGTTTGTTTGTTAGAATGTCGTCGGAGAAGGCCTTCAATGTGCCGGGCCTCCATCACTTGCACTTCTTTAGCGATGCGATTGGCCAGTATGCCGCCAGTGGGATTGAGCTTGGGAAGGGCGTGGGGCGAATTAAACTCCCGAATGATTATCAATATGCTGACGGTGATCCTGGTGAAATGGTAGAAGGCCGAACTCCCTTCGGAGGAAAAGTGCGCCTTGAATCAAAAAAGACCAACCCGGATAGCCTTGATCGATTTGCGGCCTGGGTGGTGGGTGAGGAAAACCCGACCTTTGGTGGTTCCATCGCGGCGAGAATGTGGCTGCGGGTGATGGGTGCCAAATTACACAAAAAAGACAACGAAGAGTTTCTAGATCCGAAAGATCAGATCACAGGTGCTCTTAGCGGCGGGCTCATCAAGCTGGTGAAGGATTACAAATACGATCTTCGGGCCTTCCAGCAGACTCTCATGCTGACCAAGGCTTTTGCTGTAAAGTCCGCTCCGGATGTGGAGGCATCTTTTCATGGATTACAGGGGCGTCCGATCGAGAGGATGAGCGCCGAGCAGATCTGGGACTCATTGATCACGCTCGTTCTCGAAGATCCGGAATCGGCGCAGCGGCTGGAAGACATGGAACATCTCTTCATTCACGGGCGCTACATCGGCCGCCTTGAGGATATCATTGAAAAGGTTCACTCGTTCAAAACCATCAAGGAATACCAGAAGTGGGTCATCATGAAGTATGAGGAAGCGCGCGATGG
Organism: Akkermansiaceae bacterium; assembly: GCA_029242935.1. Taxonomy (GTDB): domain Bacteria; phylum Verrucomicrobiota; class Verrucomicrobiia; order Verrucomicrobiales; family Akkermansiaceae; genus SW10. The sequence continues at coordinate 2,430 of JAQWSX010000070.1, forward strand.
GACCGGACCAAAGGCACCTGTTCCGAGGCCTCCGACTTACATCGCGGGACACGGCCGTCTGATGACTTCGGCAATCCGGGGAATCGCCCGGGCTTCAGAGCTCCCGAGTCCGGCACTGCCCAATCATTTTCTAAAGAAGTTCGGCCAATCTGATCGTATCAGTATCGATGGTGCAACGAACGAAGGGAGCCTCACTCAGACTCTCCAGCTGCTCAACGGAGCCACTCAGAAAATCGGTTTGGAACCGGAAAATACCTCGATCGGAAAGATCCTTACAAGTTCCGAGACGAACGACGAGAAGGGCGCTCTCCTTTTTCAATCCATTCTTACTCGTCAACCTAGGGGCCAAGAGCGAGTCTTGTGCACCAAGGAGCTTGATGATGGAGAACGGAAAGGATTTGCGAACATTGTTTCCGCTCTCGTTTGCACTCCTGAATTTCTCTTTATCTACTAATGAACCCAACTTCTAACTTCGACGAAGAATTTTCCCGTCGTGAATTTTTACGGGATGCTTCTCATCGATTCCTCGGTGTGAGTCTGGCTCCCATGCTTGGAGGTAGCCTATCCTGGCAGACTTTCGGTGAGAAAGTAGCTGCCCAAAGGCAAAAACCTGCGACCAACGTCATCTTCCTTAACATGGCAGGTGGGATGAGTCACATCGACACATTCGATCTCAAACCTGGGCAGGAAGTTCAGGGGCCAGTCAAAGGAATTCCAACTACCGCCGATGGACTTCAGATTGCGAGCTATCTTCCCAAGACGGCAAAGATTATGCGGGAAGTTTGCACGATTCATTCGATGCAGTCGAAGCAAGGCGATCACGACCAAGCGAGTTATCTTTTACACAAAGGCTACAATCAACTCGGCACCATTGTTCATCCTGCGCTTGGGAGTTGGGTGACGCGATTAAAGGGCTCCGGAAATGACACCTTGCCTGGATACATCGCAGTAAGTAGTCCCGCCAACATGATCGGGGCGGGTTGGATGGGTGCCAAATTTGCGCCGGCAGTCGTCACGAATCCTGAAAAAGGATTAGAAGGAACCAGGCGACATCCTTCTGTGAGTGAAAAAGATTTTGAGCGCCGCCTCAGCCTTGCTGACGCTGTAAACAAGCGCTTTCATCGCGAAAATCCCTCGCCCAATGCCAAGAATTTCGGAACGCTTTTTGATGAAGCAGTGCGGGTCATGAAGAGCGAGGATCTGGCCGCTTTCGATCTTACCAAAGAGAGCCCGACGATTCGAAATCGATATGGTCGCCATTCTTTCGGACAAGGTTGTCTTCTCGCCCGCCGGCTTGTGGAACATGGCGTTCGTTTTATCGAGGTTACCCTCGGTGATTGGGACACCCACTATGATAACTTCACCGGAGTGCAAGCACGCTGCCAGCTGCTCGACTCTGCCTACAGTTCACTCATCACTGACCTCAAGGATCGCGGGTTGTTGGAATCCACTCTTGTTGTGCTCACGACAGAATTTGGCCGAACTCCTGAGATCCAAAAACAGCATCGTAACGGTCGCAGTCATCACCCCGGAGCCTTCACCAGCCTCCTCGCAGGTGGGGGAGTGAAAGGTGGCATGACTTACGGTAAGACTGACAAGGAGGCCCGGAAAGTGATCGAGAACCCGGTCACCTTCCATGACCTTAATTCAACCATCGCATATAGCCTTGGACTTGATCATACTAAAGTCATCGAGTCCCCGAGCAAGCGACCTTTCCGCATGGCTGGCCCTGACAAAGAAGATGCTGGTCCAATCACCGAGATTTTTGGGTAAATTTCCGACAGAGGTTTCGAAATCATGATGGATCATGTGCAGGGGCGAGTCTAGTGGGTTAATTCCCCGTTCGGCCGCGATTCAATTGTTTGTAGCGGATGTTTGGCGGCCAATTTTAGCCCCCATGTAAGATCTCGTATTGCTTGGACGTTAAGCATAACTCAAGGGACAATTTATTCACCTGATGCTGTTCAAGTTTCGCATTCAAATTTTCGCTGTTTTTCTCACCAGCGAAGTTTCAGCGGCGGAAATCGGGCTTGAGTTCTTTGAGGCTAAGATCCGCCCGGTGTTGGTCGATAAGTGTTACGGATGTCACTCCGTGGAGGCGGCCAATCGAGGCAAGCTAAAGGGAGGGTTGTTTCTGGATACAAAGAAGGGGATCCGAAAAGGAGGGGATACGGGGCCGGCAGTTATTCCAGGAAATGTCTCTGAGAGTCTAATTTTAAAAGCGCTGCGACAGGAAAAATTAGAGATGCCTCCTAAGGGGAAGCTTTCCGATGAAATCATCTCCTATTTTTCCCAATGGATCGAGGCCGGTGCGATTGACCCTCGGGAAAAATCTGAGAGTAAACTCAAAAGCACTGAAGTTGATGCCTCTAGTCACTGGGCCTTTCAGCCGCCCAAAGAACCGAAGCTTCCTGAGGTCAAGAATTCCAAGTGGGGGCGATCGGAGATTGATAGCTTTATCTTACGCCAGCTCGAAGAGCAGAACTTGAGCCCAATGCCTGCCGCTTCGCCTCGGGTGCTGGTGCGGAGAATATACTTCGACCTTTTAGGTCTTCCTCCGACGCTCAATCAGGTCGACGAGTTTCTAAAGAACTCTGCAAAAGATCAGGAAAGTTCGATTGGGAACCTCGTTGATTCACTTTTAGAATCTTCTCATTACGGTGAACGGTGGGGGCGGCATTGGCTTGATGTGGCTCGTTACGCCGAGGATCAGGCTCACACTTTTGGAGTTAAGAAGCGAGCGAATGCCCATCAATATCGCGATTGGGTTATCAAGATGTTTAACGAAGATCTTCCATTCGATAAGTTCATCAAATTCCAATTGGCAGGTGATTTAATAGAGAATGAATCGGAAGATCGTTTCCGCAAGTTTGCCGGACTTGGGTTTCTAGGTCTAGGGGCTCAGTATTATAAAAACTCCGACAAGGCTCAAGCTGAGGCAGATGAGCTCGATGATACCATTGATACCGTGACCCGTGGATTTCTCGGACTAACGGTGTCGTGTGCTCGATGCCACGATCATAAATTTGATCCTATTCCGACTCGGGATTATTACGCTTTAGCAGGAGTTTTTAATGGACGAAGATATTCTGAAATTCCGTTGGTCGAAGAGAAAGAGGTGAAGGCCTACAATGATGAACAAAGAGGCATCAAGGATTTGGAATCAAAACATCGAAGCCACCTCAGAGGGATCGGTAAACAAGAGGGCCAAAAGAGGCTTGGGCAAGTGAGTAGATACTTACAGGAGGGCTGGCGATTGGTGACCTTGAAATCGCAAGGGGTAAAAATTTCGGACGACGAGTTTGCGGAACAGGCGGGTCTCCATCGCCATTATACGAAGCGATTCCGGGAAATGCTGGAGAAAGGTCGCAAGAATGACCTGATGAAGCGTTTGCCTGAGTTGAAAGGATGGCATGATGTGGTGGTGAATTTTACAGAGAAGCCCACGGTCGAAACCCTCAAGGTTCCAGATAAAATCGTAGAATTATCCAATCAATTT
>JAQWSX010000076.1 GCA_029242935.1 Akkermansiaceae bacterium
GCGATAAGCTGCTCAACCAAGGGCGCCAAAGCATCATTGTAAGCACTCTCGCCCATCCAATGGTCAAAACTCACATCAAGCCGATCATAAATCTGATTAAGCCCCTTCCGAGAAAGCGCCAGACAACGTTCCCAAATCGCCGTATTCTCAGGATCACCCTGCTGAAGCTTTACCAACTCGGCACGGCACTCTTCTTTCGTCCCCTCGTCTTCCTTGGAAGCATCCGAAGCCGTCCGATAAAGCCGGAGTAATTCCTGCAAGGGTTCGGTCTCCAACCTCTCCTCATCAACCCCTTTTTTCCAAGCCCAAGTTACCATTCCAAACTGGGTCCCCCAGTCGCCAATGTGATTATCCTTTATGACCTTATGACCAATCTTTGTGGCCACCCGCGAGAGGCATTCACCAATAATGGTCGAGCGAATATGCCCAACGTGCATCGGCTTCGCAACATTGGGCGCCGAAAAATCGACGACAATAGTTTGCGGTGCTTTAACTTGCGAAACAGACAAATCGTCGGACTCCCACTGGGCTCGCGCCAAACCAGCCCACGCCTCTGCCTTTAAGGTGAAATTCAAAAAGCCCGGACCGGCGATCGAGATCTCGCAGAGCTCCTCCGCCGCGATCCGGCCCGATAAGTCTTCAGCAAACTCACGCGGATTCTTTCCAAGCCCCTTCGCCAAGATCATGGCGATGTTACTCTGGAAGTCACCGAAACGAAGATCAGCTGCCTTGGTCACTTGAACCCGGGCGGGATCGGGAACTGCTACTTCGAGAGACTCAAGGGCGGTGAGGACTTTCTCACGGAGAATTTCGGGAATGGTCATGTCTGAAAAGTTTAGGCGGTGACAGCCGAGTCAAAGATCTGGCAGATTTCCTCGGCAGTCGTTGCCTTTACCAGCGCTTTGCGCCGGTCCGCTTTGTGGAAAAATCGGGCCAACTCAGCGAGCAATTGGAGGTGCCGGGCACCCTGATCCTCGGGAACCAACATCAGAAATATGAGGTTAGAAGGAAGATTATCCGGGCAATCGAAATCAACCCCTTCCCGAGATCGTCCAAAGACGACAAGGGTCTCCTTCAGCCCCTTTACTCTGGCATGGGGAATAGCCACTCCGGAACCTAGTCCGGTGCTAATGTGCGACTCGCGCTCAAGAACCGCATTGCCCACGCAGTAGCAATCACCGGAAGAAACTTTCCCGATTTTGGAGAGGTGACCGATCATCTCGAGGACCACCTCCTCGTGATCAGTCTCGGTAAGTTCGAGAATGACCGACTCGGAAGTGACCAATTTATGGAGTGCTGACATAGGAGGGATTCCTGCAAGGGCGAACCCTGCGGGAAGACCGTGCTAATGGAGCCATCCTAAAGAAACAAGGGCAAATCCGATTGAGGCCTCCGCTGGATTAGGGATTTGGAGTCGCGGGGACTTCACAATCTGCCACACCTCGACTACCTTTCCCCCGCAGTTCAATCCGCAAGGGCGTTTTGAACCAATATCAAAGGCCGCCTATGCACCTCAAACTCACCATCGCTTACGACGGCACCCGCTATGGCGGGTGGCAGATCCAGCCCAATGCCGACACCATCCAGGAACGCATCGAAGCGGCTCTCGCGGAGGTAGCCAAAGGAAAGATCCGCCTACATGGCTCCGGCCGGACCGATGCCGGGGTTCACGCCCTTGGACAAGTGGCGCATTTTGATGCCCCGGATCACCTAACTATGAATCCCTTTAATTGGGTTCCCGCGCTTAACACAAAGCTCCCTCCCGAAATCAGAATCATGGGGTGCGAAGAGGTTCCTGATGATTTCCACGCCCGTTTCTCGGCCCGCTCCAAGACCTATACCTATCGGCTTTGCCTCTCCCCCATCCTTCCCCCCTTCCTCGCAAAACGCGCCTGGCATCTCCCGAGACAACTCAATCCGGTTGATCTCGAGGAGGCTCTCTCGTTTTACCGGGGAAGCCACGACTTTCGCGCCTTCGCCGCAAACCGCGGCAACGAAACAGAAGAGACCGACTACGTCCGCAAAATCACCTGCGCTGATTTCAAACAAATCGATGGAGGTTACTTGATCACCTTCACCGGAAATGGCTTCCTCTACAAAATGGTCCGCCTCCTCACCGGAGGAGCGGTGCAAGCCGCGCAAGGATACCTGCGACAAGATGATCTTTATGACCTGGTCAACCTGCCAAGCGGCAAAAAATCGCCCCTCTGCGCCCCACCCGATGGACTCACCCTACTCTGCGTTGATTACTAGCTTGGAACTGAAACGATAACCTTGCCAGCGCTGCCACCATCAGCGAGATTAGCCCTAAGTGAAAGAAGCACCTGAAAAAAACTGGAAACAAGCGCTCGTTTCGACGGCTCTCGTTCTCGCTGGTTCTTTTGCGATCTTTTTCCCGGCGTGGTTGCCCGATAAGCCAAATCTCCCTACCGAAGAAGGCATAGTCGAGGGCCTGCAATTGGTCCTACTCCTGACAACTTCCGCCTTCTGGTTTGGAGCTGCTCATCCAGCCGGGAAAGTCGGACCATTCTACCAAATTATGGGCGCTATCACACTGAGCTCCGCGCTGGGAGAAGGAGATGATCTGATTGAACGCACCACCCACTTCGCCGTCGAATGGTTTTTTGTCCCGCTCGGGATTTACGCGCTTATCAAATTCAAAAACCATCGGAAACACCTCGGCGCGTTCATCGGTGAATTCGTATCACGGCCGGCTGCGGGATTTTTCGCCTCTGCCTTCATGCTCATCTTTGTTCTCGCTCGTTTTCTAGGCACCTCTCTGCTCTGGAAAGCATCCCTCGGGGAAAACTATCACTCCGATGTCCCGCAAACCGTCGAGGCCTATCTTGAGCTCCTTGCAAGCTACCTGCTTCTCATTGGCACTATCGGATTGTGTCTTGCTCCGCGATCGCACGACCCCACCGAGCTCGATTAGATGGAAGTTCCTCGGCTCATTCTCGGAAACTCGAACAAGCGCTTTTCTGGCGTCACTTCGACGATGCTCCAGACGCTTCCGGAAGTCCAAAGACTCATGCCACTTGTCGTCATGGGCTGCCACCACCTACCATCCGACACCCCGACCATTCGATTCCGAGATCTCATTTCACGCAGAGACAAAACCCGAATTTTCCACGCCCGCCGAAACAATGAAATGATTCAGGCTCTCGCCGCTCGCAAACTTGGCGCGAAAATCAAAATCATCTTCACCTCGACCGCTCAGCGCCACCACTCCCGCTTCACCCGCTGGTTAATATCGCAGATGGACGGCATCATCACGACGTGTTCGGCGGCGAATTCCTACCTCGAAACTCCGACAAATATCATCATCCCCCATGGTATCGATTTAGAACGCTACCAACCTCCGGTCGACAAAGAAAAAGCCTGGAAATCCCTCGGGTTCCCAGGAAAATTTGGGATTGGTATCTTCGGCCGTGTCCGCCCTTCCAAAGGAATCGATGTCCTCGTTGAGGCAGCCATTCACGTGCTCAAAAATAATTCTGAACCCACCGTCATCATCGTTGGAGAAACCACCCCGAAGTTTCGTGATTACCAAAATAGGCTTCAGGCCAAAATTGAAAAAGCCGGACTTTCTAAGCGGATCATTTTTCATGGGAAACAGCCCAGCAACGCGCTGCCTAGTCTTTTTCAAGGGATGTCAATTGTCGCAGCTCTATCTCGAAACGAAGGGTTCGGCTTGACCGTCCCAGAGGCTATGGCAAGCGGCTGCGCGGTCTTAGCATCACACGCAGGAGCCTGGCAGGACATAATCACCGACGGGCTTCACGGCTTTACGGTTCCTGTCGATGATCTAAAAGCAACTCAAGCAAGCCTAGAAAAGCTCCTCGATACAGATTTCGACGAAATGGGAAGCGCTGGACGGGAGCACGTGGAGAAGCACTACACGATTCAGCGTGAAGCTAAATCCCTAGTGGATTTCTATCAGAAAATTCTCCACGAAAAGAGCGAAGGCTAAATGGTTGCCACTTTTTGTAGATCATTTGACGCCGCCTTTGAGATCACGAGCAAGAATTCATCTGTTCTGGGCACCCGTAAAATTGCTAAGAACCTTATCCACAGGGCCCGACGCAAGGAATTTAAATGACTTGTTGATCTTTATTATGAGAACGATTGAACCTTGCTGATTTCTCGATTGAGGTCGTATTTTCATCAGAATACCTCCGACCCACCTTTAGCTCTTGAAAAAATCAGTGTGTATGAACAATCGGCGGGGCTACAGAAATTCCTGCGGGAAGTAAAATTTAAACAACTTATGAAGGTTTCCAACCAGCTTCTCCTAAGCCTTTTTTTCCTGACGCCTATCGCTCGCGCCGAACAAGTTGTCTTTAGTGAGGTCATGTATCATCCCCCAGCTGGAGGTCATGAATTCATCGAAGTTCAAAATCTTACTGCCACCCCGTTTGACATCGCACAATGGGAATTAACCGAGGGAGCATCGTTCACCTTTCCAGATTTCGCTTCGGGGCCCGCACTTGATTCTTTTTTAAAAGCCTTCGAACGCATCATTCTCTGCGACACCGATCCAGCAACCTTCCGGGCTGCTTACAGTGTTCCCAATTCGATTCGCGTTTTCGGTCCTTGGTCCGGAAAGCTGAAAAATGGAGGCGAGCGCGTAACCCTCGCGGATAAAAATGGAACCATTCGCTGCAGCTTCCGATATGAAGACCGGCATCCTTGGCCACTGGCACCCGATGGCGCCGGTCACAGCCTCATTCTTGCCGATGATAGCTTCGCTATCGACGACTACCGAGTTTGGACTTCTGCCCCCCCAACCCCCGGGTTCTCGACCCCCCTGAGCGCCGAAGAACCATTCCCAAACCCCGAAGTCAATCTAAGTATCGGCATCCCCTTTGTGAACTACGGAGACACATGGGATTTTAATGACCAAAACCTCGATCTCGGCTCCGACTGGGACCTTCCCAATTACACGTTCTCCCATGCCGGATGGACCCGCGAAAACGATGCCGACAATGACGGCGGACTCTATGGTTTTGAAAATTCGACTCTGCCCGCGCCCGGGATTCAAACACCACTCCTCAACAGCAGCGACGGAGACAACCACATCACCTATTATTTCAGGAAGGAATTTACCTATAATGGTCCCACCGCAGGGGCTAATATCACGATTGATTCCATCACCGATGATGGAGTCTTTTTCTATCTAAATGGAGTTCCTCTTGGTGGAGTCGGAACGACCGCAGATGCTGGCTGGAAAACTACCGCAACCCGGACTGTCGGAAATGCCTCTGAAGAACTTGCGGTTGTTACAAACAACGGCTCTGCACTTGTTGATGGAAGCAACATCCTCAGCGCCGAGGTCCATCAAACAAATTCCGGAAGCTCCGATTGCGTTTTTGGTGCTCGATTGAGTATTTCCGCTCCCTCAAACCCTAGCCTACTCATCAACGAAGTCCTGCCGACTGCCGACGGTTTCGTGGAAATCTATAACCCAGGCGCTTCAGCCGTCAACCTCTCTGGATGGTATCTCAGTGACTCCCCGGGAAGCCTGACTCGGTATCAGATCCCTGCCGGTCAGATTATTCCTCCTACAGGGCTTTTCGCATTCAGCTACGCCACCACAGGTCTCGCAGTTGGTGGAGATGCTGTAGTCTATCTTACCGAGCCTGACGGAACAACTATCGCAAATGCAATCGATGCCGCCATCCCCCTCGACGGCCGATCTCTCGGACGGAAAGGCGACGGATCATCTTCTTGGTTCCTCTTTTCACAACCAAGTGAGAATGCACCCAATGCCAGCAGCTCATCAGACTTCAGTTTGAAAATCAATGAAGCCGCTTTTGACCAAGATGGGGTCACCACTTGGATTGAACTCTACAACCCGGCTTCCACTGCCATTAGCGCGGCAGGTCTTTTCCTCGCAAGCTCACCAGATTTTTCCGACAAGGTCTCTCTCTCTGGCGGCATT
>JAQWSX010000105.1 GCA_029242935.1 Akkermansiaceae bacterium
TGGAACAAGTTGCGATGACCCAACCTGCTTGACTGATCTTCTGGCGACGATGGCAGAGGTCTTGGGTCAAAAACTTCCAGCTGATGCTGGAGAAGATTCGGTAAGTATGTTGCCGAACTTGGTAGGGGAGTCTAAGCAGCCAGTTCGCGAAGCGACTGTTCACCACTCTATCAACGGAACCTTTGCGATTCGTCAAGGTAAGTGGAAATTTATCGATGCTCCTCACACCGGCGGCTGGAGTCGTCCGAAGCCTGCTCAAAAGACGCTTTATAAAGATCTCCCTAAACATCAGCTTTATGATTTGCAAAAAGACCCCGCGGAATCTCGAAACGTATCGGTCGAAAATCCGAGCATTGTCACAAAGCTGAAAATGCTCCTAGAAAAATACCGCGAGGATGGTCGGAGTGTTCCGGTGGCCCAGTGAAGAGAACCTCAAACCTTTACAATTGCTGAGCTGTTAGGGCAATTGCCCTCTTCGCTGTTTGGGATCTTGACGAAGGTCAAGATTGCCTGTGTGCTGTCAGTTCATACGCTAACAATAATGAAAACATCCTTCCTTATTCTTTCTTTCGGCACAGGAATTCTCTCAGCTCAGACGAGCACTTTTATCACTGATGGTGATTGGCTTGATGCTGCCAATTGGGACACAGGCGCCGTCGTTCCTGACAACCAAAATGCTTTCATCAATGCCAATGCAATTGTTGATCGCAATACCGGGACCGCTAACGTTGATAACCCTTCTCGGATTGAGATCGGGTCGGGACTTGGTGCTTCTGGAAGTGTTACGGTAACCGGTGGAACTTTGAGTGGTGCTCATGGTGGGGGAAACGGGATCTTTGTTGGAGCCAATGGAGGAACTGGAACGCTTAGGGTAGAAGAGGGTGCGACTTACCGAAGCCAAGGTGCGAATATGCAGTTTGCAGTTGGAGATTTCTCGGGTGGAACAGGCTTCGTTTCAGTAGCCGGTGTGATGCAGATCTACAAATTCCTCAACGTGAACAATGGAACCTTTGAGATGTTGCCAACTGGAAAGTGTAACCTTTTCAATTCTAATGACCCTAGCTCAATTGGAGCGGATGGGACCCTTTCGTTTGTGATTGATGGCAGTGACGTGGGTTCTCTAGAGCGCTCTAATACGAATGGGCTCAACCTGACGATCGATCCGGCAGCTACTTTAGAAATAAACTTAGGTGGAGATTTTGAGCTCAATGATTCATGGGCCTTGATGCGATACTCGTCACTTTCGGGTCAATTCAAGGAGGGCGGGTCTTTTACTAATGAGCAAGGTTACACTTTTGCCGTCGATTATGGGTCGGGTAATAATGATGCCGTGACTCTCACTCTCACATCTGATTCAGAGCGTCCCAAGATTAGTAATCTGACTGCGACTCCTGCTGCGATTTCAGCGGGTGCCTCCAGCACCCTTACATGGTCTGCTTCAAATTTTGATTCGCTCACTCTCGACCCTGGTGAAGTTGATTTGACCGTCCTGACTGAAACAACAGTTTCTCCAACTGAATCAACCACTTATACGCTGACTGCGGTAAAAGGAGCTGCTTCAGTTTCCAGTGAGGTGACCGTAGTGGTCGATGAACTCCCAGAGATTAACTCGTTTACCGCGAGCGAACTGCTCATTGCTCCAACTGAGTCTACAACCTTGGCTTGGGACGTGTCCGGTGCTGATTCTGTGAGAATTTCTCCCGAACTTGTCTCCTTCCCTGGCGGAACCCCGGCAGTAGGTAGCTATTCCATATCACCGGAAGCTACCACATCCTTCACTCTCACCGCAACGAATGCAACTGGCAGTGTTAATGCATCGTTGGAAGTCGTGGTCGACGCACTCGAAGCTGCTATTATTCATCTCTGGGACCCTTCGCTACCTAGACAGACTAGCGGAGCTATTTTGGATTCGGTGGGTGGCAAAAACTTCGACATCACGGGTGGTGATTTGATGACAGGGTTGACGTCAGATACAAATAGTTTGAAAGCGGCCATTAATCGGGTGAATTTGGCTGCGAATACCGGTGGAGACATGGGGCTTGGGTTTCCATCGCAAGACACCTCATTCGAGATTTGGGTGATGCCCGGTGAGCTCAACGATGACTATCAGGTTGTTTTTGAAACCGGGGGTCCGTCTGAGGGATCTGCTATTTTGATGAATTCATTCATGGTGCGATTTCTTCACAGCACGGGGGGAGTAAACACACTGGATCTTGAGATTCCGTTGGCCCTGATTAATTCTGCTGACTTCGTCCAGATCCTCATCACTCTGGATTCCGAAACTCAGACCGTGAACGCTTATGTCAAAGGATCTGCCGGCGGAACGGTATCTGCGAGTGCGACAGGTTTGATCGGAGTTCCGAATGGTCGCGGGAGCCTGTTCACATGGTCTGGATTTGGAGGAGGTGCCGATGGGGCGCTGGGCGGGACAGGGGGAACAGCTCCCCTTGGTATTACAAGTTTCAAGGGTTCTGTGGGTCTATTTAAAATTTACGATCGGGCCTTAACTGAAAAGGAAGCTGATGAAGCTTATCTAAAGATTGCCGATGGGATTACCGAGAGTGATACCGACTTTGATGGGTTGCCTGACTTCTGGGAGACCAGATTTTTTGGTGATCTTGCGCAGGGCCCCTCGGATAATAACGACAATGACGGGTTGACGAATCTAGAAGAGTTGACTGCGGGAAGTAATCCAACTTTGGCCGATTCCGATGCAGATGGTTTGGATGATGATGTTGAAATTTCTCTTGCTGAGCCGACTGACGTGAATAATCCGGATACTGATGGGGATGGTTTAACGGATGGGGAAGAGGTGAATGGGAATCCGTCTAGTAATCCTTTGATCGTCGATTCGGATTTTGATGGCTTTGGCGATTTTTTTGAGGTGTCGATTGGTTCAGATCCAAATGATTTTAATAGCGTGCCCCCGGCTGATGAAGTGGGGGTTCCATTTGCAAACCTGAACGCCCTCGGGACTGGCACTTCGTTCGATTCTCTCTTTAGTGTGATAGACACGCTTGATGTGAGCTTTAAAATGCTTGTAGATTTTGAGGAGAAACTTGATGGAAACCGTGAAGTGCTTTTCGAGACTGGAGGGGCAACAGTTGGAATTTCGCTCACTTATGAAGCTGGCAATAACTTGATCTATCGGGCCTCCGGTAGCGGAGGGCTTGAGCTTGCAGTGGCAACTCATACTCTCACCGAGAGACAGCTTGCGGGTGGAGAGATTTCAGTAGTCGTAACCTACGATGTCGCCGACGAGAATGGTGACTCGGTCATCGCAATCTATTTGGATGGTGCATTGGTTGCATCTGATTTTAAACCTCTCGGCGGTGATTGGACTGGCACTAATGGTTCCGCGTTTGGAGTTGCTAGTGAAAATTTTGCTGGCGATGGATTGAATGGACCGTTGACGGGGGTTACTTTCACTTCGGGTTCTATCAATGAGAGAAAAGGGCTAACTGTTTACAGTGACACTCTTTTTACAGGTGGACCGGAAGCAGCTTTAGTCATTACAGATTTCATCTTGGATCAAGAGGCTGGAACGATAATGCTAACTTTTGATTCGAGGCCGGGTCGAACCTATACTATTGAGCGCTCATTTGATCTTGTGACCTTTGATGCAATCGAAACAGGAATTTCTTCGGTTGGTGACGAGACCAACTCGCCAGCAATCGCTGCACCAGAGGTGCGGGCATTCTATCGGGTGGTCGAAGAGTAAGAGTCTCCGGCTTGTCTATGGCGGAGTAGGATTTGGTCTGCACATTTTGTGCGATAAAAATTTTGTTGTTAGGCAGGTCATCTTGAATCGAAAGATCTTTTGGGTTTCCGATTCCCAGTCGCGCAGCTTGAAATCAGAGGGTCAAAACCCTTTCACGATGGTGCTTTCTCTGCTATTTCGCTCCCACCCTGATGCCTCAGACAGAAAAGCCAATCGGACATCTTCCACTTCCGTTGATCACTTTTAGCTTCGTTTCCCTCTTTTTGGGAACTGCGACTGAAGTCATGGGTGCCTTTGATGGGTTGAATGAATGGGTGCGGGGACTTTGGGCCACAAATGCTTTGGAAATTCGGGCTGAGATGGGTCTGCCCGGAAAAACTGGAATTCTTCTCACTGCCGCTGCGTCCTTTGGGTTGATTGCCGCGATTCTAGGGACCCCAGGGCACGGGCGAAGAGCGGTCTTGGGTGTTTCGGCATTACTTTTGAGTTTCACGCTGATACCGGTTTTTGCCGTTTGGGGTTTTTTTTGGAAACCATTCGGACTGATTTTGGCCGTTATTTGGTCGTGGTTCTCCGCTACTGTATACGCCCAAACCCATAGAATGCCCTGTGAAGGTAGACGGGGAGATGATGCCCAAAATGTCATTCGCCTAAAGGAGGGGGAGCATATGACGAAACAACACTCGAGTCGCGCAGATGGCCAAGGTTGAATATCCCTCCGAAGTGCGCTCTTTGGTGCGGGAATTGAAGCGTTTGCCAGGAGTTGGACCGAGGAGCGCCGAACGAATTGCGGTGTATCTTTTGCAGAATCCTAAGGCGACGCCGATGGATCTCTCGAGTGCTCTCAAGGATTGCCACGAGATTGTGAAGGCTTGTGCAACCTGTGGTTTTTTTACCGGTCAATCCGGTTGCGCAGTTTGTAGCGAACAGGGAAGAGATACTCAGGTGCTCTGTGTGGTGGAGCAACCCACCGACGTTTTACCGATCGAGCGGTCAGGAGTTTTCCGAGGACTCTATCATTGTCTAGGTGGAAAACTTTCACCGCTTGATGATGTGCGTCCCGAAGATCTCCGCATCGGGGGATTGGTCCGCCGGGTTCGTGAGAATCCGGGGGCCGAGGTCATCTTGGCGACCAGTTCTGATGTCGAAGGTGAAGCGACGGCAAATTATCTGTATGAGGTGCTGGAAAGTACGGGCTGCCGGGTGACGCGTCTTGCCCAAGGTCTTCCCGCTGGAGGAGGATTAGAATTTGCAGATGAGTTAACGCTTTCGCGGGCCTTTGAGGGAAGGCGCTAAAAAAACGCGGACTCCGGAGAGCACCGCGTTTTGAAAAGTAAGTTTAGCTGTGAAAATCACTTAACAGTGATCTTACCTTGCATGATAGCGAAGTGACCGGGGAAGCTGCAAAGATACTGGTATTCGCCGGCTTCTTTTATGCTGAATGTGATCGAGTCAGTTTCACCGCCGCCAAGAACCTTGGTTTTGGCAATCACAGCTTTCTTTGAGGCCTCGTCGACCGGAATATAGTCGGTCGCTGCCGCAGTCATGGCTTTGCTCGCCCATCCGGCCAAATTAGTTCCCTTCTGAAGGATGACAAGATTGTGGCCCATTGCGATCTTAGGAAGTTTTCCCACGTGTTTGAGAGTCAGCTGGATGGTATCGCCGGCTTTGATTTCAAAAGCCTTCTTGTTGAACTGCATTTGATCGTTTGCTTCGATTGCGACTTCTTGATCTGCCTTTTTAGCCTCCTTCTTTTCGGTGGTGGCAGTGTCGGACTGGGCGAAAAGAGTCGCAGGGGCGAGCGTGAGAGCGGCTGCAAAGAGCTTGGTAGTAAGTTGTTTCATGATGTTTTAAAAGATGTGTGGATGAGACGAATCTGCAAGTGGTAATATTTCAATTCGGGTAATAGTATTTTCAATTTTACTGGATGCGGAAGGTGCGTCCTTTGCCGCTGGTCCAAGCTTGGTAGAGAGATCCGTAAAGAGCATTGAGTTCGACTTCGTTCATGATGCGGAACTCAATGGTGCGAGCGTGTGTTGTGGTTGGGTAGCTTTTCTGCGCCATTTCATCGGCCTTGGTTCCGGTTCTTGTTTGGCCACGATTACGAAGTTGCTCGGCACGCTTTTGAATTCGGGCAAGAGCGTTAAAGGTGGTGTCTTTTGTGATAGGTTCGATGTAATAGAAGCGGGCAAGTGCTGTGCCGGTCGTGTCTACAGTTGCCTCGGTTACGAGGAGGGTGCCGTCAAGAACGTAGGAATGTTTGCTGATCGAGGTGATGGCACCAAGATTTACAGAGTATTCACCACCGGGAAGGCTGCACTCCCAACGGCGCTTTCGGTTTTCGTCGTCGTTAACTCCTTCAAGCGTCTCCTTATCCTTTTCATCTTGATCAGGCTCGTTTTGTTGTTGGTTAGTAGAGGTTTGTTGACCGCCGGGAGCAGGAGTTGTTTGGGCGGTGACTGAGAGGGCTGAAAATACAAAGGCGAGCAGGAATGGGCTAAAGTTCATTATGGTGAGAATATTGTTTGATCCGGGTCAGACGTCAAAGTCTGAATTTCAAGATTGCTACGGATTGAAATTGGCCTTCGTTTCATTACTGTCGCGGTATGGGTAAATATCGATCGAATGTTGCAGCCTTGATGATCAACGGGAAGGGTCGCCTTCTCGTTTGTGAAAGATTGCTGAATCAAGGGGCCTGGCAATTTCCACAGGGAGGAGTTGACGAGGGCGAATCACTGGAAGCGGCGATTTTGAGAGAGGTGGAGGAGGAGATTGGTCTGAAGCCAAAAGATTACGAAATTGAGCGTTCAAAGGGCGGGTATCGATATGATTTCCCCCTTGAGGCACAGAAAAATAGGCCACCTCATAAAGCGAATTTTGTGGGGCAGGAGCAAACTTACTTTCTTTGCCAGATGAATGAAAGGGTGCCCGAAGTGAATCTGATGCAGGAGCCCCGCGAGTTTCGCGCGGCAAAGTGGATTCGGCCCGATGAGTTTGAGTTGGCGTGGCTGCCCGATTTTAAAAAAGAAACCTACCAAAAGGTGATGAGTGATTTCTTTGGGGTGGAGTTGGTCGAGGTGAGCTAATTCGCGGGGTAAAAAAATCCCGCCGCTCCGCTAGGGGAGGGCGGGTCAAGATTTGGGGGAGTTTAGGAAAGCTCGCCGAGCTTGGCTTTGATCGCTTCGAAATCAGGAAGGTCACCAGGGCTTTCATTGACTTGGGCGTATTGCACGACACCGGATTTATCGATGAGGAAAGCGGAACGCTTGGGAACCCCACCCATGATGAGGTTCTTCTCGGGGAGGAACTGATCGTAGGCGATGCCATAAGCTTCCGTAGCCTTGTGATCGTAGTCGGAAAGAAGCTGAAGGCTGATGCCTTCCTTTTCGGCCCAAGCTGCTTGGGCAAATGGATTGTCACCGGAGATGCCGAGGACTTTGCAGTTCAAATCAGAGTATGCCCCGAGACCGGCAGAGATGTCGCAAAATTCTTGCGTGCAAACGCCGGTGAAGGCCATGGGGACAAAAAGGATAAGGATGTTCTGCTCGCCGGTAATTTTGGAGAGGGTGACAACTTCGGGACCACCTTCGCCGAGTCCGACGAGGGAGAAATCAGGGGCATGTTCGCCAACTTTGATGCTCATATCGAAATCAAGATAGTTGAGGTTGTTGGGATGGAAACCGAGAAATATGAAAAAATGTGAGAGGGTCGCTCGGATTTCTTAATAAAGAAAAACCCGAACCGTCTCAGACGGCTCGGGTTTTTTGATTAAAGATTTTGTTGTTTGACGAAACTAGAGGGGACTGCTGGCTAACTTAGTTGCCTTTTTGATGACAGACTTGCGTTTCTTGGTCATTGCCCCAATTTTTTCCCCATCATAAGAATCGGCAGTAGCCATGAGGAGGGTAATAGAACCGGCGTTCACGAAAGCAGCACTTACTTCTTCCAATTTTTCGAGATCGGCACGCAATCTCTCATTGGTTTGTGCTCATGTGCCACCAGTGACGGCGATCGCATAGGCTTCCTTCGGTGCAGCAATTTCTCTTTGCTTCACACGCTCAAGTTTGAGACCACCAGCTCTCAGCGCTTTACCCACGCTCACGCGGGAAAATTTCACATTTTCGCTCTTGGTGGTCACGAAAGCTGTCATGCCCGAAAGCATCACCTTTTCAACTCCATCCATTTTACCCAAGGCCACACGGGCCTTTTTGGCAGCACCTCACCCACCACCGCTGAAGGATACAGTATATCCTTCGATGGTCGATGCAGCGACGTCTTCAGCATCAGCCGGGGCAGCGATAGCTACCGGGGCCACTGCTCCGAAGGCACACATCATGCCGAATCTAATTGTTGCATTCATAGCGGCGTAATCTTAACGCACCAAAATGACTCTGCAAGTGGTGTTTTTTAGTTTGGCGTAATAAATCAGCTCCTGAAATGAGTCTAAAAAAGCGCCTCGGAGGAAAAATCCTGCGAGGCGATAATTGGTTGGAACTGATTTTTGTTTCGAAAAGTCTTACTCTGCGTTTCGGGCAGCTCTAGCAGCTTCGGCTGTGGCGACCTGAGACTCGCTCTGGAATCTCCAACGAACCTTGTTGCGCTTGGGAGCAGTGCGGGCTTTACGAATGGCGCGGTCGATGGTGCTCTCATGGGAGCGTCGGCGGCGCATTTCCTCGAGAATGCCCTCGGTGTCGAGCTTGGTTTTCAAGCGCTTCAGTGCGCGATCGACACTCTCTCCACTTTTGACATCAACGCCACGAATATGTTTTTCCATGATAAATATCCCCCGGGATTCGGCGGGAGCGGGAAATTAGGGGGGAGGCAGGGAACCGTCAAGCCTGCATTTACGGGAAAATGAGCGAATTTTCCGGCAGAAACATTTAGCTTTTCTTAAGCTCCTTGGGCCGGTCACTTCGGTGCTTCACGCTTTTGCCACTCGGCGAAGCCTTGGGGATCATCCTTTTCCCGTTAGTAGAGAGTGTTGAGCATGACGCAGCGGCGTTGCTTTTTATCCTGAATTTTGGTGATCCTCGGCTGGGCGGCTTCGGGGTCGGTTGTGGCAAGGACCATGGCGTATGGGGCGGATCGAAGCTACGAGGGTTTGACGGTGGGATTTCATTTCCGCTTCCTCATGCCTTGTGAATGATGGGCTTGCCGGCTTCGACAACGAATTTGGCGCGGGAGCGCGTGATGCCACCGGGCTTTTTGACTTCGTTGATTACTTTATAGTCGGCGGTGTAAGTCTTCGGGGTGACGTCGCACATGATGTAGCCGCGCTCGCGATTGTGGAACTTGTTACAGGGATTGCGATCACTGAGATCGTAAGCTTGTGAAGAGCCATTGCCTCCGCTGGAGAGCGAGGTCGTGACGAACTCGGTGGCGACCGTGGGGAGGTCGGCTTTGAGATCGTCAACGCGTAATTCGTTGGCCCAGTTCGAATGAATGTCGCCGGTGAGAACAACGGCGTTGGAGATTTTGTGATCGCGAATGTGCTCGAGAAGTTTTTGACGTTCGGCGGCGTATCCCGGCCATTGATCCATGGAGTAGGAGGCGGTTTCGCCTTTCATGTTACGGTCGACCAATGCCATCATGACTTGTTGAGCGAGGATGTTCCAGGTGGCCGTTGATGATTCCATTGACTTGAAAAGCCACTTCCGCTGTTCCTCACCGAGGAGGGTGTTGCGGGGATTGAGCGAGTCTTCGTTGAGCGGTCCACGACCGTCGTTGTTGGGTTGGTTACTTCGGTATTGCCGGGTGTCCAGGACGAAGAGTTCGGCGAGCTTTCCAAAGTTGCCTTTTCGGTAAAGCTGCATGTTTGGTCCCTTCGGGAGAGAAGATGCGCGGAGCGGCATCATTTCATAGTAAGCTTGATAGGCGTTGGCACGCCGAAGGAGCAGTTGCGCTGGGGTGACGCCTTGTTGTTCGGAGATGTTGTTAGCGTAGTTGTTGTCCACTTCGTGATCATCCCAGGTGAGGAACCAGGGGCAGGTCGCGTGCATGGCTTGAAGATCGGGGTCGGTTCGGTATTGGCAGTAACGCAGTCGGTATTGCTCGAGAGTTTCGATCTCGGGGCCAAGGTGGCGGCGGACATTGCCTCCTCTGCCGGCGGCGTATTCGTAAATGTAATCGCCGAGGTGAAAGACGAGGTCCGGTTGGTCTCGCTTCATTTGCTGGTAAGCAGTGAAGAGACCTTGCTCCCAATGTTGGCAGGAGGTGACGGCAAAGCGAAGTTTTTCAGGTTTGGCATCCGGGGTTGGCATGGTGCGTGTCCGACCGATCGCGCTGGTGGCATCGCCGGACTGAAAACGGTAGTAATACCAGTGATCGGGCTTGAGGCCCTTGGCCTCGATATGAACTGAAAATCCGAGTGCGGAGGCGGCGATGGTTTTTCCGGAGGTGACGACTTTCTTAAACGAATCGTCGGTCGCGACTTCCCAGCGAACTTCGACAGGGTGGTTGGGCATTCCTCCACCGGGCTCGAGTGGTTTGGGTCCGAGGCGGGTCCAGAGAATGACACTTTTGTGATCGGGGTCGCCAGAGGCAACGCCCATGGAAAAGGGGTTGGAGGAAAAGCTGATCTTTTTGGGGGTGCCGCCGGTTTGACCAAGCAGGGGGACTGCGGAGAGGGAGGCGGCGTAGGTGAGGAAAAGTCGTCGGGAAAGGTGGCCTTCGTGTTGGAAGGCTGAAGAGAATTGTTCAAACATAAGTTAAAGATTTCCTAAACACTGACCGTATTATGAAGCGATGTCACTGCAAGATATGGCACAATTTGTCCCACTGGTTCCGTCTCTCTGCGGGGTAGTCGGGTTATCTCCCTAGATCACGGTTCCTACAGCCCCCCATGTTAAATTTTCGTAAACTGACGACTGCGGTCATACTTTTCACCGGGCTTTTCTCGCCGGCTCCAGCCCATGGCGCTGATTTTGAGCTCGTGGGGCGGGAGTTAGCACGGATGCTCCAGAATGGCCACTACGCCCGCCTTGCATTTAACGAGGATCTGAGTCGCCGATTTCTCGAGCGATATTTAGATTCGCTTGATGGAAACAAGATCTACTTTTCAGATTGGGAAGTGGCCGATATGAAACGTCGCTATGAGCGTGTTCTCCATGACCGGATCAGTACTAAATCCATCATGCCGGTGGCGAATAGTATTCATGAAATTTACCGAAAACGTGTGATGGCCCGCGTGGCTTACGTTAAGAATCTTCTCGCGGCCAAAGAATTTTCCTTCGAAGAAAAGAGAGCTGTGATCGACGATCGTAGTGAGGCTTCTTGGCCGGTTAATGATTTGGAACTTCGGAAAATTTGGAGTGATGATTTGGAGAGTTTGTTGCTCTCCGAAATGGTTCGCCGTGCGCGCCTCAAGGCTCGAGCGATTGAAGCGGGAAAGCCGGATCCTTTTCGAAGAAAGCCTTCATCAAAGAAAGCGATCGAACTCAAGTTTGAACGATTACTTAAGTCGATCGAGGAGATTGAACAAGAGGATGTCGCGAACTCCTTTTTCTCGGCGGTGACGAAAGCTTACGATCCGCACAGCGAATACTTTAGTGCGAATGAAATGGCGCAATTCAAGATCGATGTCAGTAACGAGTTAGTAGGAATTGGCGCAAGACTTCATAGCAACGATAACGGTGAGATTGAAATTAAGGGGATTGTGAACGGAGGGCCGGCTGATCGTCAGGGAGATCTGAAGCTAGGGGATCGAATCACCGCGATTTCGGCGGAGAATGATGGCAAATGGAAGAGTGTTCTCTTCAAATCAATTGACAGAGTTATTGAGGATATTTTGGGAGAAAAGGATGCGCCGGTCGGCCTACGTGTAAGACGCGAAGTGAATGGAGAAGATCAAGTCACTGATATCGCCATTCCGCGGGGGGTTGTGACAATGAAGGACGAGCTCGCGACTGCTCGGATTTACGACTATCGACAAGAAAAAAAATCCTTGCGTCTAGCTGTCATTACGATCCCATCTTTCTACTTTGATTTCGAGAAATCTGGTAGTCGGGTTTCAGTTGACGTTGAGCGTTTGTTGGGGCGACTTAAGACGGAAAAGATCGATGGACTCGTTCTCGATTTACGGGACAATACGGGTGGGTCGTTACCAGAGGTTCAGCGCCTTACTGGATTCTTTACGGGACGTGGTCCGGTGGTGCAAGTTCGTTCGAAAAGCGGGCAGATTCGGGCGCTAAACTCCCTCCACCGCAAACCTTTTTATGACGGCCCATTGATAGTTTTAGTCAATAAAAACAGCGCTTCGGCGACCGAGATTTTGGCGGGCGCACTTCAGGATTATAATCGTGCAGTGGTGGTTGGAACTTCCTCAACATACGGTAAAGGAACCGTCCAGAAGATGATGGATATTTCTGAATACATGCCTATTCTTGCAGATCGTGAAGGTGCTGGATGGCTGAAGCTGACTTTTCAGAAATATTATCGGGTTTCTGGAAGTTCCGTTCAAATTAAGGGAGTGGTTCCGGATCTGATTTTACCTGGCCTTAGTGATGCTTATGAAAAAGGAGAAGGGTTTAAGAAGTATGCTCTTCCACACGACATTATTCGCCGAAGCTCGGACTTCATGCCGCTTGAACGCGATGAGCTTTTCATTTCGGAACTTACGCAGAAGAGTCGTGAACGAGTGGATGCCGATCCGTATTACAAGTATCTTAGTGCTGACATCGAAAGAGCTAAGGAGACACTTAAAAAAAATTTAATTTCACTCAATCTTGATGAGCGATTGGCTGAGTTAAAAGAGGAGGAGAGCCGTCGTGCGCTGCGGATAAAGGAGCGCACCAAGCGTTTCGCAGTAATCAAGAAAAGGGACCAAAAGGAACTCAGGATTTACCGTCTTACTTTGGATGACGTCAATGCCGATAAAATTCCTTTAGTTGATCCAAAGGAAGAGACCGACGATTACATTAGGCGTGCAGTCGATGAGATCGCGGATCTTGAGAAGACCTTAAAATGGCCCAATGGGATCGATGCCGTAAAACGGGAAGGTTTACACGTCCTTCTTGATCTGATTAATGCCATCAAGGCAGAGGCTCTTGCTCAGGCCGACGCCGAGTAAGAACGACTCAGCGATACGAAGACTGGGTTTTTAATAATCGAGTCCCAGCTTCTGGAGCTTGGGGGTGATTTGTTGTGGGCAGTAGGGATTTTCTCCCTTCATGCGAAAGTAGTAGTCTTGATGCTCCTCTTTTGCAGCGTAGAATTCCTTGGCGTCTCGGATTGTGGTGACGATTGGTGCGTCGAAATTTGTTTGGGCTTCCTTTTTCGAGGCTTCTGCAAGTTCGCGCTGCTTTGCTGAATGAGCGAAGATATGGCTCATGTAAATCGATCCCTTATCAACTCCTTGGCCCATTGGATCGGTTGGGTTATGAGCTTTCCAGAACCATTTCAGAATTTCTGGAGTGGGGATTTTTTCCGGATCAAAGACAACTTGAACGACTTCGATATGTCCGGATGTTTGTGAGTAGACTTCCTCGGAAGTTGGGTTGGGAATATGGCCTCCCATGAATCCAGAAGTGGCCGATATGACTCCGTCAAGTTGCTGGAATACGGCCTCCACGCACCAGTAGCAGCCACCGCCAAGGGTGATTGTTTCGTGCTTTTTGGGATCGGTCGGCTCGTCGGGTTTGACGTCGACAATCTCGGGTTTGCATGAGGTGATAATCAGTGCTGCACTCAGGAGAATAGTGATGTTGTGTAAGGCCTTCATGGTTAAAAATTACTTTGGGTTTTGACGTCCTTTGAGGGTCATTTCGACCCGTTGTTTAATTCCCTCCGGAACAGGGTTATTATTCACGTAGTCGACAACTCCAGCTTCGTCTTTGCTCATCCATCTTCCAATCATTCGGTGGAAGGTGTTGCGCTGATCATCTTCGCTGGAGAGTTTCATGATCCAGTCGGCGGCAAAGGCTGGCTCGTCGCCCATGGAATTCCAAACGAGGGAGCGAACGCTTTCGTCGAAGGCGGGATTCCCTTCGTAGTTAGAGAGCCAATCGGAGGCTGTTACCACGTCTTCATTCTGGATCATCTCGCGAACGAGTGCGGGGCCGGCAGAGGCGACGATTTCCTCGGGCTGGTTTTCGACCCAGTTCCGAGCGGCGGCAAGGTCTTCATCAGCCCATTGCCGGACGATTTCTCCCGCGGAGGATTTTAAAATGTCCGATCCCAACGAGGTGGCCCACTGAGCGGCGGCGCGAGGATCTTCCTTGGCGAGTTGCCCTGCAAGTCGGCTAGCAGCTCCGGATTTGAGTTTTTCATCGGAGAGGCTGGCAATCCATCGTTTGGCGTTTTCGGGACCTGCACTGGTGACTTCAGCAAAGACGGCATCAAGCGCCTGGCCGCGTCCGCGGGAGAAGGGGAGTTCTTCGAGCAGCTCGGTGGCGCGACCGAGGTCGATTGAGGAAATGCCTTCGATCACGCCGACAATCCATGGGTTGGCATCGGCACCTTTTGCTTCGCTATCGAAGTTTTCGCGAGCCCATGCTACCGCGTCTTCGGTATCGTTTTTGGCCCATGCGGAAAGAATGGTTTGGCGGGCAAAATTGGTCCCGGTCTTT
>JAQWSX010000107.1 GCA_029242935.1 Akkermansiaceae bacterium
GTAGACCACGATGCGGCCCCATTTCTTTTTTTCGTTAGGGCGGCCTTGGTTAGCCCCGCCGCCTAGATAGAGACGTTTTCCGTTGGGGGTAAAGGTAGAGGTTGAGATGCGGAAACCGATGTTTTGCTGGTGAAGTTTGGCCCCGCTTTCGTGATCGAAAAGAGCAGCGTTCCAGTTGCCTTTAAAAAGGCGGCCGGCCATGAGGAAGAATTTGCCGTTCGGGTGGAAGGCGAGGGTTTCCATCAGGCCTTGGCCGATTTCGCGATCGGCGGCGGCCCCTTCTTTTTTTGGACCGTTTTTCCAGGTGAACTTTTGCCAGAGCTGTTTGCCGTTTCCGGCAGCGGGATCGGTGGTGGAGCCCATGCCGACGAGGTAGAGGGATTGGTCGTCGGGCGCGAAGTGAAGGTCGAAGACACCTCCGGTATAGTAGTGGCCTTTGATGATGCCCCAGCCGGTGAAGTCGGGTGTTTTGATTCTCGCGATTTCCTTCCCGTCCTGCGTCAGGTCCCAAAGGATAACTTCCCCCATGAGGTTTCCGGCAGCGAGAAGTTTTCCGTCATTTGAAAAGGCGACAGATTGGACGGGTGGCGTGTGCGGGAAGGAGTGGCGTAGCTCGCCGGTGGCGACGTCGAAGACCTTCACGGAGGGCTCTGTTTCGGGAGCGGGTTCGTATTTGTAGCCGCCGCAGAGGTATTGTCCGGTGGTGGTGGCAATGATTTTTCCATCGGGGGAGAGCCGGGATTGCCAGGACCAGAAGTTATGGGCTTTGACGGTTTTACTCTCTTTCTTTTCCTTGGGGTCGATCCACTTAAGGTCACCATCATAGCTGGCTGAAATGAGGGTCTTTTGAGAGGCGGACCAGTTGATGCCAGAGGCGTAATTGTCATGGCGGGCGATTTCCTTAAAGTTGTCGCCGAGGAGTTTGAAGGTCGTGGAAACTTCGTAAATGCCACCGTCAAGGCAGGCGGCGTAAAGTTTTTTTTCAGGACCGAAGGTCAGGTCGAGGACGTGTGAGGGGAGTTTGATCTCCTTGGCTTTTTTGAGCGACGGAGAGTTCATGAGAGGATCTGTGAGATAGGGGCTGCTTTGTTTTCGACGTGGTGGAAGGTGGGGAATCCGTCAATTTTAAATTCGGCGTGTGGGTCGATGTCGAGAGCGGAGAAGATGGTGGCAAAGAGATTTTCTTCGTTAAAGGGATCCTCGATGACTTCGGCACCGTATTTGTCGGTGGCTCCGACAAGGGCTCCACCTTGGATGCCTCCACCGGCCATCGCGAGTGACCAAGCGTCGGGGAAGTGGTCGCGTCCGCGGGCCTGGTTAATCCAGGGAGAGCGTCCGAACTCGCCCATCGCAATGACAAGGGTGTCTTCGAGCATCCCTCGGTCTTCTAGATCCTTGGTGAGTTGGAAGATGATGTTGTCAAGGTCGGGAACAACCATTTGGTAAATCTCATGGTTGAAAACGTGGCTGTCCCACGGCATGCCATTGGCGACCATGACAAAGGGCGCGCCTTCTTCGACGAGAGTTCGGGCGAGTAAGGCGTGTTTGCCAAATGCGCCGGGCCCATAACGGTCGCGGTCGGCCTGTGGAATTCTCTCAAGGTCGAAGAGATGGGCGCAGCTCATGAGTCCGTTAACGCGCTCGAAGGTCGCATTCCACGATCCGGCGGCGGCGGATTTACGATCATTTTCGTATTTTTTGCTGAAGAACTTTCGAAGGGCTTCGCGGGCCTCATGATCGTCCTCCGTGATGGAGTCGAGACGGTTGGCGTTAGGAATCTTATATTCACCGCCAACCCGAACAGGTGAGTATTCCGCGCCAAGCCATCCCGCCCAGTTGCCGGCTTTGAAACCTTTAAATTCGTTTCCTTCCGGGCAGGGGTCGAGGAGAATGAAGTTGGGCAGTTTGGAATCGAGTTGACCCAGTTGTTGGGCAAGGACGGAGCCCATAGTAGGGCGGGTAAAGGGGGGTCGCGGAGCGTGGCCGCGTTGGAGGAGGTTGATTCCCTCAGTGTGTTCCTTTGCTTTGGTGTGCATGGAGCGGACGACTGCAAGCTTGTCGGCGATGGAGGCGCACTTGGGAAGGAGCTCGGAGAAGTGGGTGCCGGGGACGTTCGTAGGGATGCTTTTAAAAGGTCCGCCGGTGGTGGTGCCGGGTTTTGGGTCCCAGGTTTCAAACTGGCTGGGTCCGCCACAAAGCCAAAGGAGGATGCAATGTTTTTGTTTTTTCTTGGCGATCTCTGCGAAAGCAGGCGCTCCAAAGAGGCCGGCAAAACTCATCGAGGAGATCGCTCCGGCGGAGAGGCCTTGCAGAAACTTGCGGCGGTGGAGGTTATGATCCGGCGAACCGCAGTTTTGAGATGGATCGGGCTTGGGCATCAGTTAGTGAAGCGAAATTCGGCGCTGGTAAGGAGGGCCCAGACGAATTGTTGGATTGAGGATTTGTTTTTTGGTTTAATGAAGGAGAGCGAGCGTTCGAGTTCGCTTGGCTCTGGTTCGCGGGAGAGAACAGACTGGAAGATTTCGTGAATGAGAGCTTCGGGGTTTTCGATATTTTGAAGGCGGCTGAGGAGGGGAGCTTCAGCAATGAGTTTGTCAAAGAAGGGAGCGTTGGTCAGGAACATTGTCTGCTGAACCGAGGGAGAGAAATTCTCCGCAAAAAGGTCGGGGAGGATCGTCGCGAAGTGGTTTCGAAGGGTTTCGTCGTTCGGATCCTCATGGCCAAGCGCGACGCGGAGAGAGCGGGTGAAAGTTTCGGCGGAGAGTGGTTTGTCGAGTGCACGCGCGAAGAAGGAATCGAGTGGGGGTTGTCCTGCTGAAGGGGCGGGACGGGAGTCGAGTTGGTATGAGGAGGATTTGGCGATTTGGCGAATAAGGCGACGGAGATCGTATTGGTGGTTTGAAAAATCGCGTGCGAGCCAAGCGAGAAGCTCGGGATGGCTGGCAGGATGGGCGGAGTCCATAAGGTCAACGGGATGGACGAGGCCCCGTCCGAACATGAGAGCCCAGAGACGGTTGACGATAGCGCGGGAGAAGTCGGGGTTGTCACTGGTGAGAGACTGAGCGAAGGCTTCACGCCGAGAGAATTTAGGGACGGGAAGATTGGGTAGGTCTTTCTTAAGTTTTTCGTCCTTCTTGAGTTTGCGGAACCATTGCTCAGGAGGTCCAACGGAGTAGAGTTCTGCGGAATCATTGGTTTGTTTTCCGCCAGTTTCGGTGATGATTTTGTTAGAATAGAGAATGAGCTGGGATTGGTCGGCTTTCCCTTCAAGGTTGGCGAATTTGTCGTAGCCACCGCTAGCGCGTTCGGCAACAAGGGGACCAGCGGGAGTTTTAACATTGAGACTGCGGTTGAAGAAGGCGACAAGCCCCCAGTAATGACGCTGTTCGATTTCTGGTGCGACGGGATGATCGTGACACTGGGCGCACTGGACTTGCTTGCCTAGAAGGGTTCGGGAGACACGGGTGGCGATTTGGCTGTGGTCGTCGCGTTGATCGTGAATGAACCAGGAGGCCCCGCGCTCCTCGTCCGATTTTGGGCGAGCTAGGACAAGGTCGCGGCCGATTTGGTCCCAGGGCCGGTTGGTTTTGAAGGCCCAGCGGAGGTAATCGAGCCAGAGCTTACGATTGTTGTGGCTGCGCTTGCGGAGGTGGGCGCGGTCTAGGAAGACGATGTTAAAAACTTGCGCGAGGTGATCGGCGTGGTCCTCGGTATTGGTAAGGCGGTCAATGAGGAGGTTGCGTTTTTGTGGGTTTTGATCGGCAAGGAAGGAATCGATTTCGGAGACACGGGGGATTCGGCCGAGGAGGTCAAGGGAGACGCGGCGCACGAAAGTGGCATCGCTTGAGCGGCGCGCGGGAGCGACTTTATTAGCCTGCCACTTTTTGCGGATCAGTTGATCAATGACCGCGGCGGGTTGTTTGGCGGGCTCGGGAAGGGCGAGTTTATTGGGCGGAGTGATTTTGAGATCGGTAATCCAGGTTTTGAGCGTTTCGATTTCCCCGGCCGGGAGCTGCTTTTTGGGCGGCATGTGTGGGTCGGAATCGACTTGGATGACTTGGTAAAGTGGGCTCGCCTCGGGAGCTCCGGGGATGAGGGCGGTGTCGGTCTCACCGCCTTTGAGAGCGGCATTGATCGTGCGAAGATCAAGGCCACCTTTTTGTTTCACCCCGCCGTGGCATTTGGTGCAGTTGTCAATGATGATAGGATGAATTTGAGCAGACACGAAGCCGGTCGCGCTGAGCGCGAGGGTAGTGAATCGGCTGAGAGTCTTCATGTGACGATCTTTTATACGCTCTGGGTGGTAAAAGTTTTCGAAGAGAGAGGCCTCCTTTTGCTTTTTTACTATCTTCTTGTAACGGCCCCCGGCATACTGAAAAGGTTAACTTCGTTCCTTATCTTAAGATACGAGTTTCATTGACCACCGTAAGGTTCTGCCTTTTTCCTAATTTCCAAGCTGAGATTTAAATCCAGTGCCCGCTATTCGAGAATCGGAACACGAAAACCCGCCGGTTGAGTGACCAACCGGGCTTGGAAACGGGGTGTTGAGATGCTTAGGCCGACCAGTCAGCGATGCGATCTTCGTGAGCGTTGAAGAGTTCGGCGGTTTCGCCGTGGACCACGATTTCGTTGATAAGATCACCCCCTTTGATTGAATCGACAACATCTTGTCCTTCGGTGACCTCCCCGAAAACGGTGTGTTTTCCATCGAGGTGTGGGGTGGGGCAATGAGTGATGAAAAACTGCGAACCATTGGTGTTTGGTCCAGCGTTAGCCATCGAAAAAATGCCTGGTTTGTCGTGGCGACGGTGGGGCTTGCACTCACACTCGAATTTGTAGCCAGGATTTCCCCTACCGGTTCCATCAGGGCAACCACCTTGAATCATAAAATTGGGAATGACACGGTGGAAGCTGAGCCCGTTGTAGAATCCGCGCGAAGCGAGGTGGAGAAATGAGCACACAGTGACGGGTGCGTCGTCGGGAAAGAGGGTGAGGTTAATATTACCTTCACTGGTTTGCATTGTAATTTTAATGTCATCCATGGCGATTGAAACTCTAGCGTGAAACCATAAACTGGAAAGGCCTTATCGACAGCCCTCGAGGAGTTGGTCTACAAAGAAGGTGATATTTCTCAGGGCCTCGGTGGATTCGGAGGCATCAAGGAGCCTCAGCGTATCACGAGCATCGGCGACAAGATTGGCTGCGGTATCGATTGCACCTGACATTGAACCCTCATATTCGGCGATGCCGACAAGGATTGGAAGGTCCAGTGGTTGGTGCTCAATGATACGCTTGGAAAGGAGTTCCTTCTGCTTCGGATTGGCCCGTTCTAAGAGGTTAAGAATGGGTAAAGTGAGCTTCCCTTTTTCAAGGTCGGTGCCGAGCGTTTTGCCAATCTGATCTTCTGAACCGATCAGATCGACTACGTCATCATAGATTTGATAGGCGGTGCCAAGTTTCATGCCGTATTCGAACATGGCGTCACTTACAGTTTCGGGAGTTTTAGAGATGATGGCCGATAGTTGGCAGGCCGCTGCGAACAAGGCGCCCGTCTTCATCTCGATCATCTTAAAGTAATCCTTCTTGGTGAGGGTAAGGTCGAAGCGACGCTGGGTCTGGAGGATTTCGCCCTGACAGACCTCTCTTGAGGCCAGGCTGATCGCGCGACTCAGATCGGGGTTCTTGAAATCGGTGGAGAGCTTCAGAGCATGTGAAAAGAGGGCGTCGCCGAGGAGAACCGCTATTCCGTTGCCCCATTTGGCGTTTGCGGTGGGGACTTTACGACGGGAAGAGGCTCCATCGATGATATCATCGTGAACCAAGGTCGCCATGTGAATGAGTTCCAAAATGACCCCGAGATTTACATGCTCATCCTGCAGTCCCCCGGTCGCTCCGCCGGTGAGGACCGTGAGGGCAGGACGGATACGCTTGCCGCTGGTTTCGCAGATATATTCCATGTAGGGCTCCACGCCAGGATCGAAGGCACGAACTTGGTCTCGGATGAGAGCTTCTACCTTTTCGATGTGAGGACGAACCAGATCGAATGGGAAAAGCTCCGGATTGGCAGTCTTGCGGGAGGTTGTCATCAACATTCTTGAACTTTCACAAATTCCTGAAAATTGCAACTTTTATGAACGAAAAAGAATGGAATCAGAGGGTTAAGCTAGACGGGGGGTTACCAAAACCGACAGATTGTGTGGGCTTGAGGGTTTTCGGTGAGATCTAAATTGGACTCAACCAGTAAAGAGACACCATCATTTTCCGGTAGATTTAAATCTGAAAAGTGGGAGAAAATAATAAAAATGAACAATAGGTGCAAAATTCTCCGGTTTTTATAATTAACCAAAGCGCGCATTGTCGCGTATACCGATTCCCGAACATGAAATTAAAAGCAATCCTTCTTCCCGTATTAGCGGGAGGTTCACTTATTCTTCCCTCCCTAGGAGACCCAGCAACTCATTTGATCCAGAATGAGACAACAGAGGCATCGGCTGGCCTAGCAATGTCAGAGGCTGTCGTCAAAAAAATGGGGTTTGCCGCTCACCTTCCCAAGAACACCGAGGGTTATTTTTCAATTTTGGGTGGATATGATATGTATCAGCGGCTTTTAAAGACTGAAATAGGGAAGGTCATGGCCGAAATGATGGCTGACCAAGGCGAGAATCTCGACGAACTTGAAGAGGATCAAGAGTTTCAGATGTTCAAGGCTGTGGTTGGTGAGGAGATTTTCGCTGCATTTGGTGATACTACTGGTGATCAGGCTCTAAATCTTCAAGCGATCAACAGCTCGGCTTCCTTCCATCAAATGAAAATGATGGTGAAAATGGCTGCTTTGGCCATGGATGAGGACTCCGATCCAGAGGGAATGCAGGGAATCGCGATGTCGATGTTTGGCTCAATTTTGGGAGATCCGGAAGCGGGTGTTCAGATTTTTGAGAAATCACAGATGCCTCCTGTAACGATTGGTTTCAAGGTGAGCGACGAAGAGATGCGCACTCAGATTTCCGAGATGATGATCGGGGGAGTTCTTTCCCTCTTCGACTTGGACGAAAATGCTCCCTTTGACGAGATCGAGATGGAAAAGGATGGTGTTGCCCTGAATGGCATGACCATCAATGGAAAGAAATTGGCCGATTTAGCTGATGAAAACTCCAGGCAGGAGATGACCGAACTTTTTGGATCGCGGGCTATGGTTGATCGGTTTTTGGCTGCAGTAGCCAAAAAGAACCTCAACATCGCAATCGGCGTAAAAGAGAGCTACATCATTGTTTATCTCGGCGATTCACTTGATGGACTCAAATTCCCGGCAAAGCCCGAAGATTCGCTTTTGGCAAACGAGGGCATGTCTTTCCTAAAGGACTATCTCGATAAAGATATTCGGATGCTGGTGTTCGGTGAGGAGGAAGCGATGAAAACCATCGGAGGAGCAAACGAAGTGATGTCATCGATGGCTAAAGGGTTGAAGGCTGGACTCGCCGAGGCTGATTCCTTTGGCGACACCCGCGACATTCAAGCCCTTCTTGGGCACGTTGCTAGAGTTGAGGGCAAGATGTTCGATATGTTCGAATACGGCCGCACTGGCACGGTGGCCTTCATCGAAGACGGTTTTAAAATCGAAAGCCACGGAGGAAGCAATCTCGCTTCTATCGATACTAAAACTGCCCACAACTTTGCAGGGCTGGGTGACATGGATGGTGTCGTCTTTTTTAGCAATAGCCGATCGAATCCCGAGTTCACCTCCAAGTTGCATGATATGTTGGATTCACTTGGTCAGGCTACTTACCTGATGGCATCACGGGTCGCTGATATCGACCTTGATAGCACAAGTATTAGTCCGGAATTCCGCGAAGCCTTCACAATGTTTGATGAGTTGGCAGCAGGGGACCTCAAAAATATTTGGGAAGCTCTTACGGCTGATTGGGCCCAAGGAACTGGTGATGAAGGCGCGCTGATTATCGACACCAGAGGAACCCTTCCTCGCGTTCCAGAGGTCCCGGGAGTGATCATTGAAAAGGGGGTCATTCCTCGTATTGCCTACGTCACTCCTGTGACAGATCGCGAAAAAATCTCGACCGCTTGGAAGAAACTCGAGGGCTCAATCAGCAATATTCTCAAGAACCTCAAAGAGGTTCAGGGAACTGAGATTCCAATGCAGGAATTTGATGATAATACCAAGGAAGGTGTCACTTACTTTAGCACTGCGATCCAGTTTTCGACCAAGGACGCTCGTCCAGTGGTGGGGCTTTCTGATAAGCACTTTTACTTTTCAACGTCCCAGAAATTTATCGCTGAGATCGACAAAAATCTCATTGCCGGTGGCGAGGTTCCTGTTCGCAATGGAAGTTACACACGCATGAATTTCTCAGCGGCTCGTGAGATGGCCGAGTATTGGGTCAAGCTTCTCAAAGAGAACTCCGAGGAGATATTTGAGAACGAATACATGCGCGATGATTTTAATGAAAATCTCCCATTGGTAGAAAAACTCCTCGCAGCCTTTACTCAGTTCGACGACATGACGGCTCACACCCGCATGGAAAACGGGGAATCCCGAAGCTCGATTCATTTTAATATGAAGTAAATCAAGGTTGAGAGCCTAATCTTAGACGCTCTGCTGGTTGTCACTGGCGGGGCGTTTTTTATCGGCTGGCAGGTTAGCGCTATGAAATCTCCTCGCCAGTGCGCTCGACCTCCAGTAACCTAGCCAAAGGACGATGAGTGACATTTATGTGACCGAGACTGATGCCGCGCAATTGGCGGCAAACAGCCATGCTGTCAAAATGGCTGTGGATCGCCAGCGTCGTCGCGAAAGCGTTCAGTCGGCAGTGACCGCGCTCCTCGGATTCGGCGTTTTAGTCGCCATTCTTGCTCTCATCGCGCTGATTCCAACTACCAAGAAGATTCCCCAGATTGTAACTTATCAGGCGGCCACTCCGGAGGAGGAGCCTCCGGTCAGGATGAAGGAGTTGACTAATAATGCCCAACCCAAGCCACCAGGAGCGAGTTCTTCGATGGCTAAGGTTATCGCGTCCCAGTCTCAATCGCCAGTGGCTGTTCCTATTCCGGTAACCGCTAACCCAGATAGTATGTTTGGGATGGAGGAGGACTTCGGTCCCGGATTTGGAACTGGAGAAGGTGATGGCGATGGTGGTGGCGGTGCCACCTTTTTTGGTAGCCGGAGAAAGGGAAGGAATGTGGTTTTCATCGTCGATTTCTCAGGCTCCATGGCGTCGGATGCTGAAGGTGGTGGCGGAACACGAATTCAGGCCCTAAAAAAAGAGCTCGTTCGATCGATCAATTCTCTCCCGGCAAGCATGAATGTGTCTGTGATTTTTTTCTCAACCACCGGCTGGACCATCGACACTGAAGGCCCTAATCATTATACAAAAGGGTTTCGGGGAAATGGGACAGTGCCAGA
This sequence comes from Akkermansiaceae bacterium, assembly GCA_029242935.1. GTDB lineage: Bacteria > Verrucomicrobiota > Verrucomicrobiia > Verrucomicrobiales > Akkermansiaceae > SW10. The sequence goes on from JAQWSX010000107.1 coordinate 9,416, forward strand.
GGTGAACTGGTATCCTGCCTCCGAGCGCCTTAAGGGCGTTGTGATCGAGGCGATCCAAAAAATGCCGGCAAAAGGCGGAACCAACTGGTATCCCCCTCTTAAAATGGCGTTCTCAATGAGCCCCCAACCAAATATTGTTTACCTTCTTTCTGACGGAGAACCGACTGACGCGGATTATGTTCTCGAAAAGATGGAGGAACTTAATCCCGAGGGGGTTCCAATCGATACAATTGCCTTTGAACTTCCCGGAACTCCTGCAGGCCAACTCCTCATGATCGCCGAAGAAACCGGCGGGAAATTTTCGATGATCTATAAAGGCAAGCGGCTCGTCGGCGGTTCTGCTGAAGATATGACGAGTTCCGATCACGACTAATGAAAGTTGTCATCTTCGATGTTGAGGGAACTCTCACGCAAACGAATGCGGTAGATTCTGAGTGTTTTATTCGGACTGTTCGCGAGGTTTTGGGAGTGGAACACTTTGAGACAGACTGGTCTCAATACCAATTTGTTACCGATAGCGGAGTAGCTCAGGAGATTTCTCAACGCTACTGCGACCGGCCGATGAGCGGAGCGCTCACTAAGGCTTTTCACGAACACCTTGTGAATGGTCTCCGGGGACAACCAAAATCGGTGTTTCAAGCCATCCCGGGAGCGATTGATTTTTTTAATTCTTTAGTAGAGTCGCCGGATTATGCCGTCGCTCTTGCCACCGGGGCCCACGAAGCTTCCGCACGTTATAAATTGGAGACGGCAGGTTTTGAAATCGACGGTCTTCCGTTTGCGAGTTCCTCGGATGCTGTCGTTCGGGAGCATATTATGCTTCAGGCTCTTGACCGGGCTGCTCGTATTCATCAGGCACGTTTCTCGGAGGTGGTCTACTTTGGGGATGCACCATGGGATATTGAGGCGAGTCGTAATCTCGGTTGGAAATTAATCGGGATTGGGCCGAGGCTTGAAACCGATTTACGATTTGATGATTACACAGATCCGTCGGCGATTCGATCTTGTCTCTAAATTTGAGCGTGGGAAAATTTCAAATTGATAGATTCCCTGAAAAAAGCTTGTCTTTAAATTAGACCATGAAAAAATCGAAATTTGATATCTCTCATGAATAAAATGTCAGAGCCCTCCGTTTTAATCAGCATGTGCGTTTCGCGTATTGTCCTCTTTGCTGGCTCGGTTTTTTTTCTTGCGAGTTGTTCTGGCTCTCGGACCGTTAGTGCTGATTTGAAGGTTCCTTCAGGGCAGATGGTCCGCAAGACCGTTCTGGAGAGTGATGTCTTGATTGCCAAGGGGAGTACGCTGGAGGTTTTTTATAGCTCGAGGAACCGCTATTTTGTTGAAGCTGGAGGAGCGCTTGTTGGTTTTAAGAGAGGCGTAAATCAGACAAAGATCTATGCCGAAAAAGGTGCCTTAATTCCAAACATTGAGAGCCAAACTGGATTCACGATTTATACCGTGAAAGATGCTTCAAAGTCTTATCGTGATCGTTACAAAGAGTTGGTTCCAGTCAATGTTAACCCCTCAAATTCCAGCTCTATGAGGTTGGCCCCGGTGATTGGAGTCGGCGTAGGGGTCGAACAAGAATTTTGGGATAATGATCGGAACGATTGGGGGCGCGGTGATAGATCGTCACGACCAACTTCAGTTAGATCATCCTCATATGAGAAGAAAGACTGAAAAAACTGTTAATAAATTATGAAAAAAACATTGATGATAATTGCGGGAATCGTTGGGCTCACTGCCGCTTCCGAAGCCCAGTTCGCTGGAATAAATGGTGGAATCATGCTTGGTGGAGGATTTATGGAGGATCCCGATAAAGGCTATGGATTCCTGCAATTAAGAGGAACCGTCTATGAAGATGATGCAGTTTCCCATACTCTATTCCTCGAGGTTTTAGGTCATTCAGATGATGCGGAACTTGAATTTCTAGGGCTGACTGGGGTTCCTTTTGTTGAGAATGGAGAGATTAATTTTACTAACTTTACACTGAATTACGAACTAGAAGCTAAGTTGAGTAGTGCGATTTCTTTTTACGCCGGTGCAGGAGGTGGTATTGAACGTGTCAGCTTGGATGATGCATTTGATTTCTCGGTTGATTCCGATAGCAATTTCGTAGGGCAGGCGTTTGCGGGATTTCGTGCCAAGCTTGGAAAGAGTTTCTTTGCGCAGGTTGGTATCAGGCACCTTTGGAGAGATGACTTTTCACTTCTGGCTGACCAGTTCCTAGTTGAAGATACCACCGCTTATGAGCTTTCGATTGGTTTCCGCTTTTAGGTGATCGATTTAATTTCTCAAAGGAAAGCCGGGCAGTTTTAACACTCCCCGGCTTTCTGTTTTTGAATCTTTTTTTGCCTAACTTATGCTCGGAGGAGTTGCACGGTGACTTTCTCTTCGACAGGAATCTCGAGTGTTTCGGCGAGGCTTTCGAGATCCTGGATGAGAGCCTCCTTACCATTCTCGAAAATCTCATCGTCCATCGCGCGGATTAGATCTGCGGCAGTATTAATGTCATCGTAAACTTCGTCGGCGTCGTGGAAATCCTCGGTCACAATGATTTTCATAACGGCTTTATCTTCCTTGGTGTATCCTGCAGCGTCAGCTTCTTCTTCGGAGAGATCGCTGTCTGGGCAGAAAAGGTAGGGGAGAATGTCGACTCCGTCCTCTTTCAGAAGGCTGGCTAATTCTTCGTAAACCGACGCTAATTCCTCGAAATAACCGTCAAGATCTTCGATTTCGGGCTCGCAAACGATGCTAATTCCGCTGGACATGCTGAAACGCTAAAATTGGATTTCTCGTGGAAAAAGAAAAATTTTTAGGAATGCTCAAATCAGTTCAACTGACTGGTTTGATTCGACGGTCAATCTTAATGATTTGAACAGTCTAAATTTGGTGTGGTGACGTTATGAGGCGCGATCCTTAAGTTTTGTGGCCCGAGCCCTGAACAGGTGCAAGCGACTGCGGGTATTTTCTATTAGATTCCCAGCCAATGCCGAAAAAATGAACTTAGTTCGAATAAACTGGCTCGTTTTACGGAAAAAGTTCTAGAGCGATCGGTGTGGAGAGAGGCGGCTTAAATTTCAAATGTGCGGAATATTCCGCTTCAAGAAAGCGGGGAAGGTCCGAAAGTGCCTCCTCAGTGAGGTGAGCTTCAAAATTCAACAGGAAATTAGAGGTCTCACCGGTCTGGAGGGTTGATCCGGTTAGGATGACTTTTCCGTCGAGGATGCCCTCGCCTTCCACCTCAATTTGAAGTTTGGTAACGTCGAGTGGTTTGGATGATTTATTTTGAATCCGTAGTGGAAGGCTGATCAGAGCTTTGGTTTCTCGAATCTTGAATTCGGTCCTTTTCCAGAGAGGTTGATATTGGCACCTCATGATTTGGTAATGAGTGTAAATGCCGTTTCCCCACCAGCTAAAGAATACTCCGAGCCAAATGGTGAGAATAAAAACCGCAGTCCGGTAGGAAAGAGTCCACAATCTCGGAGGATGCTGGTTGGAAAGGACGGTTTCTTTTTTCACGAGAGCGGAACCAAGATGACACCCAAGAAGAGTTGCACAGGCCATCCCGAGAACTTCGGTAAAGACGAGAATGGCGATTGCAATTGTTGGATCAAGTGAAGCTGGAAGGTGGCGCTCGAGAATAATGACGGGGCCGATGCAGATAAGGCCAATAAGAGTAGCGCGCAAGGGAGCGTGTCGCAGAAGGATCCAGATAACGCCATGGATCTTGTGATTACGGCGCTGGAAGAATGGTGAGCAGTGGTCTAAGGTCATCGCAGCAACAAGGTAGGCGATCGAGAGAGCAGCTCCAAGAGACGCTAAAAAAGTATAATCTTGGACGGCGAGAAAGAGGCTCATTCCTTGCAGAAGAAGATAGAGAAAGGCTAGCTTGACTTCCTCCAAGCCCTGACGCCAGAGAGGAGGTTGCCGTTGTTTTTCGAGTTCGGGAAAACACTCTCCTTCATAAGTCGTGGAGAGCTTTTCTTTCAGGGGAAAGAGAAATATGCCAACGGTGATGATTCCCAGCCCGAAGCCGGTGGTGACAAGGAATGCCCTTAGTTCTTTAAAGAAAAATCTGTGAATGAGGTCATCGACCGCCGAGTGCCAAACTTCCGGAACAAGCTTTACCAATAACCATGCTTCTAACTTTGGTCCAAGATGGATTCCAAGATTCAAAAGACCGCCAAGAATTAACAGGGCGGCGAGTACGTAGATCACGAACCAATACTTGGTCAATTTAGGTTCCATCTCGTTAATCTGCTTATATCTGGATGTTTGCGTATTCTTCTGTGCTTTTCTCGCAAGCGGCTTCATGGATCCCACGAAATAAATATGTAGGTGAACCGGGTGCCTTGATAGACCCGGCCATCGGCAATGTCAGATTCGTCGAGGTGGCTTTGGAAATCCTCAAGCGTCTCCCAATCATTCTTCCAAAATTTCGTATTCTCCATCTTGATTTCGTGGATGAGATGCGGGTAGAGCGCGACTTTGAGCGGAATGATAAAGGGAAACATCGGATCTCTACCTTTCAGTGAAACTTGCCCATCGAGAAAAGCTAAAGGACTCATCCCAAGGAGTGCCGGAAAATCAGGGTGGTTGACTACCGGATCGGAATCGCGAATTGCCTTCACAAGCTGGACGTAATCGAGCGCTTTCGCAGATCTCACAAATTTGTCGTCGGCAGTTTTGAGTTGGGCCCGGAAGATTTCGGGGCCGTGTTTTTCAAAGTCCTCCAATGACTCGTCTTGATACATGATCCGACCCCGGTTCATGACAATCATGTGGGAGGCCCGGCGCGGGATTTTTGGGCTTTCTCCTTCCGGGAGAATCCACCATGAAGGAGTTCCGTTTTCTCCAAGGGTTACGGTGAGTAAATCCGAGGAAAGGCCCTCCTGCTCGTCCGTCCAAGCGAGGCTAGCGTCTTTAAAGGGACCGTTTCCGCTAAGGCAATATATTTCGTATTGGTCCTTGGGCCCGGCTTTCTGAATTTTCCATTCGCAGTAGTCGCGGTCACGGAGAGTGACAAAGGGATTATGGTCATCCTGCGGAACACCGTCTTCCTGAAAACGAGTGTAAGTGAGATTGTGTTCGTGAAGGTCAGGGAAGTTAGGGTCGGCGCAAAAGATCCGGTAAACGTCTTCTTTTTCGGGGATTCCTACAAGGTTCCAGAGGCAAGGATCACCGTGGCGAATGACCGCTCCGGGGTGCCCGTGTTGATTACTGAAGTTACGGGTGAAGCTTAGTTCCTGATAGCGGTAGAGACAGCCATCAGCGAGAAAGAGCCGGCGGTTTCCCTCGAGGGGATGGATGGACGGCGGGATAGGCGGTGGACCCGGGTCATTCCGGGCCCTCTCAATCTCTTCGCTGACTTTGGTAGTTGGAGGGGGTGAATCGGAAGCACTCTGCTTGTTTTGAACCTTTTGAAAAACCAGGGTAGCGCTGCCAATTAAGACGCAGACGCAGAGCGCCAACATTACCCCCGGTCGGAAGCGCCGGACTCCGTTATCGATGGGGTCGAGTTTACTCATTTGATTCGTCGGATGGCGGAGTTTGCGGAGTAGCAGAAGATGATGAGAGCCAAAAGGGCCTGACTGGTGACAAGAATGATCAAAGCCCAAAAATCGAGTCCAAAGATCTGACTTAAGGAAAACCGAGCGGAACCTAGTTGATCAAAGACTGAGGTGGCGTGTCGAGTTGATGCGAAGAGACTGCTCCAAAAGTTTCCTTGTTCGACTAATGTGAAGCCGGAGTAGTCAATCTCCTTCAAATCAAGACTGTGGAACGGGTGAGTAAGGCGCGCGTCGTTCGCTTCTCCAGCAAAGCCGGTGGCGTATTTACTGAGAAGAACATGGGGAAGTAGAACAATAGGCATCATGGCAACGGCGCCCCGCTCGGAGTGGGCTAGGGTCGATAGCAAAAGACCGATCATGGTTCCCGAGAAGCAGACGATGCCTAGCACGAAAAAGTGCGAAATGAAGTCACGAGCGTCGAACCAGTCCGAGGCTCCCACTGCATTAGGGTCGACGTTAAAAAGCGACACAAAGAACCAAGTTGAAACGCAAAGAAGGAGGGTGCTGAGAAGAACCATTAAGGTAGCAAAGGCGGATTTAGCATGAAAGAAGGAGAATTTTCCGAGCCCGCTGAGTTCATCAATCGCGTAAAGCGCACGGGTTGAAATTATCTCTCGGATCGTTAGCGACATGCCAATCCATAGAGCTGCGATCGAGAGGAAGAAGTTGATGAAGCGTGGGCTGTTACTTCCGTGAAGTGATTGCGCGAATACGATAAGCCCGGCCAGAAGAATGGGTAGGACGATAGTGACGCCCGCGGCTCCGTAGTCACGGAAAGACTGCCGGGCGGAGCGTCGGAATATCGCTCCGAAGTGATGGAGGTTCCACCAATCACGACTGGCGTCAGTAGAGTCGGTATAGTCAAAAGATTTGATCGGTGTGATTGAGGTATTTTTCTCAAATAGATCTGCTTCAGCAGTGGTGGCAAGCAAAGCTGGAACATCTTGGTGATCGGCTCTCAGCTTACCCCCTTTCTCCATGACGAGGACACGATCGCAAACTGCGAGTGTTCCGGGCAGGTGGCTGGTGACCACGATGGTTAGCTTATGGCGATCACAAAGCCCCCGTAAAAGCCGCATCACTTCGTAAGCTACCGGCAGGTCGAGGCCACTTGTAGGCTCATCGAGTAGGAGAATGCGAGGGCCGGAGCAAAGAGCCCGGGCTAGAGAGAGACGGCGCCTCTCTCCGCCGGAAATCTGTGCAACAGCCTTTTCAAGAAAATCCTTTGAAAGGTCAACAGACTCTAAAACTGAAGCAGGATTGGCATCGTAACCGGAGAAGATCAGCGCTTCTTCAAGGACCTCACCTACTTTGGCGTATTCCGGGAAAAGATCTTGCTGAGGAACATAGGATAGGATTTCTAGAAGAGACTGGTGATTGGCTCCAGAGATTCGGGTGGCCTTGGTTCCTGAAACAAGGGAGACGATCCCGAGATCCTCGTTCTTTTTGCTGGGGGGGCGCAGTCCCAGGGTTCGAAGCAGGGTCGTTTTCCCTGCTCCGCTTGGTCCGATGAGCCCGGTCAGCGAACCAGCCTCAAGATGGAGTGAGAGGTGGTCAAGAATGGTGAGGCCCTTCTGACGAATCGTGAGCCCCTCGACTTGCAAACCAATTGCGCTCTTGATCATCGCTCTGTCTTTTCGTCAGTAATTTCTTTGCGGGCTTCGTTAGGGTCTTTGGTAGCGTAACCCTTTATGATAACTCGGTAGCTGGGCTTCGTTTTAAAGTTCTTCTCGAAGAGAACGTGGTCGGTACTCTTTCGTTCGAGCGAGACTTCTCCGGTTAGGTTGCCTTCGACGATGCTGTGGGTCTTTAAATTGTAGTAAAGGGAGCCACGCGCGGCCCAAGTTCCGAGGACTTGGTTTTTGTCGGTGGAGCCGGAAAAGACGACCTTACCCTTCACGATTTTAAGACGTGTTTCATCGCCGTAAGTCGAATCGCGTTTCAAGGTCAGTGTGCCGCTGACATCGAGATCGTTACTGGGCGCCAGCAAGTGGGCAATGGTTTTGACATCGACATCCCATTCATCCGGGCCATCGGGATCAGTATCAGGAAGAAGGTAGGCTTCGCTGTAGACCGAAAAGTTTTTGACCCGATCTTCCTTCTCTTTGGAAAGGGTGGCTTTGGTCTGAAAATCAACGAGGCCCTTACCGGCTTCGTAAGTGTATTCAGCCGTAAGACCTTCATAGGCTTCAAGGGGTTGGAGCTTAGCCTCGAGGAGGTGTTCTTCGAGGCCCTTCCCGGTTACGCCTTCAACGGCGAAATTGATTCGCGAGAGAACTTTTTGGCGATTGACGTCGCTTCTCAACCATTCAGCTGCGCGATCCGTGGCGATGTCAATCGCGACGCCTTCCGGGCCGGGCAGTAGGATCTTCCGTGCTCCTCTACCTAGAACGCCAACGGCCGGTGGGAGGTGGAAATTCACGTCATCAAGAGCCAGTGTTACTTCAAGGTCACGGGCTGTAAGAATTTCCAAATCAACAACCACTTCGGTATGATCCTTGGCGACGGATTTCACTTCGCGAATGAAATCGGTTTCGCCTTCGTGAATGAGGGTGATTTTTTTTCCGATACCCCAATCCCTATCTTCGACCTGTCCCTGAACTGTTGAGGTGACGATTGTTCGATAAAGCATCCCTTCTTCAAAGCGGGAGAGCTGCTCTGCTGTGAGGATGGTTTTCTTGCTATTGTTATCACGAAAAATAAAGAAGATCGCGACAGCCAGCGCGATAACGAGGAGTGCGATGGTAGAAAGGAGTTTCGTTTTTGAAGACATAACTTTGCCAGTATGTATAGCAGGCAGGCAAATGTCCTGTTACAAAAATGAGAAAATTTGCAATGGAGCTTATCTTGCCATTTCGGGGCGTTTATGGATATTGAAAAAGTGATCAGTTTGAGTGGCCAGCGTCCTTTTGCCCATGGGAATCATCGTGAGGTTTATCTCCATCCCGAGAAAAGTGACCGGTGTCTCAAGTTGATGACTGAGGACTGGCACAAATGTGATCGATGGAAGAGGGCAAATTTGGTGGCGCGATTTTTACGTCCGAAATGGTATTATCATGAGAATGAGGGAGAGCTGCACTTTTCGAAGGTCTTGTCTCGGCGAGTGGGGCCTGCTGCTTGGAATTTGGTGGCTCAGGCCTATGAAATGGTCGATTCAGATCTTGGTCCAGTGCTGGAAGTCGATCTCATCACGGACTACGATGGAAAAATCTCTCTCACGCTCAAAGAATACGTTTGGCAACATGGCCTGACTTCCGAGTGTGAAGAAGCATTAGAGGAATTCTGGCAACAGCTCGACAAGCACTGGGTGTTTGTGGAAGCGCGACCTGACAATCTTTCGGTGCAGGTAAAAGCGGATGGAAGTTGTCAAATCTTCGCGATCGATGGTTATGCCTTTGGCCAGTTAATTCCATTGGCGAAATGGTTCCGTAGGGAGCAAAAAAGGGTTTTTCGGAAACGACGGAGGAAACAGGATCGGGCATTGAAAGAGATTCTGGTTAAACGAGAGTCCGGGGAGGCATTGAAAAGCCAAGGGATTCACAGAAAGGATTGAGCGAAGCTCACCGATTTCTATTGGCGGTTGAGAATGTAGATGGGATCGCCGAGTCGATTTCGCTGGTATTGCGTAACTTGACCATTGCTGATGAGTGCCCGGAGGTGGGAGTTGGGGTTTGCGGTGGGGTCGAACTTTCCGGCTGATTGTTTAAGGTAGGAGACGAGTCTCGGGGCTTCGTCGATGTCGGGGACTGGGCAGCCGGTGGTGCAGGGAATGCGGCCTATTTTTCGCTGGGCCCGGCGTTGGTAAAGCATTTCGCTGGCGTTGGGATTGTAGGAGTGAATGACAACGCCGTTTGGAACGTAGCCCCGTAGCTTGGGGTCTGGGTGGGTAGGTGGGTAAAGAATCTCGGCATAGATCCCGCTCACGCCCCTTTTCGAGTCACCGGTTTGAATGGAAGAATCTGCATTTTGGGCAATGCGCACTCCGCCCATCGTGAAAAACCCCGGGGGGGTCTGGGCATGTGCGATACCAAGGCCGCGTTTGCCGGTCCCGCAGCGAAGATTTTCGTGGATTTCTCCGGTTTTCAGAGAAATCACATTCATTCGTTGGGTGGCCGGATCAACCACGTAGAGCCATTTTGGGTCGTAGTTTGGATACCCGGCTTTTCTTTGAGCCAAGATAGTGGCTTTGATGGCAGACCACTCTTTGTTGAGGGCTTGTTTTGTTGAGGGCTTGCCAGGGCTGCCGGTGGAGCATGATTGCAGAACCAGAAAGCTGAAGAGTGAGAAAAGTCCTTTGGCGAAAAATGTCATGCCAAGATTATGATACGTGAAACGCCCGCTTCAAGGAGTGGGGTGAGCAGTTGCAATAAGGCGGAATTTTTCATCATCGCAGAAATGTTTGCAGATCATCAAATGTTATGGAAGGGCATCGAGATCTGCCTTAATAGTGATTTTGGGATTGGGAGAGGGATTTTCGACAAGGGTGGTGCCTTGGTTGAGGAGCTGCAGAGCAGAGACCTCGTCGGTGATCTGGGTATCGCCGGAGGTGACGTTCTGGTAAGCTTGCCGGATCAGGTCTGTTGAAAAAACTTGGGGCGTTTCCATGACCCAGAGGTTGTCCCGAGAGACTGATTTGGAGGTGACACCTTCCGGAGTAGCTCGCTTTAAAGTTTCGGTAACCCGGCGGGCGAGGCTCGCGGCTTTGGTTTTTTTAGCGGTGGCGAAAGTAGCGCGGATGGACTCGGGTGAGACGAGTGGGCGGGCGCCATCGTGAATGGCGACGTGGCTGATGTCTTCGTTTAAGGCCATAAGGCCGGCGGCTACGGAGTCAGGTCGTTCCTTGCCTCCATTGGTCCGGTTGAGTTTTGGGCCGAGGTCGGAAAGCCACGCAAAACGATCGGGCGGAGTGACAACAATGACTTGGGAGATTTCTTCGAGGGAAGAAAAGGCGTGAACGCTATGCCAAAGAATCGTCTTGCCCTTCCACTCGGCGGCGAGCTTGTCAAAGCCCATACGTTGTGAGGATCCGGAAGCGACGATTATGGCGGCGAAGCTCATTGAGTTGGGGGGTGATCTCAGCTAGGGCAGCTCAGCGCTACTCGCCCTTCAGGAAAGGTGCTTCATGACCTCTTGTGAGAGGGTCTTACCGTCGACGCGTCCGGCGGTCTTCGCTTGCACGATACCCATGACCTTACCCATGTCGGCACGGCTGCTGGCTCCCGTTTCTGCGACGGCTGCGGTCACAATTACCGAGACTTCTTCGGAGCTCATGGCGGCAGGGAGGTATTTTTCGAGGACGACGATTTCTGCTTTTTCTTTTTCGGCGAGCTCGGAACGCCCAGCATTCTCAAATTGTTCGATTGAATCGTTACGCTGTTTGATTTGTTTTCGGACGATGGCAAGGGCATCGGATTGTTCGATGACGTTATCTTTGTTGCCAGATTCGATAGCGGCGTTGGTTAGGGCGGTTTTGAGAGCGCGAAGAGTGGTGAGAGCCACCGAGTCTTTGGCTTTCATTGCGATCTTGAGGTCGTCCATCACGGTTTCTGCAAAAGTGCTCATAGAGATGTTCTGGCGGGAATCTTGCTCAGGTGCAAGCACGGGTCTTGCGAGAGTGGGGGATTATGATACCGATGGTTTGTGAAGAAAGAGGGCATCGGAGGGTATCTCTATCTAGCGTTCATTGGCTTAGCGTTGGCTATGATGGGCGGCTTTTTTGTTTTTGTTCTCGGTCGCGGATATATTCGGGCGAAAGAAACGCAGGAATGGCCGAGTCATCCCGCCGTGGTAGTCGTTTCCGAGGTAGGGGATCGCCAGATCGGAAAGGCCAAGGAGTTTTGCCATAAGTTGGTTTACGAATACCGGGTCGATGGGAAATTTTACCGGGGAGAGAGGCTCAAACGCCGGGAAAACCCGTATTTGAAGAAAAAAAATAAGATAGAGTCCTCCGTTGAGAGATTTCTGGTAGGAAGCAAGGTGGCAGCTTTTGTGAATCCTGATGATCCAACCGAGGTTCTTCTTGAGCATGAAACGAAGGCTCCGGGATATTCGATATTGTTCCCAGCCCTCTTTCTTTTGGGAGGACTGGTGATTTTCTTTCGGGCGCTTCTAAAATTGTGTCACCGGGGAAGTTCCTGAAGCGATGATTGAGCATGAGATAGAGGCTCAAAGATGAGTTTTTAGCGTCGTGGCGCCGATCCACGGCCGTTCGTTCGCCTAATGGGGCTCCTTTTTTATGGTGATTTCAATAGCGAGTGTATTGAGACGGGAATCAAAGTGGTAACTGCGGATGTGAAAAATCAACAAAAGAGCGCCCAAGTAGAGCAAAGGCAACCTTGATATTCAGGAAAACTTAACAACTAAGTTGTCAGTGTTTTGAATTTGAGTATATTAAAGGAATGAAATCCTTGGTAATCTTGATGACTGCTTGGATTCCCTTGAAAGGAATCGAGATTAAGGTTGATTACCGATACGATAGCCAAGGTTTTTTCGATAATCCTGCCGCGAAGGTGGTGATCGAGGCTGCTGCTGCCCGGTGGAGTCGGATCGTGAACCAGACTCTTCTTCCTGTGGATATAAAAGATGAAGAGCTAGTGGATGGGCGATTTGAGATTATTCATCCGGGGACGGGTAAAAATCATGTCTTGAGTGCCGCGGCCAGTAAGAAAAGTGATTTTTACTTTAAGGTGGGGCAACCCGCTGCTGATGAATATCTTGGGGGATTTTCGCTAGGTGAGAATGTTTGGGTTTTATATGTGGGAGCCCGAAATCTGGATGGCGCGGGCCGCGGAGCTCCGATTGGCGGGGCTAGGAATTTAGCTTCGGTTTATGCTGATCCGGGAAGTTTCCTTAATCGTGGTTTTAATCTTGGCGTGAGCTCTCTTACCGTGATTGGTGGAACTATTTCGTTTGATTTGGATCGGAATTGGAGTTTTGAATTTTTGCAGCCAGAGGGTGGAACGTCTTTGGATTTTTATAGCATTGCGGTGCATGAGATCGGTCATTGCCTGGGCTTGAATGCCAGGTCGGTTGCAGAGTTCCGTGATTTGATCGAGGAGGATCGTTTTGTGGGTGAAAATGCAGTGGCGGCTCTTGAAGCTGATACTGCTAGGGAGGTAGTCGGGCTCGAGATCGTCAAGTCGTCGTCGCAAGATTATCATTGGAGGGATGGTGAATATCAGTCAAAGATCTTTCCTCTCGGAACGCCTTTGTATTTTGGAACAGTGGGCGCGGGCAACTTGCAGGATCTTCTCATGGAACCGGTTTTCAATGTTGGTGGCGAAGTTACTCGGCTTGAAATTACGAATGTAGACGCTGCTGCCCTCAAGGATATTGGTTGGAGTGTGATTACCGAAGATCCTCCCCGGGGTCCCGATTTGGATCTCGAAATCGGGGCCAGTAATAACGGGGGGCTTTCAATTCGGCTCATGTCCGAAGTCGGTGCGACATACACTGTCCAAACTTCACCGGATGGTTGTAGTTGGGTCAGTGTGATACCGTCTTTTGTCGGAGATGGTGGACCTCTCTCTTGGTCGGACGGGCAAGAAGGAACCTACGATCCCTTCGGTCCGGCTTCTTCTTTGGCTCATAAATATTACCGGGTAATCAAAGATTAATTGGCGATTGTGAAGCCGCGGCAATCTGCGAGTCGGTCAATGTCCCAAATGCGGTGTTCTTTAATCAGGCTGGCGAGTTCGGATTCCTCCACAATTTCGGTAATGAATTCACTTACTTCTTCCTCGTCTCCCATTACCTCCAGTTCAACCGTGCCGTCTTCTCGATTTCGAACTGAACCAACGATGTCGAATCCAAGGGCGAGTTGTTTGGTGGTGTAACGAAAGCCCACTCCTTGGACCCGGCCGCTAAAACTGATTCGTTTTGTTGAGTTCATTTCTTCGGCGAGTTGGTGAAATTTAAGACGGTGTCTGACACAGTCACTTCGGTCTGACGCAATGCCTGCGCCTCGTGAAAGTGCCGGATCATTGATCGTTCCACCTCTGCCTTGAGGCTTTTGGCCGATTTTGCATCTGCTAATGCAATTTTCCAGCTAAGGCTGAATTGTCCATCCGGATTACGGCGTAATTGGTATCGATCGCCACGCCACTGCTGTGCCAGCAATCCGGATTCGTCCATTCCGGCGAAGGGCTCAAGCCACAAACGGAGACCCAATTCTCCGATTGTGTTTTCGTGTATGATTTCTGGTCCGGAATTTGGAAAAGTGATCTCGACCGCTTCACGGTTTTTTTGATTCGGGTGCAGAACCGCGGCAGTAGTGCTCGGGGGATTACGGAACATGGCAGCCCAAGCTTCACGGGAATCGATAAAGAAATAGCGAGAGAAATCGGCACCTTCGATGAATGGAAAGTTACAAAACCCCTGAAGTGCAGGCTCAAGATCGTTGAGGAGTTGCTCCCGTGCGGGTTCTGGATCACTCCAACCAGCTTGATTTGCGGCGGGGTTACGACGGAGAAATCTCGCTTGCTGGGCTGCGGCGGAACCTGTGTGAACTGCTTCCCATGCTTGCCATTCATCGCGCGAGCCCCACTCTTTTCTTGGGTGATTTTGGTAGGCTAGAAGTTGGCCAAGAAGGCGAACCAAAACTGAACGGTCGGGCACGCTCATGGCATCGAAGTTTTCCGAAAGAAGAATTCGCTGTTCACTGAGATCGCAGACCCCTTTGACTCCACTGCTGTTGACGAAGAGGAGCTGGGTGAAAAGTCGTTGATTTGGTGGAAGGAGCCCAAGGAGTTCCCAAGCAAGTCCTTCATGTTCCAAATCAATCTCTCCATGGATGAGGCGGAGATTAGCATGAGCAGCGTCCCTAACTGCGGTGGGGGAGGCTAAGCGAACATTGGGGGCTTTTAGAAAGACCATATCATAGTCTTTCTCAACCCAGGAGATGATGTCATCGGGGACTGGGAAAGGGCCGTTGGATAGCATGGAGCGCACCTGAGCGAGCTCGTCTTCGAGTGTGTCGACACGCTGGATCAATTCGGAATTTTCAGCGCGCAGGGTCGCGGCTCTATCATTGTCCGGCGAAGGAAGTCCCGCTTTTTTGCAATAGTCCCCGTAAAGCCAGCCGCCCGCGGCCAATCCCAAGACGGTCAGGACTTGAAAAACTCGTTCAGGACTCATTGAGCCTTTTTTTTGTTTTCTTCGTCGAAGGGGCTGTTGGGGCGAGTGGAATTATTGGGGTCGAACCCCTCTTCCTCGCCGTAGAGATCGAGTGGCTTGTTGGTCTTCTTAAAGGTCTCGCGCGCTGTCTTTCCTGCCTTCGGGACAAGGGAAATAGCCTTGCTTTGATTTCCTTCGGAGTCATAAAAATAGTAAACTCGGCGAATGGGCATTTCCTTACGCTGGCCGTTTTTGTCGAGAGTAGGAAAGAAGTGCTTTACCCGAGCGTCGAACATCTGCTCGGCCACAAGTTGGCCGCTTTCGTTGTCGTAACCATACTGCACGCGATAAATGAGAACGCCTTGACCATCATGAATCTGCCCATATCTAAGGAACCCCTTGGTGTCCCGCGTGTAGGTGGCCTTCATTTTGACCTCACCATTTTCGTTCTTGGTGGTTTTAACAAGTCGGCGGTCGTCAGGTGAGCGTTCGAAGACAACGTATGATCCATCTTGGTCGTTCTTTTTGATGCGAACGTGCGGCCCCTTGGATTCCCAAAGATCTTCGTCTGAAAAGCCCGCCCCTGCTGCGAATAAGGAGGCTATGATGAAGTAGGTTGCTTTTTTCATTGAGATGGTAGTGGTGTAAGCGAGATTATGCCGAAACCCATGACCGAGTGCAACCCTGCAGAAGATGAGTCGAAAAGCGCCCAGATTTTGTGGAAGGCTGGAAAATTCAGCTGGAATCTCGATGACAGGGCGCTGGTTATGGCAATCCTCAACGTCACTCCGGATTCGTTCTCGGATGGAGGTTTGCACCTAGATTTGTTTGATACCTTGGCTGCGGCATATCGTTTCATTGAGGAAGGTGCTGATATTTTGGATGTAGGCGGTGAATCCACCCGCCCGGGAGCGGTTGAAGTGGGCTCGGACGATGAGATTTCGCGAGTGATTCCAGTGATCAAGAAGTTGGTTTCGAGTGAAACGGTGCCAGTGTCGATTGATACGTGTAAGGCGGAAGTTGCGGCGGCTGGTTTGGCAGCTGGGGCGACGATTGTAAATGATGTGACTGGTCTGCGAGATCCCGCCATGATCGACGTTTGTGTCGGGTCAGATTGTGGCATCGTGGTGATGCATATGCAGGGGAATCCGCGCACCATGCAAAATTCGCCAACTTATGAAGATGTGGTTTCCGAGCTGGGTAGCTTTTTTGAGGAACGATTTGAGACTTTGGTGTCTGCTGGAATTGAGTCCGAGAGGATCGTGTTTGACCCTGGCATTGGGTTTGGAAAATCTCTTTCTCACAATCTGGAATTGCTAAATCGTGTGGAAGACTATCGAGTTCATGATCGCCCAATCCTCATGGGGCTCTCGCGTAAAACCCTCATTGGGCAATTGCTTGGCGATCCAGCAATGTCACGCCGGGAATTTCCGACCCAGGCGCTAACGGCACTCACCCGTCAGCGGGGAGCCATGATCCATCGGGTTCATCAAGTCAGGGAAGTGGTGCAAGTTTTGAGAATGACCGAGGCGGTCATGGGGAGTTGACTGCGAGCCAGGTCCGAGAATGAAGAATAAAGATCATTTAAAATGATTTCAGGGATATTTTGATCGATTGGCAGTGGTGCAAAAATAAGTTATGTTCAAAGGAATGAGCAAGATATTGATCTTTTCGGTATTTGTTCTTGGTGTGATTTTGATGGCGTCCGGGTGTGGATTTATTAAAGGCTGGAAGTTGGATTACGGACGCGCCAAGGCGCATATCGAGGAAAGTGATTTGGCTGAGAGAGGAAAAGAATTCGTCGGCAAAAAGGTGCTTGTTCGGGGAGTGGTGAACCGGGTTGATTTTTCGGAAGAGGGAATTCCTAAAGTCATTCTTTCGCATGGAACTGAGTGCCACTTTGGTAAAATGAAAAAAATGGCAGAAGCGATCAGGGTGGGTGAGAGTGTGATCATTTCTGGAATTTTGGATGAGAGTAAGGATGGAGAACTTTTTCTCAATCCGGCGATACAACGCGATCCAAAGGCTTCCTTTAAACCGTGAACGATGCCCGTCCGTGGGTAGGTCTACGGGGAAATGGATGATTGCCAAGAAGAGCACGGGTGACACAGTTGGCTATGCGATTTCTGAGCAAGGTGGTTCTCCTTTCACTCATGCCTGGCGGTATCCTTTTTGCGGTACCGGTGATTCCGGGTCTTAATGGAAAGCATCCGCTCGATGAGGCCAAGACCGGCCATCTCCTGATGGAGGAATTACGTTGTGCGGCCTGTCACGAGCTGCCGGGCGCAACCACCATGAAATTGGCGCCTGACCTGAGCGAGGCGGGATCTCGATTGAATCTCGATTATTTAATGCGTTATCTTACAGATCCGCACGAGGTTCATCCTGGCACCACCATGCCGGATGTTTTGGGTGGGTTGCCGAAGGCTGAAAAGGCGAAAGTGAGTGAGTCGATCAGTCATTATTTGAGGTCACTAACATCCGAAGAAGGTCAGGCCAAAGAAGTGACCGGTGATGCCAAATTAGGGCGCGAGATTTTTCACGAAGTCGGGTGTGTTGCCTGCCATGCTCCGGAGGGAAAAGGATTTGATAAAGCAAAATCACTGGCGCATATCAGTGGAAAATATCTGGAAGGGGCTTTGGCGAGTTTCCTGCTGGACCCGCTTAAGGTTCGGCCATCGGGTCGGATGCCAAACATGAACCTGACCTCTGCGGAAGCAGGGGGATTGGAAGCCTATTTGGGAGGAAAGGCCGGAAAGCCGGTGAAGCCGGATGCCAAGCTAGTTGCGTTGGGTAAGGCAAATTTTGAGAAGTATGATTGTGTGGCCTGTCACACCATGGGGAATGCTAAGCCTGTCACGGGACCAAAGTTGCAGGAGGTCGATTTGAAGAAGGGGTGCTTTGTCGGGAAGGGTGCAAATTATCAGCTGTCTGATGGTCAAGCCAAGGCAATTGCTTCGGCCTTGGAGAAGCCGGTGAAGTTTTCGGATGAAGACCGCGTCCAAATGAAGCTGACCCAGTTGAACTGCATCGCATGCCACACCCGTGATGATTTTGGCGGAGTAGCTGAAGAAATTGATGAGTTTTTCCATACCACTGAAGAGGCCCTCGGTGATGCCGCCCGGATCCCACCGCCGCTGACTAAGATCGGGGGTAAGCTAAAGCCGGAGTGGATGAACAAGGTTCTTTATGACGGTCTCTCGGTGCGGCCATATATGAAGACACGGATGCCGCAGTTTGGTCGGGAAGCATTAGAAGGATTGCCGGAGATTCTGGCGGAGGTCGATGAATTGCGACAGGTGGACTTGCCTCCACCGAATCGCCAGGAGCAACCCATGGTCAGGAACGGTGGGCATTTATTGCTGGGAACGGAAGGCCTGAATTGTATCTCCTGCCACAACTACAACGGAAAGGAATCGCCGGCGATGAAGGGTTACGATTTGATCCTGACTTATCAGCGACTTCAACCAGGGTGGTTTTATGAGTTCATGAAGAACCCTGCGAAACATCGTCCCGGAATTATTATGCCTAACTACTGGCCGGATGGAAAAGCGGTGCAGACTGAGATTATGGGGGGTGATACCCATGAGCAGTTGAGGGCACTTTGGCATCAGTTTTCGCTCGGAAGATCAGCTCGTGATCCGAAAGGATTGCAATCTAAGCCGAACAAGCTTGAGGTCAGTGATGAAGTGAGGGTTTATCGTGGCCGGAGTCGGGTGGCAGGGTTTCGCGGATTGGCTGTGGGTTTCCCTGGCGGCTTGAACTATGCCTTTAATTTGGAGAACGGAGCCTTGTCCGCAATTTGGAAGGGCGAGTATCTCACGGCTAATTGGCGGTCCCAGGGAGCGGGCGATTTTAATCCCTCGGAGCGATCGATTCAACTGGCGCAGGATGTCGCTTTTTTGCAGCTGAAAGACAGCGGCCTAACGTGGCCTCTGAAGCCGGTGATGACGAAGGAGAATCCGGTGAATCCGAACCCTCTTTATCCTAAAAATTTAGGCTATGCTTTCCGGGGTTATGCTCTGGGAAAAGATGGGAATCCGACCCTGCGTTATCTTTGCGGAGAGATTGCGATCGAAGATCGCTTTGAAGTGAAGAGCGAGAAGGTGCTAAACAGGAGATTCAGTTTCGATGCCAAGCAAGCGGGTGTGCTTCACTTCCGGGCACTTACTGGCAAGATTATAAACGAATCCGACGGAGTCTTTAAGACAACCGATTTGAGACTGACACTTGGAAGTGAAGTGAAGACGATTTTACGATCTTCAGGTGTTAATGGTGGGCAGGAGTTGCTCATGAAAATTCCACTCGGGCCTGAAAAAAACACTTACTCAATTGATTATGAAATCCTTCGCTAAAGCGACAATGATGGTGGCGCTCCTGATGGCGTCGATGACGGCCGAGGAAGTGGGCGATCGCTGGGGCACAGCGGATCGCGAACGTGAATTTTATCCGGTGGTACAAGTTCCGATTCCAAAGAATCTCGTGATTGAGGCAGGTGCCTTTGAGCAATTGCCGGACGATCGAATTGCAATTGGAACGCGCCGCGGTGATATCTTCTTTGTTTCGGGAATCGATGCCGAGCGGCCGGAGCCGAAGTATGAGCTTTTTGCAAGCGGGCTTGATGAGATCTTTGGCCTGTCATGGAAAGATGATGCGCTTTACGTAACTCACAGTGCCGAGTTGACTAAGGTTTCGGACACGGACGGAGACGGAAAGGCTGATCTTTTTGAGGTGATTTCGGATGCCTGGGGTTATGCCAATTATCATGAGTATGCCTTTGGGTCTAAGTTTGATCAGGAGGGAAACCTCTATGTTGCATTGGGCTTATCGGCATCTTACCATTCCCGAGCTCTTTTCCGTGGTTGGGGGTTTAAGATTACCCCGGAAGGGAAAAGTATCCCCATCGCAAGTGGGATGCGGAGCCCGGGCGGGATTGGATTTAATAAAGAAGGGGCGGTTTTCTATATCGAGAGTCAGGGGCCATGGAATTCCTCGTGTAGTTTGAAGTTTGTCAAAGAGGGCGGCTTCATGGGGCACCCGGCGAGTTATAATTGGTATCAATACGCTCCTGGTTTGAAGGAACCGGTGAACCCGGAGTCGGGTTCAAGTATTCTGGTTGAGAAGGAGAAGGTCGCAGAGTTGGTTCCTTATGCGGTGATCTTCCCGTATATTCGTATGGGGCGTTCAATCACCGGATTCGTGCTGGATAAGACGAAGGGGAAGTTCGGGCCATTCGAAAATCAAATCTTCCTTGGAGACTACACTCAATCTCTCATCATGCGTGCGACCACCGAGCAAGTAAATGGAGTTTGGCAGGGTGCGTGTTATCCGTTTCGTGAGGAGCTCTCGACTGGAATTTTAAACATTCAGTTTACGCCAGAGGGAAGACTTTTGGCTGGCGGAACAAATCGTGGATGGCCGGTGCGGGGGTTAAAGCCTTTCGCTTTGGAGCGCCTTGAGTGGTCTGGTAAGATGCCCTTTGAGATCAAGGAAGTGACAATCACTCCGAAAGGTTTCAAGTTGGAATTCACCAAGGAGGTCGAAGCGAAGTTAGCGGGCGATCCGGCGACTTATCTGGTAAAGACTTTTACTCACAAGTATCATCAAGGTTATGGTGGGCCGGAGATTGATCAGACTGAGCCGGAGGTGAAGTCAGTAAGGGTGGCGAATGATGGGATGTCCGCGACTATTGAATTGGAGACCCTAAGAAAAGGTCATGTTCACGAATTCGACCTTGGAGCCTTACGTTCAAGTGGCGGGGGGGAATTGCTTCACCGTCATGCTTACTATACCGTGAACGAGATTCCTCAAAACTAGATCGAGCAATAATCTTGGTTCAGCGATATTTTAAGAGTTAATGCTGGTTTGGCTGCTGGCGGCAGTTGGTTTAATAGCCCTAAATAATTGTGATTCCGACGATGGTGAACGTGGGAATCTCTCCCGTGTGGATGGGCTGAAGTAAGTGATTTAAGAAATAGGTGGCGGAGAAGTAGTGCCACTTTGACCAAGCTTAACAGCGGTGCCATAAGCGAGCATTTCGGACATCCCTTGTGCGACTTGTGAGGTTGTGAATCGGACATTCACGATGGCATCTGCGCCCATGGCCTGAGCTTGCGCAATCATGCGGTCAGTGGCTTGGTTGCGGGACTCTTGAAGCATTTCGGTGTATCCAGAAACTTCGCCTCCCACGATTGTTTTGAGACCGGCCATGATATCGCGCCCGACGTGTTTGGCTCGAACGGTGTTACCGCAGACGATGCCGAGATGGGAGGAGATTTGATGGCCAGGAATATTTTCAGTAGTTGCGGTGATCATACTGACCGTAGGCTCACATAAAAATGGATTTGCCGCGATATTCTTAACTGAATTTTATGGAAGATTCTTGATCTGGCTCACGATCCGCCCGGTTTCTTTGTGCCAGGAGTTCATAGGATCAGAGGAGTAGGGTGGGTCAGCGGAGGCCCTAAAGTAGATGTTCAAGATGTTGATCTTGAGAAAACGGGTTGGAAATTGAAGATCAAAAGCGAAGTCGCTTGCCTGTTAGAAGGGCTTGAGGAGAATTGGGGGTATGGAAAAAAGACGACTAGGAACGAGCGGAATTGTAGTCAGTGAAATTTGCATGGGGACCATGACCTTCGGAACGCAGGCTGACAAGCGAGAGAGTTTTCGGATTATGGATGAATCTATTGAGTCCGGGATTGATTTTTTTGATACTGCGGAAGTCTATCCTGTGCCTCCAACGGCGGAGTTGGCTGGGTTAACCGAAGAGTGGGTGGGGGAATGGTTGAAATCGAAGCCTCGTGAGTCGGTGATTTTAGCGACAAAGGTGGCAGGAGCAGCTCATGGCTGGTTTTGTCCCCCGATTCGTCATGGGAAGGCGGCTCTGGATCGTGTTCACTTGCGCAAAGCGTTGGAAGGAAGTTTGAGTCGTCTGGGGACGGACTATGTCGATTTGTATCAGATTCACTGGCCAGATCACGGAATGAGGGCGGCGGATACCCTAGAGGTGCTTGATGAATTCGTAAAAGAGGGAAAGGTGCGTGCGATTGGGCTGAGTAACGATGATTCTTATGGAGTCATGAAGAGTCTATGGACAAGTGACCTAGAGGAGATGACCCGTATCGATACGATACAGAACAATTTTTCTCTGAACAACCGCCGGGACGAGCATGAGTTGGCCGAGTGTTTGCGGCGAGAAAATGTGAGCCTTTTGCCATACAGTCCCTTAGCGGGCGGAGTTTTGACGGGGAAGTATAACAATGGAGTTCCCAATGGAGCTCGCTTTTCCGAATATTTAACGACTGGGGGAGAGCGCCAACGGGCGATGGCGACACGCTTTGTGAACGATCGGACAATTGCCTCGACGAAGCGTTTTGGCGAAATCGCGAAGGAGCTCGATCTCGATGTTACGACGCTCGCGACAGCTTGGAGCAAACAGCATGATTTTGTGGCTGCGACGATCGTGGGGGTGCGATCGGTCGCCCAGATGGAGCCCATTCTTAAAGCGGCGGGGTTGCAATTGGACGAGAAAACGCTTACCTTAATTAATGAGGTTAGCGACGAGATTCGATATCCGATGGGATAGTTTTTTACTTCCCCCGTCAGTTGGCGGGATTATCCATTTTTTTAGGATCGCCACTGTTTTTTCCGGAGGTCGTCTCTTTTATATCTTTTGAAGAATTACCGTGGAAGTTTGGCTCAAGCGGTGTTTGGCTGCTTCTTGACCAATGAATGAGGTCTGCAATAACTTTTGATTACATAAAATGGCCAAGCAATTGAAGCATAACAGGTGGGTGAAAGACGTATCAGGGAATAGTCCAAAAGAAATACGCGAAGAGAATTTTAGATTTTTTAAGAAGTTTGGGTGTTGGGGTGTGGCCTTCTATTTCCTGTTGGGAGTTCCGGCAGCAAGGGCGCAGATACTTGTCATTTCGGAGTTCATGGCGTCAAATCAGTCGGGCTTACTGGACGAGGATGGTGATGACGAAGATTGGATAGAGATTTACAATCCGGGTAATTCGGCTGTCGATCTTGCGGGCTGGCACCTCACCGATGATAGCAACGACCTTACCAAGTGGACTTTTCCTGAGTTGGCCTTGGAACCGGCGCAAAGCCTTGTGGTTTTTGCTTCGGATAAGAATCGCAAGGTTTCAGGGGCTGAGCTCCATACCAATTTCAAGCTTGCGACTTCCGGGGAATATCTGGGAATCATCCGGCCGGATGGCGTGACGGTGGAACAAGATTATGGTTCAGCTTATCCAATCCAAGTGACGAATGTTTCGTATGGTCTCAAGCAGCAGATTTCGACTGAATCGTTGGCCCCTCTGGGTTCTAATGCAACTTATCTGGTACCAACCAATAGCGATCATGATGTTCAGGATGGCGCGAATTTGGGTTCTTGGATTGGGACAAATTTTGATGATTCATCATGGATTTCTGGGGTAACTCCTCATGGTTTTGGACAAACGGATAACGACCAGTATTATGATGTTATCGCAACCGATCTCCGCGAGGAGCTTTATACCAAGAAGACGACTGTTTATATAAGGATTCCCTTTCAGGTAGATGATCCGAGTGCTTTTTCTAATCTGGTCTTAAGGATAAATTATGATGATGGATTTGTGGCATACTTGAATGGTGATCCCGATGCTTTGGCTGAGTCAAATAGCCCATCTTCGAATGTCTTGGATTATGGATCAGCTGCCACTTCTTCAAACAGTGATTCCGATGCTTTGGCTGGGGAGGACTTTGTGATTAATACGACGCTTTTGAACGTGGGAGAAAACGTTCTCTGTATACATGGTCTGAACCGGAGTCTTAATAGTTCGGATGCCCTCTTCGGCGCTGAACTTCTGGGCTCTCGCGTAACCGGTTCCTTGGAGGAAGCTTATTTTACAAGTCCAACGCCTGATGGGGCAAACTCGGCAGGGGAATCAGAACTGGGCCCGGTCGTCCGGATGGTGACTGATGATTTGGCCCCGATCGATCCAGCGGCAGGTGGGCTGGTCATTGAGGCTGAGGTTGTCTCGACGCTTAATCCTATCACTTCGGTAACGCTTTCTTGGCGTATTATGTATGATTCGGAAGTGAATCTCTCAATGGTTGACGATGGCTCTGGTCCCGATTCACTGGCAAACGATGGAATTTATACGGCGGTAATTCCTGTAAATGATCTTTCGCCGGGTCAGATGTTACGGTGGAAGGTGACGGCAACGGACTCGGCGAGTACGGAGACAGTTGCTCCTCCTTACCCCGATCCTCGAGATTCCCCACAATACTTTGGAACGATCGCCGAGAACCCATCGGTTGCGAGTTCCAACTTGCCGGTCCTTCATTGGTTTACTTCCAGTCCCTCGGGTGCTGAAAGAGATAGCGGTTCACGGGGTTCGGTTTATTATCGGGGCGAGTTTTACGATAATATTCAGGCTGATAAACACGGACAATCGACTGGTAGTTTCCCGAAGAAGAGTTTCGATCTCGACTTCAACAAGGGAGACCGCTTTTTGCCATACGAGGGAGGAAAGCGCGCCAAGGATATAAACCTAATTACTAATTGGGCTGATAAATCAAAAACCCGCAATACCATTGGATACGAGATTATGCGTATGTCGGGGCACCCGGCTCACTATTCCTTTCCAGTCCGGGTTCAGCAGAATGGACAATTTTTCAGTACGGCGGATCTCGTAGAGGATGGAGACGATCGTTATTTGGAGAGAGTCGATCTTGATGGAGAGGGAGCTCTCTACAAGATGTATAATCGACTTGATTCGTCGAGTAGCGGGGTGAACAAGAAGACTCGTAAGAATGAGAATAATTCTGATTTGGCGGCGCTGGTTTCCGGCCTTGGATTGAGCGGCGAGGCCAAGCTCCGGTATGGTTACGATCATATGAATATTGCGGGCTTAATCAACTATCTGGCGGCAATGGACATGACCAATAATCGTGACCACGGACATAAAAATTATTATGTTTATCGTGATACGAATAAGACCGGAGAATGGCGGCCCTTGGTATGGGATATCGATTTATGCCTCGGACGAAACTGGCGCAGTGGCCCGGCTTACTTTGATGATGTCTTTCGGAATAATAATCTTCGCGCTGGGCCCTCAAACCGAATGAAGAAATTGGTCTTTGATGATTCCGTTTTGAACAATATGTTCCGCCGCAGGGTACGAACCTTGATGGATCAAATGTATGGTTCTCCGGCGGCTCCGGTAGACTACCTTGCGACTCGAGTCAACGAGTTGGTCGCCTTGATTGATCCAAATAGTGGTTCTCCAGCATCAGGAAGAGATGATGCCGATCTCGATTACCAAAAGTGGGGTTCCTGGGGGAATAGAAACGCGATGCGTCCAGCCGCCGATCGGATTCTTAACGAGTATATTCCAACTAAAAGGGCCCAGTTTTATGGGCTGGGGGAATTACCTGGAAGACAACCAGTCGCGCCATCGATCGATATCGGTATCGTCGATTTTAATCCAGCAAGCTCCGGAGCTTCGACCGACCAAAGCGGAGAGTATTTCGTTCTTAACAATCCAAACAATTTTGCGGTCGATTGTTCCGGTTGGGTGGTTAAGGGCGGTATCTCCATGACTCTTCCGGCAGGAGCGGTGATTCCTCAAAATGGCACACTTCATATTGGTCGTGAAGCGGTTGGTTTTCGGGCGCGTCTACTCAGTCCAAAGGCGAATGAGAAACGATATCTGATCAGTGGTTATCAAGGTCAGCTCTCGGCCCGTGGGGAGGCCATTACCCTAAGTAACGAGATGGGAACGTTCATCGATACTTTGACTTTCCCTGGAGATCCGACGCCAGCCCAGACTGCCCTTAGGGTCGCAGAGATTTTGTATGCTCCAAACGCGCCAACTGCTGAGGAGTTAGCGACGATTCCCAACTTGTCGGCTTCAGATTTCGAGTTCATCGAGTTGGTCAATACGGGATCAGAGACTCTTAGGCTGGGTGGTGCTCAGTTCACCGATGGTGTCACGATGACCTTTGGTGCCGGGATCGACCTTTTACCAGGTGAACGGCTCTTGGTTGTTGCCAACCAGGTGGCTTTTGATCTGCGCTTTGGATCCGGTTTACCGGTTATAGGAGAATTTTCAGGAAGCCTTAGTAATAGTGGAGAAGAAATACAGATCATCGATTCAGTTGGGGAGAACGTCCTCGAGTTTTCTTATGATGGTGGGTGGTTCCCGATGGCGGATGATCAGGGGCATTCGCTGGTTGTTCTTGATCCTGCCGGGATTTCTTTCAATGATTTTGGTTTAGTCCGTAATTGGGGAGTGAGCCAGGAAGTTGGCGGGGATCCTGGAGCTGGATCGGTTGGGACCGGACTCACCTACCAATCTTGGAAGTATCAGAATTTTACTGATGAGCAATTGGCTAATTCTTTGATTTCTGGCGATGGTGCCGATCTTGATGGAGATTCGCTGGGCACTCTTTTTGAATATGCGCTGGGACTAAATCCTTTGGTGGCAGATGAGCGCTTGGGCTACCAGGTTTCGATTCAGGAGATCGAAGGGGTTGATCGACAGGTCATGAGCTACCGAACACAAGCTAATGCGGTTGATTTGATCGTGACGGTTGAGGCAAGTGGTAACCTGGTCCAGTGGGCCCAACAAACAGGGCTCGTTGAGCCACCGGTTGATAACGGTGATGGCACGGTGCTTCTCAAGGTCTTTGGCGACAAGCTTGTCTCTGACTCCACGAAGGAATTTATGCGTCTCAGAGTTCAGGTAAACCCATTGGATTAACGCTTGCGGATTTGTTGCGTGCAACTAAACTCCTATTCATGAGCCCTAGGGATCGGTTGCAGCAGCGGAGCTTGGGGCGGAGGCCCGAGGGAATGGCAGCGTGTCTTCTTCCTTTTGAGGAAGACGGTTCCATAGCGCGGGATGCTTTTCAGATTGCGATACAGCGGACGGAGAAAGCGGGGCTTAAATGTGCCGTGAATATGGATACCGGCTATGCCAATTATCTTTCGGATGACGAACGCGCAGAGGTGCTGGATTGGACGCGTGAGGCGCTCGGTGCCGAACGGCCTTTTGTAGCTGGGGTATTCGTAGAAGGTCTGGAGGGCGACTTGATTGATCTTTATCGCAGGGGAGCTGATGCGATTACTGAGCGTGGAGGGACACCTATTCTTTTTCAGACGACCCGTTTTCATGAGTGGGCAGCTGACGAGATTGTCGAACTCTACACCAAAGTTTGCGAACCCTATGAGTCGGTGCTCGGTTTTGAGTTGGGCCGGATGTTTGCGCCTAACGGAATGATTTACAGTGAAGACGTGATTCGCGGATTGATGAGCATTCCCGCCTTGAAAGGAATCAAGCACTCTTCACTGAGCCGCGATGAGGAGCTGAAGCGTCTCGCCTTACGGGATGAAGTAAGGCCCGATTTTCGAATATACACAGGGAACGATCTAGGGATTGATATGATTGAGTATGGTTCCGATTATCTTCTGGGGCTTGCTGCGTTTTGCCCAGAGAAATTTGCCGAGCGTGATAGCTTATGGGCCGCTAATGATGCGGGCTATTTCGAATTAAATGACGCCCTTCAATATCTGGGGAACGTAGGATTCCGAGACTCTGTTCCGGCTTACAAACACAGCTGCGCCGTTTTTCAGCATCTTCTTGGGCGCATCCCAACGAGCGAACCTCACAAGCTCTGTCCCCGCCGTCCCGACTGGGAGGTCGAAATCATGACAGACTGTGCCAAGCGATTAGGCTACTTTTAAAATGAGTGGAGCGGTTGAAAAAGTGACGATGGCCAAGGTGGCCGAGAAGGCGGGCGTTTCAAAGGCGACAGTTTCCCGTGCCATTGGTGGATCGATGTTGATTGGGGAAGACGTTCGGTTACATGTTGAATCCGTCGCCAACAAACTCGGATATGTCAGACGCTCCCAGAAGCGACACGCTGAGAGATCAATTCTCACCATCAAACTTGTTCTGCCTCCGGCGAAGGATCGGAGCACGCAATTGTTTTACAATTTCATGACTTTGACCGCTGGTCTCCGTGAAGGACTCCTTCCATCGGTCGCTAATTTAATCGTCGAAACATCTTCGGATGATTATCACCCGTTTCCCCACAAAAAGGGAGGGGAGGTGGATGGATTTGTTTTCGCATTTCACCGTCCCTCAGGCCGAGTTGTGAGTGAGATTCAGGAACGCGGAGCCCCCTGTGTGGTTCTGAACCGCATGGTGCGTGGAGTCAGGCACGTGGTCAGTGATCATCGGGATGCCA
Organism: Akkermansiaceae bacterium; assembly: GCA_029242935.1. Taxonomy (GTDB): domain Bacteria; phylum Verrucomicrobiota; class Verrucomicrobiia; order Verrucomicrobiales; family Akkermansiaceae; genus SW10. Next base: position 37,348 of record JAQWSX010000107.1, read on the forward strand.
TGAAACAACTCGCCGGTCATCTCGCCGAACGAGATGTGAGCGGTAACTGCTGCTATATTTACTACGGTGGCTTTGGTGACCTTACTCGTGCCCGATTAAAGGGATTCGCGGAAGGCTGTCTGGAACACGGAATTGATTTTGATCCGTCAGCTGATCAGTCGAAGGTCGAGAGTCCCAGCGAAATTACTGCCGATCATGTAAAGGCGCTCTATGATCGTGGAGTGCGAACTTTTGTGGGGTTTAATGATGTCGTGGGGATCATTCTCATACAGCAACTAAGATCGCTCGGTTTGCAAATTCCCGATGGTGTGAAGGTGACCGGATGTGATTGCGGCCCTATTCACGAAATTTCCCATCCCAAGCTGACCTCCGTGGATCTTTCCGTTTTCAAACTTGCCAGAGAGGTTGGACGTTCCCTTCAGTCTGAGATCGTAGAGCGTGAGAAGACTGCGAACGCCCTTTTGATTAAAGGGAAACTGTTTGTCGGAGAAACCACTTAAGCGATGAATTATCAGGATCTTGCCGTTCACACTTTCACCACTAAGTCGTGGTCGATCGATGAATGTATCGAAGGATATGCCAAGCGTGGGATTGGTGGGATTTCGATTTGGCGTGAGACGGTCGAAGGTGAGGATCTTTGTTCGGTCGCACGTCAGGTACGTGATGCGGGATTACGGGGGATCTCATACGTTCGGGGAGGGTTCTTTACTGGGAAAACGGGGAAGGAGAGAAGGGATGCGCTTGAGGAAAATCGTCAGTTGATTCGCGAGGCGGAAATTCTGGAGCTTCCTTCATTGGTTTTGGTTTGTGGAGCCACCGTTGGGCAAAGTCCGCGGGAGAACTACGAGCAAATTCGCGACGGTATTGGGACGCTTGCCGATGAGGCGGCTTCCCATGGAGTAAGGCTTTTGGTTGAGCCGCTTCACCCCGTTTATGCCGGCGATCGCTCGGCGATTCCATCGCTCCAGGTGGCCAATAATCTTTGTGAAGAGATCAATCATCACAATGTGGGGATCGCTCTGGATGTTTATCATGTTTGGTGGGAGCTTGATCTCGCCGGGCAGATCCAACGCTGTGCCAAGAGTGGCTGGTTGGACGCGTATCATATTTGTGATTTCAAACCCGATCAGAGCCACTTGCTTTTGGATCGCGGTATCATGGGGGAGGGATGTTGTGATCTTCATGGAATTGATGCGATGATGAGGGATGCATGTTTTGAAGGTTTCCGTGAGGCGGAGATTTTTTCATCCAAATGGTGGGAATGCGATCAGGGGGACTTCCTTGATGAAATCCTCCACGCCTACGACAAAATCTATCAATCACTATGAGCACGGAAAACATCGAGAGAATTGGGGTCATCATGAATGGCGTCACTGGACGAATGGGAACGAATCAACATCTGGAGCGGTCGATCTTAGCAATAAGAGAGCAGGGTGGAGTTGAACTTGGAGATGGCATGCGACTCATGCCTGATCCGATTTTGACCGGGCGAAATGAGGAAAAATTGAAGGCACTTGCCGCCAAGTATGGAGTGAAAAAATATTCCACGGATCTCGATGCGGTTCTCGCGGATGATTCCTACTCGATTTTCTTCGATGCGTCGGGAACTCCTTACCGCGTTGATTTTTTAGAGCGCGCAATTGCAGCTGGGAAACATGTCTACTGTGAAAAGCCGACGGCTGTTGATCCTTCTGAAGCATTCCGCATTGCCGAGATTGCAGAGAGGGCTGGAGTGAAAAATGGGACTGTGCAGGACAAGCTTTGGTTGCCTGGGATTCAGGCTTTCTTAAAACTGCGCGATGAAGGTTTTTTTGGAGAAATACTTTCGGTGCGAGGCGAGTTTGGCTACTGGGTATTTTCCGGGCATGACGAAAATCAGGCGTCCCAACGTCCGAGTTGGAATTACCGCAAGGAAGATGGCGGAGGGATCATTATCGATATGCATTGCCACTGGCGCTATGTCATCGATAATCTCTTTGGCGAGATTTCCGAAGTGTTTACTCATGCTGCCACTCACTTGCCGGAGCGGATTGGAGAGGATGGAAATCCCTATGAATGTACGGCCGACGATGCGGCTTATGCTTTATTCAAGACCAAGACTGGTGTGGTCTGTCAATTCAACTCATCTTGGGATGTTCGGGTTCGCCGCGATGATCTGCTAACCATGCAGGTTGATGGAACCAAGGGGACTGCAATTGTAGGGCTTCGCAAGTGTTGGGCCCAGAGCCTTAAAAAAACGCCCCGTCCGGTCTGGAACCCCGATGTGGACAGCCCGATCGACTACTACGCTGACTGGGATATTATTGATCCGGGAGCTTGCGACAATGCCTTTAAGATTCAGTGGGAGATTTTTCTGAAGCACATTGCGCGTGATGAGCCGTTCCCTTGGTCCCTTCGAGAAGGGGCAAAAGGTGTCGCTCTCGCGGCCAAGGCCTGGGAGAGCCACAAGTCTGGTTCCTGGATAAAAGTTTAAGTTACAGTCTTTCGCTCTTGCCGCAGGCCGCTTTGATCGGTGATGCTATGCGAAGCACACTCTGTAATGGAAACTATTCTACACATCCCTGAAACCAAAAAAGCCTCATCGATCAAGCAGGTCGTATCCTCCCTTCATAATCAGGGGCTTGAGCCAAAGCATGATAAAAAGGACTGGGGCGACTGGATCAATCTGCCGCCCAATAAAACTGTTATTAGTATTGCTTCCGAGCGCGGTATGACCCGCTCCGCAACTATCGAGTTTGCGGAAGGTGAAGATGATCATCTTGAGATTCCGATCGTCACGGCATTTCGGGAGCTTGGATGGTACGGGACGGACGAGGATGGAGAATATCAGCTTTAGGAGTGATCACTGCCCAAGAGCGCTTGAGGTGGAATTCTTCTCCAACAATATATACTGATCCTTGATTGTCCCCAGACGATCACATTACTCCGTAGTCTTGACGGGATATATTTCTACTGATTCGAAAGATTAGCCCTCAAAAAACGGATCAGAATTTACGCAAAACGGTGTTTTGATCGAATCTTTGTTCACGATTTGGGTAGTCTAGAGTGTGGTGAGACCCCCGTGACTCTTTTCTGAGGAGAGCAGAGTCGACGATCAGAGATGCGGTCGCTACGAGGTTTCTTAGCTCGAGAATGTCGGGCGTAAGAGTGTAGCCCCAGTAGAATTCCTTCACCTCACGACGAAGGTTTTGGAGGCGGTAGGCTGCGCGGCGCAGGCGATTATCGGTTCTCACGATGGAGACGTAATCCTGCATCGTTCGACGAAGTTCATCCCAAGCGTGGTAAATGTTTACTAACTCATCGGGTGGGGCTGCATTGCCGCTTTCCCATAATGGAATTTCGGGCGCTGTGGGGACTTCTTTGGCCGGAGGGTAAAGGCGCATAATTTCACCGAGGGCACGGCGGGCGAGAACGTTGCCTTCGAGAAGGCTGTTCGAGGCAAGTCGGTTGGCGCCGTGCAGTCCCGTGCAGGCAACCTCTCCGATAGCGTATAGCCCGCGCACCGAGGTTTTCCCAAAAAGGTCAGTTTCTACTCCTCCGCATTGATAATGAGCGGCGGGTACGACCGGAATGGGTTTCTTGAGCGCGTCATGACCAAAGGAAAGGAGAGTTTCGTGGATGAAAGGGAAGCGCTCGGGGAAGGTGCCACCGAGTGGAGAAACGTCGAGAAAGACACAGGGCGCGCCAGTACGTTTGATCTCGGTGTCGATGGCGCGGGCTACGATGTCACGAGCCGCGAGCGAGCCGCGCGGGTCATGATCATTCACGAATTGATGTCCCTGATCATTGATCAGTATGGCACCTTCTCCGCGGACGGCTTCTGAGACTAAGAAGGAACGTGCTTCCGGACCGGTGGCGGCTGGGTTGTAAAAGCAGGTGGGGTGAAATTGCACGAACTCCATATTCGATACCGAGGCTCCGGCCCGCCAACACATCGCCAGTCCGTCACCAGTCGCTGAATCTGGATTGGTGGTGTATAAGTAGGATTTTCCACATCCGCCTGTGGCGACAATGACTCGGGGCGACTCCATGACTTTGACATCTCCAGATTTGGTCTCGAGAACGTAGGCCCCAAGGACACGATTGTCGGTGACGACGCCGAGTTTTCCAGTGGTGATGAGATCGATGGCAAAGTGATCCTCGAGTAAGGTAATTTGAGGGTGACGTCTTGCGGTTTCGACGAGCGAGGTGGCGATCTCGCGTCCGGTCGTATCTTTGGCGTGAAGGACTCGGCGTTCAGAGTGACCGCCTTCTTTGCCAAGCGAATAACGATCTGGATCGCCCTGATTTTTGTCGAAATCAGTGCCCCAAGCCACGAGTTCATCGATGGTCTCGCTACCTTCGTTCACGATCGTGCGGACGGCTTCCTCGTTGCAAAGTCCGGCACCTGCATCAAGCGTGTCAGCCACGTGCTTTTCGCAGTTGTCATCGGGATCGCGCAGTCCTTCCGGAAGGACTGCTGAGATGCCGCCCTGGGCCCACGCGGTGTTAGATTCGAGAAGTTTGCCTTTGGTGATGACAGTCACGGTGCCGAATCCGGCTGCTTTGATGGCAAAGGAAAGCCCGGCAATACCGGAACCGATCACAAGAAAATCAGACATTAGAAAACAAATCCTTGGCTTCAGATCGCGGCTTGGCAATCCGTTTTCCTAGAAGTTGAGCGCTGGAAGAGGTGATTGATCAGAACTTTTCTAATTCATCCGACTGTTAGCCAGGCTAGCAGGGCGGTCCTCGCAGTCCAAGCGATGCTTCGTATCCAATTGGTGTAAACCAAGGCTGGGACTCTTTCCGGGGTGAGTTTTGCGTGCTGGGGGACTTGGATAAATGCGGTTGAAGCCCAAACGGCTGCGAGAAGAAGGCTGGAGAGTGCCATCACCTCCCAATCACCAAGATAAAGACAGGCAGCACAACATACGGCTTCAGTGATCATGAGAGGTGCTATGATATAGGTCACCCGGGTCATGTAGCGCGCGTGATAGTCATCAAACGTGGCTCCCTCCAACCTTCCAAAGAGCGGATAAATCGCGATCTGAACCATCCAGATTATGCCAGTCATAGCCGCGCATGTTGCGAGTTGGATGATCAGAAAGAAGGATAACATGTTTAAACTATTTAATGATTTCAACCGTGACTCCACCGATTGCCATTGCATGTGCTTTTGATCCCGATGCATCGGGATGCCATGGGCCGATATTTTCATTAAGTTGCAGATCGATGATAGCTTCTTTCCGTTCTTTGGTCACAGCGTGAGTCTTGCCTGAATAAAGAGCTTTCGGGGTGAGAGAAACGTGATCGATCGAGCCATTAAAAAAAGAAGTTGGTTGGCCCTGCTGATCGACGTCCGCGCCGATGATCATGGGGAGCTTGTTGTCCTTAAATTTGCCTTTCCCTAGGGCTGAGGCGATGAGTTTGCCGTCGAGATAAAGGCGGACCTCCCTGCCATCATAGACCCCTGCGAGTGTATGCCATTGGTCAGTTTTCAGAAGGGAGGATGATGCAGTAGCACTGAGATATTTACCATCGAGACTTACCGAGAAGTCAGGCCTGCCGTCGCTGATGAAGATTCCGTAACCAGAGTTTTCGGTCTTGGTGACAAGGCCGGTTCGTCCGGCAAAGGTGTTGGCCTTAAATCGGCACTCAAGAGTGAGCTCTTTTTTGATCTTGAAGCGATTCGAAGGAATCGAAAGTGCTGCATTTGTCCCATTGAAACGAACGGCTCCATTCGGGAGATCATCCTTGCGGGTAAGTTCCAAATTAAGTGGGACGGGTATCGTTCTCCTTGGAATTTCATAGGCGAATCCTTTAGCTAGGTATTCGGAGTCGATGTGAAAAGACGGGGCGCTAAAGTTGCCTTTGGTGAGATGAGCATCCCAAGAAAGGTCAAAGGAAAACTCTTTCGTGTCTCCAGGTTCAAGAGTGGCGTGGTGGTGATCGGGTTGGCAATGGAAGCCCGAGCTAGCGTTGCTGCTAGATACCACGGTTGTGACGGAGCGATCGCTCGGGTTGTTTAAGGTAATCGATATTTTATGCTGTCCCTTTTCGTTGTTTTTGAGCGCGAGGGGAGGTGAAAATTTTACAGGTGATCTTTTCACTTTATTGACTTGGGAAATTAACTCACCGGTAATTTCGCGGACATCGAGAACCTCGCCGACCGGGACAGCTGCGAGTGAAATACGGCCTTCGCGGACGGTGACGATATCGTAGTGATGAAGGTATCCGGCTTGTGGAATAGAACTGGATTGTCCACCGCCAGTAGTGGCGAGAGTGACGTATTCGATGCCATCTTTAGGGCCGTCATAGCGCATGGTGTGAATGTGTCCCGCGAAAACCGCGGAGACATTACCGGCATCTGCGAGACGCTTGTGAACTTTATCCCAATCGTCGCCATAGCCACGTCCCAGCCATCTCGGATGGTGGAGAAAGAGAAAGACATGCTCGGCGCCTTTAGCCTTGGTGAGAGTTTGGTCGAGCCAGGAGAATTGCTCCGGGCTCATTTTCTGAGCGGCGGGTTTTCCAAAGGTTTTCTCTCCAGTTTTGGGATCGCCTTCATCAGAGTAGAGGACGATGAACCAAGACTTTTTGTGCTCGAAGGCATACCAGAGCGGTCCGAAGTGCATTTCATATGCAGCCTCCATTTCGCCTTCGGGCTTTTTACTTTTGTCCTTACCACGCCAGTAGATGTCATGGTTTCCGGCAACGGGAAACCACGGGCAAGCGAGTTCATTCATGATGGACTTGTATTCCTTCATCTGCGTCATCCAGACCTCTTCATTACTGTATCCATTAATGAGATCACCGACGGTCATGACGAAATCAGGTTCGAGGAGGTTGGTGTCGCGGACAGCGTCGGCGAGCACGGAAACGCCTTCGGGTGGCCCGCCGGTGCGGTCACCGTAAACGATGAAAGTGAAGGCAGCCTTTTCGTTGGGTAGGGCAAGCTCGGCAGTGCTTTTCCGGGAGGTCGCAAAGCGAGCAGGAGTAGGAGCAATTGTTTCGTGCTTTTCTCCGTGACGATGATGATGGTGGTTGTGACCGATGTTGGGATTGATAGGTGGATCAGCAAGAGCCGAAGTGATGCAGATAAAGAAGGAAAGGAATCTCATGAGAACATGATACGGAATGGAGTCAGGAAATCTTCCCTACTTTCGAAGCTGGTGGCTTATTGGTCGATAGGGGTTCATTTAGAAAGGCGGAGAGGTCGGCGACGTCCTGAGGAGTGAGGCCCACTTGTGCGGTGAATTTAATAGCTCCGTTAGGAATCTTCAGTTGGATGATTGATTTGGCGTGAGTGCCAAAACCTTTCTTATAGGTTTTACCATCGACGGTGAGAGCACCGCCTCCGACGGACTTATTGATGCCGAGGCTGCCCCAAGCTTGCTTGTGATTGCTGATGAATTCCTTGGCCTGAAGTTCTGTCGCCCTTGCCTTGCGCAAAGGCCTCCGAGCACGGAGCTTTTTTATTTTACTCTACATGGGAGTGGGTATCTTGCCGTTCTGCTTTTCGTATGAGTTGCAGTTTTGGGGAGACTTTGGCAACAAGTGACTGTGATTAGCGAATTGAGAGAATGCCTAGATCCTGAGAAGGTTTCCACGATAGCGGAAGTGCTTGAGGAGCATGGGACAGATCGATGGAGTTTTTCGCATCTACCGGAGGTGGTCGTGTTTGCGGAATGTCGGGATGATGTCGTGGCGGTGATGAAGTTTGCCAATGAGCGGGGAATTCCGGTGACGACTCGCGGAGCGGGAGTTGGTTATGTTGGCGGGTGTGTACCGGTGGAGGGTGGAATTTCCCTCTCGGTGGCGAGGATGAAATCGATTGTGGAGATCATGCCGGAGGATGGCATAGTGGTGACCCAGCCGGGGGTAATTTTAAAAGATCTGCAAGATGCGGTGAGTGAGCTTGGTTGGTATTATCCGCCGGATCCGGCATCGTTAAATGAGTGCTCGATTGGCGGGAATCTGGCCACGAATGCAGGCGGCCCTCGTTGTTTGAAATATGGGGTGACAAAGAACTATGTCCTCGGCTTGGAGGTGGTTTTGGCGAGTGGTGAGATTCTTCATGTCGGAGGACGGTGTCATAAAAACAAGACGGGCTTTGATTTGCTGCATCTCTTTGTGGGGAGTGAAGGGATGTTGGGAGTGATCACCGAGGCGACCTTGCGGATTATCCCTCATCCGCAGACTCGCGCGATATTGACGGCGACGTTTCCGGAGTTTGTCGATGCAGCAGGCGCGGTGCAGGCGCTTCTAAATGCAGGTCATCTTCCGTCCGCCCTTGAGATTACGGACGAGTTTACGCTGAAAGCTGCGCGAGCTTATTTGGGTGAGAATTCGTTACCTCCGGGCAAGGCTCATTTAATTGTCGAGATTGATGGCCGAACCAAGGCCGTTGCGGGTGAATTGAAAGAGGTGCGAGAGGTGCTGAACAGAGTGGGTGCTTTATCGAGCGAACTTCACGCTGATGAGGAGGCTTGCGAACAGGTTTGGCAATTACGCCGGGACTTTTCCTATTCTTTACGAGCAACAGGTTTGACGAAACTGAACGAGGATATTGTCGTTCCGCGATCCAAATTGGTGGAGCTGGCCGCCTTTGCGGCGGGGCTTGAAGAAAAGACAGGGATTCCGGTGGCCTGCTTCGGTCATGCTGGTGATGGCAATATTCATACGAACCTAATGGTGGAGGATTATGATGATCCGGTGGTTCGGGAGAAAGCAGACGCAGCGTTGGATGTTCTCTTCACTTGGGTCCTTGATAACGGAGGAGCGATCACAGGAGAGCATGGGGTTGGATTGGCCAAGAAACCGTGGATCAAGGATGCGCTCGGAGACGCGGCTTTTGCGGCACATCATACGATCAAGAAAGCCCTTGATCCAAAGGGGATTCTAAACCCCGGAAAATTCCTCGATTGATTTCGAGTTTATTGTCTTTTGCGTTGAGAGTGGGGGACAAGTGGTGTTCCCTATTCGGTAAGGATGGCAAGTTGGAAAGAAAACCGGCTGCAGGTGGTGCTCCAAGCCTCGAGAGAGGGAATCTGGGACTGGGACCTAGTGAAGAGTTCCATCTATTATTCTCCGCGGGTGTGTCGATTTATGGGATATCGCAAGAGCGAGATGCCAAACTTTTTTCAAGACCGCGGAGAGCACATGGATAGGGCCTCGGTAGCTGCGGTGGATGAAGCTCTGCGTCGTGTTTTACAAGAGGGCGAGGATTTGTTTGCGGTAGAGCCTAGGGTGAAAACAAAAAGGGGTGACTGGAAGTCTTTCCGGGTTCGGGGTACGCCGGTCCGGGATGGGCTCGGGAAGGTGACGCGAATCGCGGGGAGCTTGATCGATATTTCAAAACGCAAGGAGGCGGAAAGACAGCTGGCTGAGGAGAGACATCTCATTGAGACCCTACTGGATAACATTCCCATGAATGTTTATTTGAAAGATGAGGAGTCGCGCTTTGTGATGGCGAATTTGCCGACAGCTAGAAAGATGGGCTTGGGTTCAGCCAAGGATTTGATTGGTAAATCGGATGCTGATTTCTTCAGCGATGAACATGCAAGTAACGCGCGGTTGGTTGAGAAGGAAATTATGGCTTCGGGTGGTGGAGTCGAAGATTTAACGGAGCATGAGAAGTGGAACGATCGCGAAGACACATGGGTTAAGAGCACGAAGCATGCGTGGATCGGTCATGATGGCCAAGTAAGGGGAACCTTTGGAGTGACCATTGACATTTCCGAGTTGATACGGACCCGTGAGGCTCAGGAGAAGGTGACCTCGCAACTTAATGCGCAAAATCATTTAATCGAGGAGGAACGAGAAAGGTTGCGCCTCGTCATTGATAGTGTGCCTCTGCATGTTTACTTCAAGAACCGGGATCATGAATTTGTGATCGCGAACCAGGCGATTGCGGAGTGGTTCGGGTTCAGCTGCCCAGAAGATCTTTATGACAAGTCGGATCGGGATATTTTTTCCGAAGAACACTGGAGGAAAACAGAGGCCGATGAGAAACAGATCATGGAGTCGGGTGTGGCAATTGTGGGGGAGATTGAGAAGGAGGTGTGGGGAAGGAAAAAGGAGACTTGGGTGATGACATCGAAGTATCCTTGGCGTGACAGTGAGGGGGATGTTGTTGGGACTTTTGGGGTCTCAAGCGACATTTCGGATTTGATGCAGGCACAGTCGGATCTCCGGGAGCTGGCTGCAACCTACGAAAGGAAAAATCGGGAGATGGACGAAGAATTGGAGCTAGCGCGGGAAGTGCAGCAGGCGCTTTTGCCTGACGAATTTCCGACAATTTTGGGTGGTGGAGCGACCATGGATTTTTGCCGTCTTTATGAACCCGCTCGCCTGTTGACGGGTGAGTTTTTTGAGGTCCTACCATTGGCACCGGACCGGGTTGGTTTTTTAATGGGTGAGGTTTTTGATAGGGGAGTGCGATCGGCCTTAATCGTTTCGATGTTACGAGGGTTGATCGAGAAGGAGATTGCTTCGGCCGGAGACGCGGGAGATTTTTTGACGGGGATTAACGTGGGATTTTCTCACTTATTGTTGGACTCGGGGCATGAGGTTAAAGCGACAGCTTTTTATGGATTGGTGGATTTGACGAAGAGTGAGATTCAGCTTTCGATGGCTGGGCACGTGAATCCGATTGCGGTTTTTGATGACGGCGTTCGTCAGCTCGCACCACCGGACCATGCCTGCGGGCCGGCTTTGGGCGTTGCCGAGAATAGCAGTTATGGAACGGTGTCCGCGCCACTGTCGGGCTTCCGGAGATTAATTTGTTTTACTGAGGGATTCCAGAATACGAGCAATGTCGATGGTAAGGAATTTGGTGTAACGCGGATGCTAGAAGAGGTTGAGCGAGGCGGTGATTTGGACCGTGTGATGGAGAGACTTGCAGAGGCAGTAAAGGATTTTGGAGGACATCAGAAATTTGAAAATGCAATTTGTTTGTTGGGATGGGAGATTACGAGATGAATTTGGAAGAGGAGAGGCTTGATTTGGCTCTCAAGGCTTCGAATGAGGGGATTCTAGATTGGGATCTCAAGACGGGAGAAATTTATTACTCCAATCGCTTGCTAGGATTTTTGGGTTATGGGCGTTTTGGGGCACCAAACATTTTAAAAGAATCGGAGAAACATGTGCATCCCGAGGATTTTGCACGGTTTACTCGCAAGCTGGATCGGGTCTTGCATCGAGGCGGGAAGTTGTTTGCAGATGAGGCAAGAATTCGTACGAACTCGGGAGAGTGGAAATGGTTTCGGGTAAGGGCTTTGCCCTTGCGGGATGACGATGGAACCTTGATGCGATTGGTGGGAAGTTTGATTGATATTTCCAAGCGACGCTTTGCCGAGAAGGCGTTAGCCGAGGAGCGTAAGATGATCGATTTGATTTTAGATCGGGTGCCGATCAATGTTTATTTTAAGGATAGGGAGTCACGTTTTATGCGGGCAAATCGGTCAACTGCTCAACGCGTGGGAGCTGGAACGATTGCGAATTTGATCGGGAAAAGGGATCACGATTTCTTTGAAAAGGAGCATGCCGATTTCTCGCGGGCACGAGAGCTTGAAATTATGGAGGCGGGAATTGGCCAGGAGGAGAAGCTGGAGCATGAGATCTGGGAGGACGGGCACGATTCTTGGAGTTTGGTGACCAAGAAAGTGTGGCGGGGATTGAACGGGGAAGTACTAGGGACCTTTGGTCTGACTCATGATGTGACCGAGTTGATTGAAACTGAGCGGAACCTCGAGCAGATTGCGGAGAAGTTGAAGGTGGTTAATCAGGAGATCAGTGAAGAGCGGCATCTTCTTCGTCTGGTTATCGATAATATGCCGGTTTTTGTTTACTTCAAAGATCTGGATTCAAACTTCGTTTTGGTTAATCAAAGGATGTCTGATCTTGTGGGAGCTAGATCTCCGAATGAGGCGGTGGGAAAAAATGATAGTCACTTTTTTGGTGAGAAATTGGTCCGGGAATCGGCCCGGGATGAGCGGGAGATCATGGCTACTGGGAAACCGGTGGTGAAGAAGCTGGAGGAGGTATCCTGGAAGGATGACCATGTTTCTTGGGCCGTGTCCTCAAAATACCCGTGGTATTTGCCGGACGGCACTTTGCGAGGAATCTTTGGGGTTTCTTCGGACGTCACAAAGTTGGTTGAAACGAAGCAACAGCTTGAAAAAATCACGAAGATTCTGGGGCGTCAGAATGATGCTCTTGAAGAGCAGTTGGGGCTGGCGCGCGAGATTCAGCAGGCGGCTTTACCCAGTGTGATCCCGTCTATTGCGTGCCATAAAAATGGGCGTAGGGCGGACTTTCATCATCGTCATCAGCCGGCTTCTCATCTTGCCGGAGACTTTTTTGAGGTGATTCCACTGGGTGAAGGAAAGGCGGGATTCTTTGTCTGTGATGTTATGGGGCACGGCGTGCGTTCGGCCCTGATTGTTTCGATGTTGCGTGGTTTACTTGAGAAGCAGGGAGAGACTTTTGGAGATCAGCCCGGGGCTTTTTTGGCGGGGTTGAATGATGGCTTGTCCCACTTGCTCGAGCGAACTCGTCAATTAATTTTCGCGACCGCGATCTATGGTTGTGTGGACTTGGAACGTGGCGAGCTGAAGATCGCTTCAGCCGGACATCCGAATCCCATTGTGAGTCGGAATGGAGTGGTTGAAATTTTAGAATTGGGATCTGAGGCCCAAGGTCCCGGATTGGGAATGGTCCCGGGGTTTGAATTTCCGGAGATGAGTCTTCCTGTTGAATCTTTGGAGGGAATCTGGGGCTTTACCGATGGTGTCTTTGAGGTTTTGGGTGCAGATGGGCAGGAGTTTGGCGTAGCCAGAATGTGTGAGGCGCTTCAGAGTGAGGATCGAAGCATGGAAGCGATCGACCGGATCGTGAACGCTGCCATCAATTTTGCAGCTGAAAAGGTTTTTGAGGATGATCTCTGTGTTTTGGGGATCGATTTTGGGCACCAGACTTGAGATCGCCAATATCTGTGATATTGCACCACCATCTTGAGCGAGAAAATTGCAATCCTGACTTCCGGCGGAGACGCTGCCGGGATGAATCCCGCGGTGAAATCGGCCGCTGATTATGCCCGCAAAAAGGGGATGATTCCTTACTTGGTTGAATGGGGGTTGAGAGGCTTGATTGAGGGGTGGATTAAAGAAGCCACACCTGAGCGTCTTAGTGGTATGCTCTATCGGGGTGGCACTGCGCTTGGTTCCTCGAGATCGAAGCGATTTTTTGAATATGAATTTAGAAAACAAGCTTTTGATAATTTGCAGAATTTTGGGATTTCGAAGCTCATCATCATTGGTGGAGACGGTTCCTTTAATGCGTTGAACCAATTCTACGTTGATTTCAAGGTGCCGTTTGCGGGGATCCCAGCTACGATTGACAACGATATTTCGGGGACAGATTACTGCCTAGGGGTCGACACGGCGCTCAATATGATTCGCTCAAGTGTGGATAGTATTCGTGATACTGCGTCTTCCTTTTCAAGGGCGTTTGTGATCGAGACGATGGGGCGTGATTGTGGGTATCTTGCCATGGTAAGTGCGCTTGCAAATGGTGCGGAAGTCTGTCTGGTTCCGGAGATTAAGTATGATCTCGATGCGATTGGCGAACGATTACGGCAACAACGCGCGGCCGGAAAACGCTATGTTTTAGGGATCGTTGCGGAAGGAACCGGTATGGCCGAACCGCTGACACGTTGGATGGGCGACTTTTTGGATATGGATGCCCGTCTTACTGTTTTGGGGCATGTTCAGCGAGGTGGTTCTCCGACAGTTTATGATCGGATTATGGCCTATAAATTTGCAGTTGCCGCTGTTGATCACCTGCTAGCTGGCGATGCCAACCGGGTCGTGACTTTCAGGAATGGGCGATTTGGCAGTTCCTCGATCCATCAGATTTCTGACACCAAGCATGAGTGTGAGGCTAGTCTGCTTGATTTGGTTCGCGGATTGAGTTGCTAGCGGATGACCCCGCGTTTTGAGTTTTCGATAAAGGTAAGAAGTTCACAAACTTTCTCATTGTTCGCAACTGCTGGATCGAGGGTCTTAACGGCGTCGGTAAGATTGGTATCTTTCTTGAGAAAGAGTTTTTTGTAAGCAGTTCGGAGCGCTCGGATATTCTCGTCACTAAACCCACGTCTTTGAAGACCGATTTGGTTGACTCCGCGGACCGCGGATGGGTTTCCGTCGACGATCGTGAAGGGTGGGATGTCCTGTACGATTTTAGAGATTCCTCCGGTAATGGAATGGGCTCCAACCTTGCAAAACTGATGGACGGCGGTGAGGCCGGAGATGATAGCGTAGTCAGCGACCTGAACGTGGCCGGCGAGGGTCCCGTTGTTGGAAAGAATGACGTTATTTCCGACTTGGCAATCGTGCGCGATGTGAGAGTAGGAAAGGCAAAGATTATCTGAGCCAATGCGGGTCGGGGTGTTTTTTTCCGTTCCGCGGTGGACAGTTGTGTTTTCACGAAAGACATTGCGGTCTCCTATTATAAGCGCGGTTGGTTCTCCGGAATATTTGAGATCCTGTGATTTAATGCCGATTGCAGCAAAGGGGAAAAATTCATTTTCTTTGCCTATCTCACTGTTGCCGTGAATCACGACGTGTGAGTGGAGCTTACACCGTTCGCCGAGAGTGACGTTTGCTTCAATAACACAGTAGGGGCCGATCTCGGTTTCGGCTCCGATTTTTGCGTTGGGTGAGACAATGGCGGTTGGATGAATCATGCTGACTTCTAGAGATCTGTAACCTCTTCATCAGTGAAAAGCGAGCGCCCTTCTACGCTTGCTTCGATGAGTTCCCATTGGCGGTCTACATTAAGCCGAAAGCTTGCGAGGTGTGGGTGAGGCCATTGGTCGGGGGCGATCATGGAAAGGATATTTCCACCACGAATACGGTAAAGGTGGTAGGTCTCACCAACGATAGGCTCGAAATTGATGTCAGCCTCGTAGACGAGCTTGTTCCAGTTAAAGTGCTCGATGGTGGCAACATACTCTTCCCGCATTTGGACAAGCTTTTGTTGTAGCTCGCGTTCGACTTGACTGATACCGCGTGATTTGAAGGTGGAAAGATCGTTGGGGACGATTTTGGGGCTCAGGGTCGAGACCGGATAGGGCATGAATGCCCCTTGGTTGAGGATGGCTTCGGTTGTGAGTTCTTCCATAATTTGGATCTAACATGACAGAGGTCGGAAGATGGGCAAATGGGATTT
>JAQWSX010000118.1 GCA_029242935.1 Akkermansiaceae bacterium
TGACGCGGGCTGCAACCACATCAAATTGGGTTTTCTTTTTAAAATCGAGCGCATTTCGGAGCTGATTATTTTCCGCCTCAAGTTCGCGCACCCGTCCGGCTATAAGTTTAAAGCGATCACGTTCTTCGATCACTTGCTCGACCCGTTTTTCAAGATCTGCGGAGTGTTCGACTTCTTCTAGGAATTTATTAGCGAATGCTTCGGTTTCACTCCCTTTTGATATGAGTGGGGAGATTGCTGAGTAGTAGGAACGCTGAATATGGCGCACAGATTTTTCGCTTAGCGTAAAAACCCATACGAGCCCCGCGACAAAGAGGATAAGAGCTAGAAAATTGAGAGGCTTCATCTCCGGAATCCGGATTTTTCATTGTCGGAATTGGTGACGCGTTTCAGGAAGGTGATTTCCTGAAGGACTTTTCCGGTTCCTTCGGCAACGGCGCTCAGGGGATCCTCTGCGACGTGGACTGGAAGCCCGGTTTCCTCGCGAAGTCGCTTATCAAGTCCACGAAGGAGAGCTCCTCCTCCAGCGAGAACAAGTCCGCGGTCAACGAGGTCGGCAGCAAGTTCGGGTGGGCAGCGTTCTAGAGTGGTACGAACCGCATCGACAATGGTGGTAAGCGGATCAGCCATGGCTTCACGAATTTCCTGCGAGGTGATCGTGATTGTCTTCGGTAGGCCAGAGACGAGGTCACGCCCTTTGACCTCCATGGAGGTTTCTTTGGGAAGAGTATGGGCGGATCCTATTCGGATTTTGATATCCTCGGCAGTGCGTTCACCAATCATCAGGTTATAGCCCCGTTTCATGTAGGAAATGATTGATTCGTCGAGGTCATCACCGGCAGTGCGGACGCTGCGTGCGTATACAATGCCAGAGAGGGAAATGAGCGCGACTTCGGTTGTCCCACCGCCAATATCGACAATCATATTTCCGGACGGATCCTGAACGGGCAGTCCTACTCCGATCGCCGCTGCCATGGGCTCTTCAATGAGGTAAACCTCCCTAGCCCCGGCCTGTTCGGCAGATTCCTTAACAGCGCGGCGTTCGACCTCGGTTATGCCTGATGGGATAGCGATGACTACGCGCGGGTGGCTTCGTCGTTTGCTGCTCACCTTTTTAATGAAGTGGCGAAGCATTGCCTCAGTGACCTCAAAGTCTGCGATAACGCCATCCTTCAGAGGGCGAATTGCGACGATATTACCTGGGGTTCGGCCGAGCATACGCTTGGCATCGTCTCCAACGGCAAGGACTTCGTTAGTGCCGGCTTTGACGGCAACCACGGATGGTTCCCGCAGGACGATTCCGTGATCCTTGACGTTGACAAGGGTGTTGGCTGTGCCGAGATCAATTCCGATATCGTTCGACAGGAGGCCAAAAAGTCGTGCAAACACTGACATAAAGGGAGTTAGGTTGGGAAAGAGGTTGTTTTGGTAAAGGGGATAGGAAGCTGCAAAAAACAACTTCTCCTAAGGACCGAGACGATGGAGAGGGAGCCTAGAATGGTCAAGCAGCATCCTTGTTGCTTATTTATTTTGCCATTGCAAAATATCACTAGATCCTTATCTTCTCCTCCTTAAAAATTCCCTAGCAAGTTTTTCATAAGCCTTGGCACCGGCTCCATGCGGATCGTGTTCGAAAATGGTGAGGCCATAGCTGGGAGCTTCTCCGATACGGATGGAGCGAGGAATGAGAGTTTTGTAGAGCTGTTTTGGGAGGAAGCTTTTAACCTGTGCGACCACCTCTTTCGAAAGGTTGGTGCGGCTGTCATACATGGTCATGAGAATACCCTCAAGTTGCACTGAGGCTCCGGATCCTGATTCTCGGATTTGGTCGATGATATGGACGATTTTTGCCAATCCTTCTAAACCAAACCATTCGCACTGTAAGGGAATGATCACTTCATCAGCAGCGGCAAGTGCCGAGGTCATAAGAATCCCAAGCGAAGGAGGAGTATCTAAGATGATAAAGTCATAATCCTGTTTTTCACCTAGTTTTTCGAGCAAGTCGCGCAGGCGGGACAAGTAATCGGGCATTTGTGCGAGTTCGATTTCTACTCCGGCGAGGTCCATGTCACCCGGGATTAGCGACAAATTGTCGATACGGGTGGGGATGATTTTATCTTCGATTCGGGCTTGGCCGATAAGGGGCAGGTAGAGGCAGCCCGTCGAGCTCGCTTCCTCACCGATTCCACTGGTTGTATTGGCTTGGGGGTCAAGATCGATCAGGAGGATTTTCGTACCCTTTTGAGCCAAAGCACCGGAAAGATTGATCGCAGTGGTGCTTTTTCCCACTCCTCCTTTCTGGTTAGCGATGGCAATAATATTCATGGGAAAGGTCTAATCGGAAGCTGACTTGGCGCGATGGGAAGAGAAAGGAAAAAGGCAGTTTTTGGGGGTGAAACTCAGCGTCCCAGCTCGCGGGCCTTTTCGGTGGCTGCTTTCACGGCGTTAATTGCTGAAGATCGGAAGGCACCTTCCTCAAGTGCAGCGAGTCCTGCGATGGTGGTTCCGCCGGGCGAAGTGACTCGATCGCGCAAAAGGCTGGGGAGTTCGCCGGAATCCGCCACCATGCGTGCTGCCCCCAGAACGGTCTGGGTTGCCAATGCGAGTGCCTGATCGCGGGGTAAGCCTTCGAGAAGGGCTCCGTCGGCAAGTGCTTCAATAAATGTGTAAACATAGGCGGGCCCGCTACCCGAAAGTCCGGTGACTGTATCGAGCAGCGATTCCTTCACTTCATATACGATCCCGATTGAGCCCAAAAGTTTCTCCGTAAAATCGGCATCGGCACCGGTGGCTTGCTCGCCTAGTGCAAATGCCGCTGCGCCTTCGCCAACGAGAGCTGGCGTGTTTGGCATCGTCCTTACGATTCGCGCTTTATTTTCACAACTTGCTTCCATGGTCTCAATTTTTACGCCGGCGGCGATCGAGATCACGAGGAGTTCGTCAGGAGCTTCAACAAGGGAAGGAACTTTGGCGAGAATTTCAGCGACCTGGTAGGGTTTGACACAGAGGAGGAGGATATCACTTCCTTGGATTGCTTCTTCGAGCGAACCAGCAGCTAAGATTCCGTCGCCAAGCGCTGCAATGGATTCCGGGACAGGGTCGTAAGCCAAAACCTGGTGCGACTCAAAAACTCCTTTCTTGATCGCACCCAATGTCAGGGCGGATCCCATTTTTCCACATCCGATGAGGCCGATGGTCATGGGAGAAGTTTTGACTAGATTGAGGTGCGCTGTCGAGTCCGGGTCTGTGTTCCTGATTGATTGTTTGCCAATCGAGTCTGATTGACCGAGAACTTCGGCGTGAGAAAGATTTTGCTTTTGATATCTTCCCTTGGGTTCTGCGGTGAGGTGGCTGCCGAGAATTTTAAAGTAGAAGATGTCATCCACCCGGTTGTCGTCAAACTTGGGAAACCAAAGGTTATAGCAGCGCTGGGTGAGGGGCATATGGCGATTTCCTCCAGCTCCGAAATGGCGGCTAGCCATGTTGCGCAAGGACTTGGCCGAATGAACGCTTCTTGGGATTTTGAAGCTTATCGGCACTTTTGTGAGGCTGCCAAGTTGGATCCCAACTGCCTGATGGCATACTGGGGAATTGCAATGAGTTTGGCCGGAAGCCAACATGAATTTTTCTCCGAACGAAAGGCCGCAGTTGATAGAATGCTTGATTTGCTGGAGTCGGAGATCGCGGCAAAGAAAATCCGTTGGTCCGATCTGGAGAAACGATATGCGCAAGCCGCCGGATACTTGTTGACCAGCGGTGTAAGAACCGCGGGGTTGGCCTTTAATTCACTCTCGGAAAAATATCCAGCCGATATTCAGGCTCGTCTATTTTCCCTATTTCTCCAGAGAGATGGATTTGATAGCGGAGGTAAACCATTGATAGGTCAGAAAAGAGCGAATGAAGGCATCAAGAAGATGCTAGAAAAACATCCTGACCATCTTTCGGTTATGGCTTTTTGGGTTAGCAGCCAGGCTGAGGCTCCCTTCAATGTTTCAAAGCTTCGTGGCGAGGTTTTGCCAGTGGCCCGAAAATTGGTAAGGCTGCTGCCGAAATATCCTCCATACCACCTCATGTTGGCTCACGTCGAAGCTCGTTGTGGCAACGCAGCTCTTGCGATTCAAGCTGCGAATGATGCTGTCAGTTCTTACGAAGCCTACATGAATGAAGAGAAGGTAAATCTTTATGATTGCGATGGCTGGATTCGTTCCAAAATCTACCTGGCGACTCTTCATGAAATGAAAGGGGAAAAAAGAAAGGCTGAAGAAGTTGGGAAGGAGCTTGCTGAAATTAAAGTTGACGAAAAGCGCCTTTTCTCGCGCGGAGCGGGATTACTGCTCTGGGAAGGTCGCAATGTGGGTGCACGTATTATGATGGGCCGAAGCGACATTGCTTCATTTAAGAAGGGGCAGAAGATTCTTGAGACATTGCCAGAAGAGCAATGGTACAAGGATAAATCACTCGCTTTGCCTTACCGAAATTGTCTTGCGATTTACTTGGCTGTCCGCATGGCGATTGCGGATAAAGACATGAAGAGCAGTAAAGCCCTCTTCGATCAGTTTTTGCTCAGGGTTGATGCCTTAGGGAAGACCCAGAAGCTTGCCTCTAAGACTAGTAGTTATTCCGACTGGGCGCGGGCGATGAATACACTGCTGATGATGGTCCCAGAACTCCGAGGCTTGATTGCTCAGAATGAAGATGGGGCGATTCGCCTCTCGGCTGCGACTTGGTTTCGCTCTGCCTCCGACCGGCAGGGGAGTCCTTCTAATCTGCTCCCTCCTTCAGTGGATTATCCGATGAAGTGGCGGCTAGGGTTGTTTTACCTTCAGGATGGGAAGCTGGAGAAGGCTGAGGAGGCCTTTCGTGAAGGTCTAGCCTTGCGTCCAAATCATCTCGCGACCTTAGAGGGATTTCACCAAGTTTTGAAAAAAATGAAAAAAACAAAGGCTGCTAAATTACTTGAGGGCAGGATTGAAGCCGTAAAAAGATAGGTCTCTGCTACCTTTTGAGGTTTCAACAGCGTAACCGCAAACTTCTTGACTCTCGAGCGAACAGCCCCGACATCCACTTCGCCATGTTGACGATCAAGAAAATGACTAAGGCCCTAGGTGGTCGCATCCTGTTCGAAAACTCGGAAATGACCATCAATTGGGGCGAGCGAGTTGCGTTGGTGGGGCCAAACGGCGCTGGTAAATCGACCCTCTTCAAGATTGTCTTAAAGGAAGAAGATGCCGACCAAGGCACTGTTGATCTTGATGAGTATGGCATGGTGGGATACCTCGCTCAGGAAGCTGGAGATCCCGGGGATGCTAGCATTATGGAAATCGCGATGGGTATCACCGCAGAGCATCGCGAGGTGCTAGAGACGATGCGGACAATGGCGGAGGATTCCGAAGAATTTGGTAAATCTCAAGATCGCTGGGAGGAGTTAAATGGTTACCAACTTGAGCCCAAGGCTAAGAAGATCCTCTCTGGTTTGGGGTATTCTCAGGAAGATTTTGACCGTCCTGCTAATATGTTTTCCGGAGGGTGGATCATGCGAGCTCACCTTGCCCGCTTGCTTGTCGAAGAGCCCGATCTCCTTATGCTCGATGAGCCAACGAACCATCTGGATTTGAACTCCTTGATGTGGTTTCAGAAATATCTCCAGCAGTATCCCGGTGCGCTCCTCATCATCTCACACGATCGTTCGTTTATGGACGGTGTGGTCGAGAAAGTTTACGAAATTGATGAACAAAAATTCATCAATTACACCGGAAACTACACCAAGTATCTGCAGCTGAAGGACGAGCGCTACGATCAGCAGATGAAGGCTTTCCAAAACCAGAAAAAGGAAATCGCCCGCATTCAGGAATTTATTGATAAATTCCGTTCGGTTGGCTCGAAGGCGTCGCAAGTCCAAAGCCGGGTTAAGATGATTGAGAAGATGGAGCGTCTGGCCAAGCCGCGAAAGCCACGAAAGCTTTTCCATTTTCATTTCCCCCAGCCACCACGCTCAACCCAACGGGTGATTTCCCTCGAGAATGTTGACAAATCCTATGGTGATAATTTGCTTTATAAGAATCTCGATGTTCACATCGAACGGGGAGATCGCATTGTTTTGGTGGGACCGAATGGTTCCGGAAAATCGACTCTCATGAAGATGATTGCGGGGATCGAAAAAGGGGACGCTGGTCGCCGGAATGTTGGGACAACCACAAAGATCGGATATTTCTCCCAGCATCGGGCTATGACCTTGAATGAAAATAATTCGGTGCTTGAGGAGGTTATTGAAGCTGGTGGTGGCATGCGTGAAAATGAAGCGCGTGCTATTCTTGGATCATTCCTCTTCAAAAAAGATGACGTTTCTAAGCGGGTTAAAATTCTCTCCGGTGGTGAAAAATCGCGTCTGTCGCTTGTGAAATTTCTCGTGGATCCTCCCAATCTACTTTTGATGGACGAGCCTACTACTCACCTTGATTTGACTTCTATCGAAGCTCTTGTCTCTGCCCTAAAGCAGTATGAAGGAACTCTAGTTTTTATTTCTCACGACGTGCACTTCATTCGTTCGCTTGCTGAACACACTTGGCACATCTCCGATGGTGAGGTGAAAAAATACTCCGGTGGTTACGACTACTATTTGCAGAAATCTGGAGCCTTTGGTGAGGATTTCTTTGATATTTAATTAGCCGATTGTTTCAGTGATTTGGCGTGGCTAGATTACTAATATGGTTCGGAAGATCATCCACATTGACATGGACTGCTTTTATGCGGCCATTGAAGTGCGCGATGATCCCTCGCTAGATGGAAAGCCAGTCGGAGTCGGTGGGAGCACGGGGCGGGGGGTGTTGACGACGGCCAATTACGAAGCTCGTAAGTTCGGGTGTCACTCTGCAATGCCGGTTTTTATGGCTAGGCAGCTCTGCCCAGAGATTATCCTAACTCCGGTTCGGTTTGATGTTTACCGTGAGGAATCATCAAAAATCCGAGCGATTTTTGGACGCTACACTGATATTATTCAGCCCCTCTCTTTGGATGAGGCCTATCTTGATGTGAGTCATCGCGCTGAATCTGGGGCGTCATTGGCGAAAGAAATACGCTGTGCCATTTATTTAGAGACCGGACTTACAGCTTCGGCGGGAATCGCTCCGAACAAGATGATTGCGAAGGTGGCAAGTGACTGGAATAAACCTGATGGCCAACTGGAGGTGACGCTCGAAGATGTTGATGGTTTTATGCGGGGCTTACGGGTTGCTAAACTTCAAGGAGTGGGAAAGAAAGGGCAGGAAACCTTGGCGCGTTTAGGGGTCGAGACCTGTGGCGATTTCCAGCGATTCAGTAAGGTCGAGGTCGCTGAAAAGCTTGGGCGGTGGGGGCTTGAACTCTACGATAGATGTCGCGGCCGTGATGACCGGGAGGTTTCAGTGAGTCGAACGAGAAAGTCACTTTCGAAGGAACGAACCTTTCGGGAAAACATTGATGATGTTAGCTGGCTCATGAACGTTCTTCGCAAGTTGAAATCCGAAGTTGAGGAAGCGGTGAGACGCAAATCCAGTCAGGAAATTAAATCAAGGGTGGTGAAGTTAAAATTTGAGGATTTCACCCAGACTACTGCTGAGAAGGCGGGGAGACGAATGGATGAATCAGTGTATAGAGAACTTCTTAGTTTGGCGTGGAGCCGTGGAGAGGGTAAATCGGTAAGGCTTCTCGGGGTGGGGGTGAAGTTTGAGGAGGAAGAGGATCAGTTGGATCTACTCTAGCCCTACTTCTATATTATTTGGTCTTTGAATGTTTATTGAAATCGATAACGGAGTTGATTCTGGAGTTGATATTCTGGCTTGGTGTTTTTACCGAGAGAGTCACTTTTGGTTTCTTTTTGCCCCAGTTGATGTCGATTAATCCGTAATTTATTTCTCTTGAGTAGGTTCCGGGAACCCTGAGGGGAGATGGGTCATTAGGTGCTCCTGCATGAGTCATTCCACTAGAGGTCATTTCGTAGAGGTCAAAAGGAAGGTTTTCTTTTCCGTCGGCCCGTATTCGGCAGATCTCGGCAAGATGACGATCGCCGCTAAGAAGAATGGTGGGCTCCGGGCTGGAGTCTCCAAGTAGCTTTAAAAACTTCGTGCGTTCGTTTGGAATGTTACTCCATTTTTCAAAACGGTGGTCGGTGTTAATAATTTGGATGGAGCTGACGATGATGCGTAATTCAGCGGGCTTTTCGAGCTGAGCTTCCAGCCATTGCCACTGGGCTTTGCCGAGAATGGTGGCATCGGGACTTTTTTCGATTTGATAAACTTTTCTTTTTCCCTCCTTAATTTTTACCAGCGGACTCCGAAAGTAGCGGGTATCGAGCATGATGAATTGAACCCGCTTTCCCTTAGGTCCCATGGTCCGCGAGTGATAGACGCCGGGAGTTTTTCGGGCTTCGTGGTGCTTTGGGAAATTAAAAGCTTCGAAGAAAAGTTGTGCGGAAGTTTCCTTCATCTTGTAATCACGGCCAGCGTCGTTGAGTCCGTAGTCGTGATCATCCCAAATTGGAATAATAGGGACGGTTTTTGCAAAAGCCGCATAGTCTGACTGGATGTTAAGGCTGCGGTATTTTTCTTTCATTACCTTCGGGTCAGAAGTGTCCGCGTAGATATTGTCGCCCATGAACAGGAAAATCTGTGGCTTATCGGCTGCGATAGCTTTAAAAATTCCATTGTCACGTTCCGGCTTGTAACAGGAACCACAGGCAATCCGGGTGATTGGTTCTTGTGAAAATCCAGGAAGTAGGATGGCGAAGAAGAGGAGTTTTTTCATGGGGTTAATCAGTGGATAATTTGCGCCTCACAAATTTCGAGGATTGATTCGAAAGGGTGAAGCTCGAGAAGAGAGTAGGCATCGTGCGAAGTCAGGCGCTGTTTGCGGCGGGCTCCGTCGGGGAGATACCATGAGTAAGTGGTGGCGGGAGAGGTCATGCCGCAAAGAAAACGAGCGAGAGCCCGGGGCGCCCGGAGACCGGGTTGTTTGAGGTTGATTAGGTTTTGAATTAACCTGAGGTTCTCATCGGTAATTTCGGGAGGAGTTGATGACGGGAGCGACGCCGGTGGGACGTCGCCACGGCAGCGCGAGCAGTGACCGCAAGATTCCATTTCTTCGCCAAAATGATCGAGGAGCGATGCGTAGAGGCAAGATGGCTCTAGCGCATGTGCGACTACCCCCTGAAGTCGCTGGAGGTCCGAGTTTTCGCGGCGTTGAAAAAGATCGATCACTCGTCGGGTCAAGGCGAGAAGATCATCGGGCTTTTTGAGAAGTCGATAACCCTGACGAACTCCAGATGGCTTTACAGCGATGTCCTCGAGATCTTCGAGATAGCCAATTGCTTTCAGGATTTTTTCTTTGGGCTCACCGATCTCGGTAGCTGCCTCCTCAGGGTTGAGCTCGAGCCATTTATAGCCAGGCTTGGCGGTGTCGAAAAGTTTACGGAGAAAGGACTGACGATTTGAATCGAATCCGTTTAAGAGATACTCAAAATCTCGTGTTAACGAAATCTTGTAAGTAGAGTAGAATGGAGAGGTGGCTCTGAGAAAACCTTCCAGTTCGAGGTAGGTAAGAAGGGTGTTAATGACCAGTGGGCGAATGTCGTGGGAGCGCGAAAGTTCGTAGGTTGAGATGTCAAATTCTCCGGGTTGGTCTAGAAGGATGCGGAGAATGGCACGAAGTGCATCGGGTTGTGGGGTGTCACCATAAGTAAAGTTGGCGAGGGTTCGGAGATCATCTTCGCAGGCCAGTAGTTCGCAGTGTGCTTGTTTACCATCCCGTCCGGCACGACCGATTTCTTGGGTGTAGTTTTCGAGCGATTTGGGGAGGTTGTAATGGTAAATTGCACGGATGTCTGATTTGTCGATTCCCATTCCGAAGGCGATGGTAGCACAGATAATGGGAACTTCGCCGGACATGAAGGCGTCCTGGATTTCCGAGCGGGCTTCAGATCGAAGTCCGGCGTGATAGGGGCGGACGGGGAGTCCTTTACTCTTTAGAAAAGAGGCGAGGGATTCCGCTCCGTGCTGGAGAGTCGTGTAAATAATGGTCGGCTGGATGGGTGACTTTCGGATCTGTTCAAGGAGGTGTGCACGGCGAGCGTGTTCGGCGATAGGCGTGACTACAAGATTGAGGTTTGGGCGATAAAAGGTAAGTTGATAATGGTCTTGAGGGCTAATCTGGAAGTGCCTGCAAATATCCTTTGCAACCTTCGGAGTGGCTGTCGCGGTGAGGCAAAGGACACGGGGGATTTTAAGTTCGCTGGCAAAACGAGTCAACTTGAGGTAGTCAGGCCTGAAATTGTGTCCCCATTCGGAAATGCAATGGGCTTCATCGATTGCAAGCAGAGCGAGAGGAGTTTTCGCAAGGCGCGTTCGGAATTTTTCGTTAGCGAGGCGCTCGGGTGCCACATAAAGGAGCTTGATTTCGTTGTTCTCAAGTCTGCGGTAGAGCTTATTGGTTTCGTCTGCCGAAAGAGTGGAGTCGAGTCGAGCTGCTGGGATTCCTTTTGCGACTAGTGAGTCAACCTGATCTTTCATCAGGGCAATGAGTGGTGAGACCACGAGAGTGAGCCCATCGAGAAGTAAGGCGGGAAGTTGGTAACAGAGTGATTTCCCCCCTCCCGTTGGAAATACTGCGAGGGCAGATCGGTCTGATAAGATGGAACCGATGACCACTTCTTGGCCGCCGCGGAAAGAATCGTGACCGAAGTATTTCCTGAGGGCTTTTTGAGGGGCGGACATAGTGCGACTGGCAAGGTTTAGATATCTCAGTGAACAAGCGTTGTCGCGGTGAAATATTGACCAAGGTGGATGGAAAGCTTATGAAAGTTGAGATTTTGTAGTTTTTGATTCTTTTTTTAGGATTGATTGCAGTTTTTTTTGAAAGCGCTTTAGTGTGTCCAAATAAAAAATGCGATTATGAGTGACTATGAAAAAGAGGCGACCACAGCATCTGGAGATTCGGGAAGTGGGGGAGGAGTCAAGACTGACCTTAGCTCAGACTTCGTGCCTCTCACTCCAGCTCCCGTCCCTTCGCCATCTCCCCCCTTTGTTAAGCCAGTGGCTTTCTCAGGAAAAGAGGAGGTTGTGAAAACGGTTGAAGAATCTGCAGCTGCAGTTTTGAAGCCAACGCTTGGCAACTATCCGGTGAGGAAGCCTTCCGTGAAAGTGGGGTTGTTGGACCCGGCAAAGGTTTATGGGGAAAAGGAAGAGACTGAGTCTGTCGTTTCTTCCGATATTCCTATGCCCATTTCTGAAGGGTTTCTGGACGAACCGAATTTAAGTGGTGAGAAACCTTCGGCACCTGAGACAAAGATTGAAGCCAAACCGCGATATCCTTCGATCAAGCCGGTCGCTCTGGATCGCGAAAAGATTTATCCGGTAGTTGAATCGGAGTTTGAGAATATTGAACTGACTCTGGATGATGAAAGTGCCTTTAAGGTCGATATCACTGAGTTTGAAGAATCGATTGAGGGAAAGGTGGAAGAGGTGGCCAAGCCAATTATCCCTGACCCTGATAGGGTGGCAGAACTGGTTACAAAAAAAGTAAAATCTACCGAACAAATCGAGGTGCTTGGTCCTGAGCGGCTCAAGCATGAGGAACTATCTGTTCCAGAAAAGAAGCTAAGCAAGTGGACTTTTTGGAAGCGTCCTTCCAAGCGTGACCAACAGCTGGCACGAATCTCGGAAGGGTATTTAGAGATGGTCGATCTCGTCCGTTCTATTCGTGGCCAATTGGACTCCCAAAGTGAGAATAATATGATACTGAGGGAATCACTGGTTCATCTGCCGCAGGCGATCAAGGGGCTTGATCAAGGGATTGAACAGTTCAGAGAATCTCAACACGTGGTGGGCAAAACTTTGGGTGAAATTCACACCCAATTGAAGTTCAATAATGAGAGAGATCATCGTCTGGCGGGTTCAATGGACGGGTTCAATGACACGTTGAAGGGTATGGACGAAACCAGTAGGGAAACGATGGAGACGTTTGACCGGGTGCAGGAACGGATGAAAGATTCTGACATCCGAATGGAGAACTTTTTTCAGAATGTCCAGGATACTGAGGAGAAAGTGAGCGAAACGATGGTTCGGCTTCAGCGGAATATGGCACTTATGCATTATATTTTCTTAGGGTGCTTGATCGCAGTTATTGGCGTCCTCGTCTTCACCGTGATAATGAAGAAAGATGAGGCCGCTCCCCCTCAGTTTATCAAGCGAGTTGAGCCCAAGTCAGATTCCGAAAACAAGTGAACGAACCAGGCTATCCCCCAGCAGCAATTGTAATGATCTCCAGTTGATCGCTATCATTGAGCTTCTGGTCCTCGAACTCAGAAGGTGCGAGCGCCTTCTGGTTGAGTTCAACAACCACTGGCTTCTTAGCGAGCCCTAATACTACTAAGAGGGCCTGAAGATTGAGGTTATCGTCAAATTTTCGAGTCTCGCCGTTGATTGTGAGGTTCATAAATGGGTCAGAATAGCGGGATCCCAGTCTTTCCAAACTGGATCAAATCCCTGTGTTTTGAGAATGCGGGCGACTTCATCGACAGGCCGCTTGTCATCGATTTCGAATTGTCCGGTGGCCCGGTCATGAGCTTGCTCTTTTTCAAGCTCAACCCGAAGTCCCTTGAGTGTTAGGTGAAGGTCTTCGGTTCCCGCGCCAGTGTAGCCGCCGGGATCGGTTTGGGAACCAGCTGAAATATGGGTGACGCCGAGAGGGAAGAGTGAATCGCGAAGTTCTGCAGGTTCTCGGGTCGAAAGGACAATCCCAACTTGAGGGAAGCAAATGCGAAATGCAGTGAGTAATTGCACGAGATTTCGTTCGTTTAGAGATAATTCCGGATCGGGTTTGTATTGATAGTTCCCCGCATGGGGTCTCATGCGAGGGAAAGCGATAGTGAAGCTGGCCTTCCAACAATGACGGAGTAGATAGTCGAGGTGAGTGGCTAGCGAAATTGCTTCGTAGCGCCAGTTGGCTAGGCCGAAGAGCGCGCCAATTCCGATTCTACGAAATCCTCCAGCGTAAGCGCGCTCAGGGCAATCTAGTCTCCAATGAAAATTCTTCTTAGGGCCAGCGGTGTGGAGCACTTCGTAAGTTTCTTGGTGATAGGTTTCTTGGTAAACGATGAGGCCCTCGGCCCCGTGATCGACCAGCTCGCTGTATTGTTGGTCCTCCATCGGACCCACCTCGATTCCGATAGTTGGGATTAGGGCTCTTAGAGCATTGAGGCACTCCTGAAGGTAGCCGTCTGAAACAAATTTAGGGTGCTCGCCGGCCACGAGGAGAATGTTTCGGAAGCCTAAATCGTAAAGATGTTTGGCCTCGGCGACAACCTGAGGAATAGTGAGAGTGGTTCGGAGGATGGGGTTATTACGAGAAAACCCGCAGTATTGGCAGTTATTTACACATTCGTTTGAAAGGTAAAGTGGTGCGAAGAGACGCATCGTCTTACCGAAGTGCCGCCGAGTCAGGGTTTGGCTCTGACGCGCCATGCTCTCGAGTTGTCGATCGGCGCAGGGATCAAGTAATTTACGAAATCTCCGCATGAGAGGAGTTGGGTCCTCCATGAGGGGTTCGAACTGACTTGCGAAACTCACGCTAGAGTGGTCCTCTTTGCGGGGCTTTTTGTCAAAAGCTTTCCCAAAAATGGCATTGCCAGAGGTGGCGAAAGCTGGTGGACTCCATCCAAGATTATGGCAAATGCAACCAACATCCTCACTCAGGGGCTCGAAATTAATGGATCAATCAAGTTTTCAAATGACATGATCGTTGACGGTAAAATCGATGGCGAGATCATCTCTGACAAGGGTAAGGTGACGATTGCTGAGAATGCCAATATTAAGGGTGATGTTAAGGCCGGTGAGGTGAAACTCTACGGAAAGGTTGAAGGGACAATTACATCCGACCGTTGTGAGCTAAAAGAGAAGTCTTTGCTCAAGGGAGATATCAAAACCAAGACCCTTAGCATGGAGGAAGGAGCGACTCTTCAGGGAAACACTTTGATTGGAAGTTGATTTTTGATCTTATCAATTTCCCCAATCGCCGCATTCAAGATGCGGCGTTTTTTTGGTAATTCCGGGTAGGGTCTCTTCAGTAAGAAAGAGTTCTAAGACGTTTTTCTCATAAGAGAAAATGCTCCGCATTTCGGTGCTTTCCGGTATTTTCAGTCGAGATGCAAGAAGGGTAACGCGTTTCCATCGAGAGGCTGGCAGTTGATCCTCAAGGGAGCCTTGTGAATTTACCCTTTGCTTTCTAGTGCGATAGGACATCGTTTGTGCAATGAGAGTCCTTTTTTACATCATAATTTTCATTGTTGTAGGTCAATTTACTTTGGTGGGGAAACCGATGGTGGTAGCGCATCGCGGCGCATCGGGTGAGGCTCCTGAAAATACTATTCCGGCATTCAATTTGGCATGGAAGCAGGGAGCTGACGCGATCGAAGGCGATTTTCATCTCACCAAGGATGGACAAGTGGTTTGCATTCATGACGGAAATACCAAAAAGGTGGCAGGAGAAAATCTGGTGGTTAAGAATACCACTTTGGCGGAACTCAAAAAATTAGATGTGGGTTTTAAGAAAGGGGCCGCTTTTAAGGGGACCTCGATTCCAACGATCGAGGAGGTTTTCGAGACGATTCCGGCGAAGAAAAAGATCTACATTGAGATCAAGTGTGGGCTTGAAATCATTCCGCCGCTTTTGAGAGAAATTTCTAAATCCCAGCTTAAAAAAGAGCAGGTCATTTTCATCTGTTTTGATGCCAAGGTGATTCAGGCGGTGAAGATGAGGGCTCCTCATTTCAAGGCCTACTGGCTTTCCAATGTGAAGCGGAATCAAGATGGCACGTTCACGCCGTCATTGGAAGAAGCTCTAACAACTTTGCGCAAGGTGAAGGCAGATGGAATGAGCTCGAGCAGAGCTGGTATCAATGATGATTTTATTGCCAAGTTGCAAATGGCTGGATTTGAGCATCATGTTTGGACTGTTAATGAAACCGAGATTGCCCAGTGGTTTATGGATCGGGGGACACGATCCGTGACCACCGATTTCCCGGGGAAGATCAAAGGAGCCTTGAAGGAGAAAGTGTCCAACTAGGGACTGAGTCGTCTCAGGTCCCAATTTTCGCCGGATCTGAAAAAACAAAGGCGATCGTGAAGGCGGCCCTGACGGCCTTGCCAGAATTCAATATATTTTGGTGTAAGCTGGTAACCACCCCAAAATTCTGGGCAGGGAACCTCGGTGCCTTCCGGGAATTTTTCTTCAAGTTCGTTTTGCCGGCTTGCGAGAGTCGCGCGATCCACAATGGACTCGGATTGACGTTCGGAAACCCAGGCGCCGATCTGAGAATCGTAGGGCCGGATTTTGAAATAGTTTTCAGAGGTTTGCCGTGAGGTCTTTTCCACGGTTCCTCGAACACAGATTTGGCGTTCCAATTCCTTCCAGAGGATGGTGATTGAGGCATTTGGATTCTCAGTGAGGTCCCGAGCCTTCTGTGAGCGGTAGTTCGTGAAGAATTGTAGGTTACCGTCGACGATTCCTTTTAAAAGTAGAGTTCGAGAGGTCACTACGCCATCTTTTCCGGCGGTGGCTACGGTCATGGCATTGGCGTCCGGGATCTGTTGTTTATGGGCGACTTCGAGCCATTCCTCAAACTGAGTGAAAGGATCACTCTTGATGCTAGTTCGACTGATTCCACCCTTGGTGTAGTCTTCGCGAAGATTTGCAAGGTTCATGGTTTTTGTTCTTTTTGTTCCTCTTCAATTTCGAGTGAGATATACTCATCGCCTTGTTTCTGGAGGCGGATGTTGTTGATCAAAAAAACAGCCAGAAGGCCAAGAAAGGCAAAGGTCAGCTCTAGGAAGACTGGGGTGAACATGAACCCGGTGATCTTACGGAAGATTTCTCCGGCAAGCCCGGGAAGGCGTCCCCCAAGACCAATTCCTAGAATTGTCGTCGAGACGGCCAAGATTGGAATAATGCCAATTAAGATAATCCGGGAGCGTTTGCTCATATAGGGAGTCTGGCAGAAAAGAGAAGAGACGCAATCTTGGGAAATTCGATTGCCCGGATCAGTGGGGTTGTTAATGCTCGGGCCGTGAGGTTGTTTGACACTCTAACGCGTGAAGTCGTTCCCCTGAAGCCGGTTGATGGCAAGGTCTTCAGATTTTATTGCTGTGGCCCGACGGTATACGGTCCGGCTCACATCGGTAATTTTCGAACTTTTGTAATACAGGACGTGATGCGGAGGGTCCTCGAGTTAGGTGGCGTGAAAACCAAGCATGTCCGCAACATAACGGACGTGGACGATAAGACGATCCGTGATTCAGTGGGGGTGGGCATGGAATTGGCTGATTTCACTGCTCAATGGCGCGAGAGGTTTCACGCTGATTGCGAGTCCCTAAATTGCCTAAAGCCACACATCGAGCCGAGTGCGGTGGAGCATATTCCCGAGCAGGTTGCGATGATCGAAGAACTGGTGGAAAAGGGGCACGCTTATGCGTCGGATGATGGTTCGGTGTATTTCAAAATCGCTTCATTTTCTGAATATGGAAAGTTATCGCGTCTCGATACACGTGAACTCGACTTGGGGAAAACCCAGAACGAGCGGGCTAATTCCGACGAATACGAAAAAGATAATATCGCTGATTTTGTTCTCTGGAAAAGTCGTCGTGACGAGGATGGTGACAACTATTGGGATAGCCCATGGGGCGAAGGTCGGCCGGGGTGGCATCTCGAGTGCTCAGCGATGATTTTGAAATACCTCGGCAGGACATTCGACCTTCACAGCGGTGGGGAGGACTTGGTCTTTCCGCATCACGAGAACGAATTGGCGCAGTCCAAATGCTCGTGCGGCGGGGAATTTGCTCGGCATTGGTTTCACTCCACGCACCTATTGGTGAATGGTAAGAAAATGTCGAAATCGAGTGGGACTCTATACACCCTAGCCGATTTGGCTGACGAAGGTTGGTCGCCGATGGAGGTTCGTTATGTCCTGATTGGGGCGAATTATCGGAAGCAGTTGAACTTTACGATGGAGTCTCTTCACGCTGCCCGCGAAGCTCTTGGGAGGTTGGCGAAAGCGGCTGACGGCCGAACAGCCCCCGGATATCGCGAGTTAGCCAAGGGGGGGAGTCTGGGTGTTTTTTCCGGTGCTTTCGAGCGATTGAACGAGGATCTGAATACTGCCGCGGCCCTAGGCGAACTTTTTGGGAATCTCAAGACAGCGAGATCTCTGGAAGATTGGCGCGGATTCTTTACGGTCCTTGCCGCTCTTGGACTGACTTTGCCTGAACCCGAGGGAATCGAAGTCCCGGAGGAGATCGCCAAGCTTGCCGAGTGTCGATGGCAGGCACGTCAGGACAGGGACTGGGCTGCCTCGGATCGTTATCGTGACGAGTTGGCTAAGAATGGCTGGATGGTGAAGGACGGTCGCGAGGGCTACGAGGTCCTTCCGTTATGAAGGTTTGCGTAGCTTCTCCTTATCCACTGTCCGAACTGAAGGGAAACTCGGTCACTACCGATCGAATTGTGATGATGCTGAAAGAAGGGGGCGTCGAGGCGAGAGGTTCGCATGGCAATGATGACGATCCCGCTGATGTTCTGATTTCCCTCCATGCCGTTAAAGGTGCTCCGGCGATTTTTGATTTTAAGAAGAAGACCCCGAAAGGAAAAGTGATCACTTTGCTGACGGGCACGGATATCTATCAGGGACTCCCGGAGGGTTCTCAAATTGGTCACGACGCCCTGCAAGCGGCGGATCGGATCGTTGTGCCACAAGAGGCAGCGATTCTAAGGCTTCCCGAGGAGGTGCGTGAAAAAACGGTGGTGATCCGTTCAAGTCTCGATCCGATTTCGATCAAAGCCTCGCCAAGCCAATCGCCGTTTGTGATCTCGGTAGTGGGCCATCTGCGGCCCGTAAAACGACCATTTTTGACGATTGAAACTGTAGCTCAGCACCCGGAGTGGTGTGATGTCGAAGTTTGGCAAATCGGACAGGCTCTAGATGAGGAGTCCCGCAAAACAATGGAGGACTGGGCGCAAAAAGACGAAAGGTATCGTTGGTTTGGGGGAGTGCCGAGGGAGGATTCGCTGGCGCTGTGTGCCAAAAGTTCACTAACCATAAATAGCTCAACTCTGGAAGGAGGAGCCAATGCAGTTCTGGAGGCGATGACGATGGGTGTTCCGGTTTTGGCCAGTAGGATTGAAGGAAACGTGGGCCTTTTGGGAGATGATTATCCAGGTTACTTCCAAGAAGGGGAAATGGGTGAAGCTCTACACAGTATAATGGACCAACGGGTAGATCTTGAAGAGTGGAGCCGTCTGTTAGATCATCGAGTCCTATTGTTTTCTCGGGAGAGAGAATCAAACTCGTGGCTTGAATTGTTAACAGAACTAAAGTAAATTGGGGCACCCAATGAAGACTCGAGAAGATGATATTGCCGGAATTGGTAGCCAATTTGCAATCGATGGAACCTTTATCGATGGTGAGGAGGTTCAAAGTGGTCATATCAACACGACCTATCTAGCCGCTTATCGGAATGAGGACGGGGGAATCCGGCGATATATTTTTCAGCGAATTAACGAGAATGTTTTTCCAAAACCTCTAGTGGTGATGAAAAACATCGCGCGGGTGACCAATCATATCAATCGGAAGGTATTTCGCAAAAAACGGGATTTTGGTGGCCAGACTCTTAATCTTTATCCTGGGAGAGATGGCAAAAACTGTGTTTCCGGCATTTCTGGAGGAATCTGGCGCTGTTATAATTTTATCGAGGGATGCAGGACTTACGACGTGGTGGAAAATTCCCGCCAAGCCTATCAGGCGGCTAAGGCCTTCGGGGCATTTCAGGATCTCGTGAGTGATCTTCCGATCGAAAAGGTGGAGGTCACCATTCCGGGCTTTCACAATACTCCTGAACGATATGCCCGGCTGATGGTAGCGATTAAAAATGATTCCTGCGATCGGGTTAAGGATGTTCAGCAGGAGATCGATTTTATTACCTCAAGAGAGTCGATTACCGGAGTGCTTTTGGAGCATCTTGCAGCTGGACGTTTAATCGAGAGGGTAACGCACAATGACACCAAACTTAATAATGTCATGATCGATGAGGAGACTGATGAGGCGGTTTGTGTGATTGATTTGGATACGGTGATGCCGGGACTCGCTCTTTACGATTTTGGAGATTTGATCCGGGGCGCTACGAGTCCTGTCGCCGAGGATGAGCCTGATGCTTCCAAAGTTGAGATGCGACTCCCTATGTTTGAGGCAATTGTCGAAGGCTACCTCGAGACCGCCGCGAGTTTTCTCACTCCGTTGGAGATCGATCTGCTTCCTTTTTCAGCTAAATTGATCTCACTAGAGACGGGAATCCGTTTTTTGACTGACCATCTGGAAGGAGACAAGTACTTCAAGATTCATCGTGATAATCATAATTTGGATCGATGCCGAACTCAGCTCGCTTTGGTGAAATCGATCGAGGATCAGGAGAGGAAAATGCTAGACTTCGTTAAGAAGTGGCATCGTGCGTGAATTGAGTCTTGGGTTTTTCACTCTGGGCGCTTAGCAATTCGATATGTTTAGCGTCACCGATTTGAGCAAGGAACAAGTTGAAATGGTTAAGGACTGGGTTGCCGAGGGCGCTCAGATGGCGGATGTTCAAAAGCGGCTGAAGGATGACCTCGGCTTTAATGCAACCTACATGGACACGCGATTTCTTTCTCTAGATCTGGCGCTCGATTTCCAAGTCGATGAAGAGGAGCCTGAAGGGCTTACTCCAGATGTCGTCGAAACTCCACAGGTTCAGAAGGAAGCAAATCTTGACCCATCAAAGTCAACTGGAGAAAGCGTTTCAGCTACGCTTGATCAAGTTGCACGCCCAGGCTCAATGGTCAGCGGCACGGTCACTTTTAGTGACGGAATGAAAGGTCTGTGGCTCATCGATGAAATGGGCCGTCCATCGATCGATCCGGATCAGCCAGGTTACGAACCTTCTGAAGCAGACCTAGTGAGCTTCCAAGAGGAGTTGAAGAGGCTGCTCGACGGTCAGATGTAAAAGTATGACCTAGACTAGTGACTTCCGAAGTTTAGGAGGCGCGATTGCGTTCTTTTTGGTGAGAGCTTTTTGCATCTTGTTGAGCGCGACATTTTGAATCTGTCGGATGCGTTCCCGGCTGACTCCGAAGTTTCTTCCAATTTCTTCAAGGGTAAGGACTCTTTTGCCGTTGAGCCCAAACCGAGAGCCAATAATTTCAGTTTCCCTCTCGTTAAGGGTGTCAAGAACGACGTCGAGCTCATCGAGTCCATTTTTGTGACTCAGTGCTTCAAGGGGATTGATGGCATGGTCGTCAGCTAATATTTCTCCGAAACTCGCGGTGCTGTCATCATGTGTGGACTCATCCATGGAGCGGTTTTGTTTGGATGCTTGCAGGAGCAAGGCGAGCTTTTCTCGTGGAATACCTAGTTCTTCTGAGAGCTCAGAATCTGTTGGTTCCCGACCAAGATCCTCGGCCAGAAGGGCTGAAATTCGGCGGACTCTTGCGAGTTTATCGACAAGATGTATCGGAAGACGGACCGTCTTTCCTTGGTTGGCGAGGGCCCGCTTAATCGATTGTTTGATCCACCAGGCCGCGTAGGTGCTGAGTTTCCCTCCTTTGTTAGGGTCAAATTTTTCGACGGCACGAATCAGCCCAATATTACCCTCAGAGATGAGGTCGACTAGAGGGACTCCGTAATTGGTATAGTCTTTAGCGATCTTTACAACGAGACGAAGGTTAGACTCAATCATTCTAGCTCGCGCTCGTTCGTCGCCTTTCGCAATACGGGCAGCGAGTTCGATCTCCTCCATGGGAGTTAGAAGCTTGGTCTTTGCGATTTCCCGCATGTAAACTGTGATGCTACTATTTGTGTCTGAGCTTGTCATAGTTGAAGGGTGGGATGCTAGAAGTATGCCAACATGCGGTGACGTAGTAACGAATACCTACGATTCAGGAAAGATTGAGATTTCTGTGCACTTTCAAGCTGTATCTCAAGGAAAACTGAGAACTCTACGATCATTTTTCTCTTGATGGTGAACCAAAACTTGAGCGCGGATGCGACAAAATGTCACCCTAAAATGAGCGGATTGACGACAAAATAGCGCGCTAAAAACCGTTAAACAATTGGGGGGGGAAGCAATTGAGACTGCAGAACGGCGAAGAAGAGAAACCCTACCGAAAGGTAAATTGAACTCAGACTTAGAAGAGCCCGTGTTTTTGAGAGATTGCAAATGTCCCTACTCGCAATGCTGCTAGGTCTGATAGAAGAGAAGGAGTTAAAAGCGTGGCCTCCTCCCACGTTCATCAATCAGTAATCTGATGGATGCTTTGCGCCCTGCATGCACTTGTCTGATCCGGGGGGCATAGATTATTAATCATCGCGGTTTATGGCCTGTAAGCTCCCATGGAAGGGGCTTCCAGATTTATCTCCGGACCAAAATACCGCAGAAGAACGAGAGGTCCGGTTGCGCTGGTGTTTTCAAACGTGATTCCAGCTGGAGCGGCGCACTCGGTTGCAAAGAATTCGTCTTCGGAAAGTTCGTTGAACCGCAGAAGCTTCGGACAATTGAGCTTCAGATTATTTACTTTACCTTCACCCTGAACCACGATTGCCGAATAAGAACCGTTATCGGTGATTGTTGCTTTGTCGCCGGGTTCAACGGTCAATTCTTTTGCCGTGAAGTATTGGAAGTTATCGACCTTACCATAAACAATCCAACGATCATGGAAGCCGTCACCTTGACTGGCGGTGACAGGTTCGAGGTAGTGATTGCCCTTGAAGTTTGGAGCGAGATTTTTTTCCCAGTCAAGTTGGTCGATGATGAAGTCGATATCCCGATGCTTATTGTCTGGCATGTCCTTTACAAGAAGTGTCCAAGGGGCTTCACGACCTTCTACAAGGTTTTGATGCATCCCGAAAACATCGGAACCCCACTGAGGTTCGTAAGTGCAGAGAGAGCTCGGAGCATGCAAGGATCAATCAGACAACCAGTTCCGGTTTGTAGTTTGTAGGCTTTCGAAAGCTCAAGAATTTTGTTGTCGCCCTTATCCCAGTTGGCAACGCAGTCGTAAACCTGCTGTCGGGTCGTTTCCGGTTCCAGGCCCATAAAGGTGTATGGGAAATTGTTTCCAACATTGTTGTGCTGGGGCGGGAAGTAGTAGGACTCTGGTTTTCCTTCCTGATTCACAAGGGCTGCTTGTTCGGCACTTTGGAGCATGTGATGGGGATCGTCCCCATGTTGTCGAAAAATTTAGAGTAAACTGGCCATTTGCCATATTTGTCCCAGATGGCCCTACCGATAATGTCCGCGCCACATGCCATAATGGCATCAAGAAGGGTGAAACGTTCCTTACCCACACGACATATGAAAGGCCTTCATCCTCCGCACGCCTTCGTTGGCGGTGACGGTTGTCGAACCAAACCAGCGCTCATCAATGCCTCCGCGACTCAGACCGTAAGCATAGGTATCATCCGGGTGCAGTTTGATCCGAAGTCCCGGTTGGAGGAATGAACGAGGAACCCACAGGCCCGATGCAGAGAAGTTACTCAGCTTCTTCTTTTGACTCTTCCTCGGATGAAAGAGCAGGACGTCCGTCTCTAATATCGGAAAGAAGTGAGAAATCACCTTTCCGTCCGGCGTCACGCTGTTTTCCGGAATAACTGTGATCAAGTCCGGCATAGAATGCCGCTATTCCGCAGACAAACAAGGCGATGCCATACAAGCCTCCGCTGCCCTGATTGGTTGAAGCGAGAACCGCAGGAGGGAATGGGGTAGCTGGTTGGCGAGGTGATGTGACCACGTTTGCCTTGGATTTTTTCTTTGGCCTAGATTTCTCTTCGGGCTCTTCAGCCGCTTCCTCGGAAGTTTTGGCGTGAGGGACAAAGTCTTCGTCGTCAATCTCATCGAGCTCATCGTCGCTGAGAGTGTATTCAAATTTGACGTCGCCGACTTTGACTTCGCTGTCATTACGGAGGTCGATTACAGCCATTTCATCGTCACCAAGGCTAATTCCGTTGGTTGAATGACGGTCGCGAAGAATATATCCACCATCGATCCGCTCCATTGTGCAGTGGAGAGATGAGACAGATGGACAAGCGATTGTGATATCATTATCTTCGCTGCGGCCAATTGAGACTTTTTTAGTGTCAAGTTGGAAACGATAGGGCTGGGGACTCTTTCCGGAGATGGTGATTGCGACGCGAGGCATATTTTTTGCAGCTTGTTTACGAAACTTGACCACACCGGATGGCGGTTGGCGATAAGAAAACTACATTGGGTTGGACTTGCCTTTTTCGAGAGAAATTAAAGCATGTCTATCTATGGAAGAAATCCGCGCCGCTGGAATAACAAAGCAATTTGGCGATGTAACCGCGCTCAATAACGTTTCGCTCGAAATTGCCCCCGGAGAGCTCTTTTTTCTTTTGGGAGGAAGCGGATGTGGCAAAACGACTCTGCTACGCTGTATCGCGGGCCTCGAGGCTCCGACCAAAGGAAAAATCTTCTTTGGAGAGCGAGATGTTACAGCATTGCCCACTCACAAACGAGAGGCTGCCATGGTTTTCCAATCTTATGCGCTTTGGCCGCACATGACAGTAGGGCAAAATATTGCCTTTGGACTTGAGGAACGAAAGGTCGATAAAAAGGATATTCAGTGTCGGGTCGAGGAGGCTCTCGCTATGGTCAAGCTAGAGGGCTTTGCGAAGCGGGGACTTGATCAAATGTCCGGAGGTCAGCAGCAACGAGTTTCTCTCGCTCGAGCCCTCGTAGTTCGGCCAAAGTGTCTGCTTCTTGACGAACCGCTCTCAAATCTTGATGCGCAGTTAAGATTGGAAATGCGGTCCGAAATTCGGCGCATCGTCAAAGAAAACGACCTGACTGGAGTTTATGTCACACACGATCAAGCCGAGGCACTTTCGATGGCCGACCGAATGGCGGTGATGGATCAAGGTGTTGTTGTTCAGGTAGGCCCGCCCGAAGAAATATATAGGCAACCGGTCTCGAGCTACGTGGCTGGGTTTATTGGTGAGACTAATCTTTTGAAGGGGACGGCAAATGAAAACAATTTGGTGAATACCGCAACGGCAACTCTAACTGCAACTCCGAGTGTGACTGATTGGGATCCCGCACCTGGAGTAGAAGTTATCCTTTCGATCCGGCCCGAAGCAGTAAAGATTGTTAATTCAACTCAAGCAGATTTGAGTGGTAAAATCATTGAGCGGATTTATTTGGGAAGCATCATTCAGTACACAGTTGAACTGGGGGATGGTTCGGTGATGCAGGTGACCGAGCAAAACCCGAAGATTATTCGTTCTCCGGGAGAGGAACTGGTGGGTCTGCAGTTTTCCGGTCAAGATGTGACACTTTTAGCGCGATGAAAGGGGCCTGGAAAAAATACCTTGGAGTCTTCCTCCCGATGGCAGTGGTGATTGCCGCCCCAATCATCCTTCGGGACGATGACGCAGCTGCGATGAATCAAGCCGAACTCCGTCTCGAAGTCATTACGCCACACAACGAGCTTATTCGTCGGGAATTCGGTGAGGCATTTTCGCGCTGGTATGAAAAGAAACATGGAGAAAGTGTATACGTAAATTGGCGGACTCCTGGAGGAACGAGCGAGATTAAGAGGGTGTTAGACAGCCGCTTTAAAGCGGCCGAGAAAAACAAAAGTGAGGGGATTGGTCTCGATCTTTTCTTTGGTGGGGGAGTTTACGATTTTAAAGGTCAGGCCAAAGCTGGCCGGTTTCAAAAACTGGACGTTTTCGAGAACGAGATCGAGCTATTTGAGAGCGGGACGATTCCCGAAATTCAGAGCGGGGAAAGCTACTATCCCCGAGAATATGATTGGCTTG
Source organism: Akkermansiaceae bacterium (assembly GCA_029242935.1). Classification (GTDB taxonomy): domain Bacteria; phylum Verrucomicrobiota; class Verrucomicrobiia; order Verrucomicrobiales; family Akkermansiaceae; genus SW10. The sequence goes on from JAQWSX010000118.1 coordinate 24,881, forward strand.
GCACTTGTCTGTCCTCTTTTGGGATCTGCTACAATCTCGACAGCTTGGAGCGATTAGATCTTGCGGCTCCGACAACTTGGGATGACCTCGGTCGCCCAGGATTTCAAAAGGGGATCGCCCTGGCCGATCCAACTAAGAGTGGGTCGGTTGCGAAAGCTTTTGAGATGCTAGTGCAGCAAAAAATTCACGCACAACTTGCTGTTAATCTCCCTCGTAAAGAAGCTTGCGCAAAGGGATGGGTGGAGGGTCTCAATCTGATCCAACGGATCGGTGCCAATGCTCGTTACTTTACTGATGGTGCTTCTAAAGTTCCCCATGATGTGGCCCAAGGAAATGCCATTGCGGGAATGTGTATTGACTTTTTTGGTCGCTCATTCAACGAAGCGCTTAAGGAAGAAGATGGCAGCTCCCGGTTAAAGTTTATTTCTCCGGTTGGCGGTACTTCCTACAGTGTCGACCCGGTTGCGATTTTCAAAGGAGCTCCCAACCTCACGGTTGCGCAGGAATTTGTGAACTTCATTTTCACCAAGGAAGGGCAAATGCTTTGGAATGCTAGGCCGGGCACAAAGATGGGGCCAAAAATTCGCGGGCTGCGACGGTTGCCTGTTCGGAAAGATCTCTATCAGGAACCCTATCTTTCAGACATGGTTGATGCCGCGGTCATGCCCTATGAAGTTGCGAGTGAATTTATCTATGATTATGATTTAACAGGCCGGCACTTCACGCCCTTACGAAATATTATCCGCGCAATGTGTATTGATTCACACGAGGAAATGAAAGCGGCTTGGGCGGCTTTGATTAGAGCGGACTTTCCTCCTGAGGCGACTGCGAAATTCTACGACGTTTCACCAGTTGGCTATGAGATCACTTTGTCAGAGATTAAAGTGGCTTTGAAATCGGGCGATAAAATCGCGGTGGTGCGAATGATGAATGATTTGGGGGCACACTTTCGTGGGAACTATCGCGAGGCAGAGCGTATGGCGCTCATGACTGAGAAAGGAGATTCCAAGTGAACAAGCGCGCGGCTTATAGCTTAACCGCTTGCGTGACTATTTTCTTCGCGGTGTTTTTCCTCTACCCAGCGGTTATCGTATTGAAGGAAGCATTTTATTCCTCCGAAGATGGCTTCACGCTCTCTTTTGTAGGCGAAGTTTTCAAGAATCCGGTTTACACCGAAGGTCTCTGGAATGCGTTTGCTTTAGGAATTTCCAGCACGCTAGCTTCTCTCCTGATCGCATTTCCCCTTGCGTTAGTCGGGCATCGATACCTCTTTCCATTCAAAAAATCATTATCGGCCTTGGTCCTGATTCCACTCGTTCTCCCTCCGTTTGTGGGCGCGGTCGGAGTAAAGCAGATCCTCGGGATTCAAGGCGCACTGAATGCCTTTTTGGTAAAGCTTGGCCTTATGGATCCAACTCTGCCGATGGATTGGTTGGGCGATGGTCGATTTTGGGGAGTTGTCATTATGAATGCACTCCACCTTTATCCGATTCTTTATATGAATATCGCGGCATCGCTGTCGAATATCGATCCAGCTATGGAACAAGCGGCTCAAAATCTCGGATGTCCTCCATGGCGGCGTTTGATGCGAATCACTCTTCCTTTGACGACGCCCGGCATCTTTGCCGGTGGTGCGATTGTTTTTATTTGGTCCTTCACTGAACTCGGTGTGCCTTTGGTATTCGATTTTACGCGAGTCGCTCCAGTACAAGTTTACGATGGTATTAAGGATCTCGGCGATAACCCGTTTCCTTATGCTCTCGTGGCCATTATGTTGGTGGTCTCGACTCTTGTTTTCATCATATCTAAAGCCGTGTTGGGCCGATCTAAATTGGGCACTGCGCCAAGGCCAAAAGGGAAGAACGTGGAAGTTCGCCCCAAAAGAGGGAGAGCCTGGCTTTGCACCTTGTTCTTCTTTTTAGTGTTTTTTGTTGCTTCTCTTCCGCACGCCGGCGTGGTGGTGCTTTCCTTGGCTCATGATTGGTATTCCACCGTTCTGCCAGAAGTTTGGACGACTGAGCACTATCGGGAGGCTCTTGGGCATCCGCTTGTCGTACCTTCGATTCAAAACAGCCTTTTTTACGCTTCGGCGGCAACTCTGGTAGATTTGATCTTGGGCGTGGCGATTGCTTGGGTGATTGTGAGAAGTACGATCCGTGGACGGGCTTTTCTTGATGCCCTAGTTATGCTTCCGCTTGCAGTTCCAGGCCTCGTTCTGGCTTTTGGCTACCTAGCGCTTTCCCAAAAAGGAGAAACTTTCTATTTTTTGGTGCAGGGGGCGACCCAGAATCCTACTTGGCTTCTAGTGGTAGCTTACGCGGTAAGAAGACTCCCGTATGTGGTTCGCTCGGCGGTCGCCGGATTACAGCAAAGTAACCTTGCGCTTGAAGAGGCAGCCCGATCGCTTGGAGCTACCCCTGCAAGAACTCTCCGACGGGTTTCGCTTCCTTTGCTGGGTGCTAATCTGATTGCAGGGGGGATTCTTGCCTTTGCTTTCGCGATGTTGGAGGTCAGTGATAGTCTGATTCTCGCCCAGCAGTCTGAGCATTTCCCGATCACCAAGGCGATTTACTCGCTTCTGGGGATGCTTGGGAATGGCTATGAGTTGGCGTCTGCGCTTGGTGTTTGGGCGATGGTTTTCCTCGGGATTTCCATCATCGGAGCCGTCGTTCTTGGAGGCAAGAAGGGTGGCCTGTTTCGAATGTAGGTAGCTGATTTAGCGAAGATATGCCTTCCCAATTATATCGCCTGAGGAGGGCGAGGCGACATCGAATTCATCGGTCTCAGAGAACTTGCGATAGCGATAACCAAGAGCGAGTTCACCCTCTCCGACGTGTGATGCAACCGAGGTGATGAATCCGGCTTCTTGACCTTCTACAAGGAGTTTTGCTTTTGTCGGAATAAGCGGTTTGTCGAGTGAGAGTTTCACGAGATGACGGTTGGTTTTTCCGGCGCGCTTCATACGGGAAATCACTTCCTGGCCGGTGTAGCAACCCTTGGTGTATGAAATGGATTGTTCTTCCACTCCGGCTTCGGGTGGGAGAATGCCAGCGAAAAGTTCGTTCGGCCAACGGGGAATTCCATCAATGATCCGCCGAGTTTCGTTGGGTTTACTCAAGTAAGCAGTTTCATCGAGGCTTTCGTCAATGAGTTCGACGTCATCCGCAATAATGTATTGATTGAGGCGAGCATGAATTTCCTCCGCTAGATCGATGGGGCCTTGCACGATAAAATCTTCTTCTTCGCAATGGATGTGCACATAAAATTGAAGCCTTCCTTTTGCATCTAGAATGCAGGCGTCAATAATCCGTCCGTCTTCTGTGAGCCGGACATCATTAGTCACCTGTCCATTGAGATATCTCTCGGCATCGGGACCTCTCACGCGAATGCGGCTACAGGAAATTTCGACATCCTCCTCGAGGTCTAAATCGCTACTTTGGTGCTGTCGAATGGTGGCGGAAAAATCTTCCGAAGCGTCTCGCATCTCGGCTTCGAAAAGCCGTGCCCAGGTGAGGTGATTGAGATCGGCGGTGATGCCAGCCGAGTCGGCGAGTTGGATGGCGTAGTTGGTGTCCTTCGCCATGTTTTCGGTCGAGAAATGAGGTGTAAAGTCGTTCTCGAGGAGAGTTGGGATTTTCATGCCCATCACTGGAGCGTAGCAACCATTGAGCTTTGCTGCGTCGTGCCACGCTCGCGGGTCGACCCCATAACGTCGTGAAATTTCTAGAGCTTCGGTGAGAGCTTGGACAGCAGATGCGGTGGCGAGATTGGTTGTGATTTTAACGACAGTTGCAGCAGGAGGCAGACCGAGATAAATAATCTCACGGGAAGTCACCTCAAGTAAGGAACGATGCTCTTCAACTAGATTGCGATCTCCGGCGACATAATAAATAAGGTTCCCGCAGGCGGCGGCATCGCGTGAGCCAGTGAATGGGGCATCTAGGAATTTGCTGCCTGCTGCTCTGCATTGTCGCTCTAGCCACAAGGTGGTCTCGGGATCAATGGTGGCGTGATTGATAAAGGTTTTACTTTCGTTGAGCTGGCCTTCGATTTGCGAGAAGACCTCTCGAACCGCCTGATCATCCCGAAGATAACATAAGATAACATTGGCTTGCGATGCTGCTTCGGCGAGGTCGGTGATCGATTCGGATCGGTCTTTTTGGGTGCGGTTCCAGGTTTTTAGGGAATGTCCGGCAGCAATGAGTTGGTCGGCACTGCGGGATCCGATAATTCCAAGTCCAAGGAGAAGAGTCATGGTGGTGATATTTAACGTCGGGCTATTTCAACAAGTTGGGTGGAGACGGTCGTAACTTCTTTAACCTGATCGGCCGAAGGTTTGGTGTTCTCTTCCAAAACCATCGCATTACGAAGTCCCTGAAGAAGTTCCCTCATCTTGATTAAATGCGGGCGCCGGCTGATGTCCGGGTGGAGGGAGCCAATAGATTCGGCGTAGTAGTCTGCAACGTCTTCGCGAAAAAGGGTTAGGGCACGCTCGGGAGTGTATTTTTTATCAACGGCGGTGGCTGCTGAATCGAGGGCTTCTAACCAACCCCCAAGGGAAATCAAGTGGGAGAGGTCGGGGTCCCGCAGCCCGGCAAGTTCGCGCTCGACATCACGTTGGGTTGAAGCGAGGGCTCGTTTCAACTTCGGGAGGTCCTTCGCTTTAGCGTGTTCGAGTAGTTCAGCAGCGTGGACCTTGATTCTGTCTCCAGCACCAAGAGCCTTGGAGTAGCGGGAGATGTGCGCGGCGATTTTTGGGACATCCTCGGAATTTCCGGTCTGAACTGCAATGAAACCGTCAGCGATCAAGGTTCCTAGTCTCAGCGCGATACGGGATCGGTCGATGGGAGTTCGTCCGTAGTTTTTATAATGGTCAGGATCGTAGGAAAGAGGTGAGACTTTCTCGAGCTCGTTGAAAACCTTAGAAATTGAAGGGACGGTAAACTCATTAAGAGCACTGTCGCTTCGGAAATGCTCGTCATCGAGTAAATCATCGGGGATTTCGGGTTTGTCTTGGGCCGTTGCGACCAAGGCACAAAAGCCAAGGATCGTGGGGAGGATCATCTGCATGGATAGAGTCTCCCATAGGAAAAGGGCAGGTGCTATTGAAATTTCCGTATACTGAAACTTGACACCTGACCCAAAATCCATATTTTGCCGCTCTTCCCAAGCGGGATCTTCCTATGGCCAATACTAAGTCTGCAGAAAAAAGAGTTCGTCAGATCGCAAAACGAACTGAGAGAAATCGTGCTACCAAGAGCCGCATTAAAACCCTTCAAAAGAAGGCCGTTAGTGCTGCCAGCGAAGGTAATTCAGATGAGGCACTCAAGACTTTTCGCGAGTTTGCCGCTGCGGTAGACAAGGCTACAAAAAATAACATTTTCCATAAAAACAAGGCCGCGAACCTCAAGAGCCGAACCAATACGGCTATCAAGCCTGCCTAAACGATATCTTGTTTCGATAGATTTTTCGTAGGCCACGAGGATTTTTCCTCGTGGCCTCTTCTTTTTTAGCCTTTCTTTAATCCATGTCGGACGCCGCCCAGCAAGATCGTCTCGCAAAGGCGAGGGAGATCGCTAACAATCCTGTCGCTTACAAGGTTTGTGAGGGTTGTGATTCAATCGTTACAACGGAGGTGGTAATTTGTCCAAATTGCCATGGATACCGCTTTGACGCCGATCCCTCTAGGGTCGTCGACCAGGCGGTTGAGCTTGGGACCCGGGAGCAGCGGAGTGTCACAGCCGAGGATTTGAGCTAAGCGCATCTTTGTCTAAATTTCAGCTGAATGGGGTGGCGGGAATTGACCAATTCTATTGGGGCGGATTTCCGGAATGCTTGTTTAAGGGATAAGAGGATTCAGGTGAGAGCGATTTCTGTTGGGTAGGGTTTATGGAGTCACCATTACAGCATCTTGTCCTCGGCATAATCGGGTGAAAGGCATCAAAAAAAGTCGCCCATCTTTGAGAAGGGCGACCTATGCTTTTTGAAAAGGAGAGATCCAAAATTAGCTAACGTTGACGGCTTCGGCACCGGTCTCGCCGGTCCGAATACGGATGGCTTGCTCAACTGGTGAGATGAAGACTTTTCCATCACCAATCTTGCCGGTGTTGGAGCTTTTGACTATTGCTTCGGCAACTTTCTGGGAGTCCTCTTCGTTCACGACTATTTCGATTTTCACTTTAGGAAGGAAATCAACAGTGTATTCAGATCCTCGATAAATCTCGGTGTGGCCTTTCTGGCGACCAAAGCCTTTGACCTCGGTCACGGTCATTCCTTGAACGTCTACTTCAGCCAAGGCTTCCTTGACTTCTTCGAGTTTGAACGGCTTGATGATAGCTTCGATTTTTTTCATGGTCTTCAGTAACAATTAAGTTGGAAAAGAGAGTAGCAAGGCATGTGCCAGCTTTTTTATTAATCTGCTTTAGTTTTTGAGTCAGTGAAATTCGACCATTTTTTCGGTCGGGAGACGGGCGATTTCTGGAACTTGACAGTTTGGCGCAGGAAATCCGACGACAAGCAAAAGAAATGGCTTTTCCGATAGAGGACGCCTAAGAATTTTATTGAGGAATTTCATAGGACTTGGAGTGTGGGTCAAGGTTGCTAATCCAGCGTGATGGAGGGAGGAAATGAGGAAGCCTGTTGCAATTCCGACCGATTCTCTGGAATAATAGGTTCGGGAAACCGTTTCGTCTGCGAAAGTGATTTCCGATTTTTGGAAGATTGCGACGAGAGCAGGGGCGATTTCCAGAAAGGGCTTGTTGGCATTTGTCCCAATTGGAGTCAGGGCATCGAGCCACTCTTTTGGTGCCCGGGAATTGTAAAAGTGCTTTTCTTCTTCTTCGGCAGCTTCGCGAATAGCCTTTTTGATGCTCGGGTCCCGAATGACCGCGAAATGCCACGGCTGGAGGTTGGCACCGTTTGGAGCGGTCACTGCGCTTTCGAGGCAGGCTTCAAGAACACCTTCGGGAATTGGCCGGTTTGAGAAATCTCGAACACTGCGCCTTTGAATCAAGTGAGAGCTAAAGATTTGAGCTCGATTTTTCATCTCGCTTTCGGGAATCTCCCAAAAATTTAGAGGAACCTTGGACATTTCCAAAACGTCACTAAAAAAGATTGGATGTAAAGGCACCGCAAGAGCTAAGGAGGGCCGCGACTGTGAAGGTGATTACGCTGAGAATATAAGGTTTCATATGGCGTTAATTTTGAGAATTTGAGATCGGGATAGCGAGAGTATTTTTCATAAGGAAAATATCACCGATCCAGATCTACGTAGTGGCGGCGCGAAAGAATGAGGTGGCGCTTCATGGCCGCTGCAGCCTCTTCGGGTTCACTCTTAATAATGGCATCGAAAATTTCTTGGTGGGTGTTAATTACGTTTTGATACCACTCGCTGTCACCTCGATTAATGTTGGCATACTCAATGGAGCGTTTTTCAAGCGCGCTGAGGACGGTAGCGTAAAGGTTGTGTTTTGATCCAGCGGCGATGGCAAGGTGAAAAGCGATATCAGCCTCGCTGAAGCGCTTTCGGTTGCCACATGATTTTTTCATCTTATCGATCGCCTTTTGCATGATCGCGATGATTTTTTCACAGGAGTGAATGGCGGCGAGACGGGCGCATTCGGTTTCAAGGAGGATTCGAAAGTCCATCAATTGCAGGTAGGAATCGTCGTTTGTTAGGACGGAGTAGGTCTCAACCGCACCTGCAAGAGTTTCGAGGCTTGGATAAGCGATATAGGAACCTGAGCCCTTGAGCGTTCTGAGAAGCCCGCGGCCCCTGAGTTGCTGAATTGCTTCACGTATAACAGTGCGGCTGGCACCGAATCGACCGCAAAGCTTTTCTTCGGAGGGGAGGCGCTCACCGGTAGTGAGCTTGCCATTCATGATCTCTTGCTCGAGAGCTTTGATGATATTGGAGCTTCGTTGAGCCATGAGTCTTCAAAAGCCGGTGCCTTTGGTGAGGGTTTGAATCCGCATGATATAGTAATCAGCGGTCATATAGAGAGTGGATCCATCTTCGCCCCAAGCGCAATTTGCGGTGCGGTGTCCGGTGAGGATACGACCGAGGAGTTTACCCTTGGAGCTTATGACAAGGACCCCACCTGGACCGGTGCACCAAATGTTTCCCTTGGTATCGGTCTTAAGCCCGTCTGGTAGCCCTTTGTCAGTCTTGGTAAGTTCGGTGGCATCGTAGAGAATCGTTCCCTTGCCAACGTTTCCTTTTTTGTCGACCGGGTAGGACATGATCCAAGCCTCTTCGCCATATGATTGGGCAATATAAAGGATCTTGCCATCGTTCGAGAGAGTGACGCCGTTCGGGCGCTTAAGGTCAGAAATGACCATTTCCACCGATCCATCGAGAGCAATACGGTAGACCCCAAAAGCATCGATCTCACGGGTGGGGTCTTTTTCTTTGAGAGGAAGTCCATAGGGAGGGTCTGTGAAAAAGATGAGGCCGGATGAATGAACGCAAAGATCGTTTGGCGAGTTGAATCGCTTTCCTTCAAATTTATCAGCAAGCGTGATCTTTCCACTGTTTCCTTTCGTGATCATGGAAACACGGCGGTCTCCGTGTTCACAAAACAGAAGACGACCCTCATTATTGTATGTCAGGCCATTTGAGCCGGGTTCACCGCTATAATTGCTTGGCCCCGTGAATCCTGATGGTTTTAAAAAGACTGAGACACCATCTTTCAGGTTCCACTGGTAGACCGTGTTTTCCGGGACATCGGAAAAGAGAAGGCGATTGTTTTGCCTATCCCAAACTGGTCCCTCCGACCAAGTAAAACCAGAGGCGATGACTTCAATTTTGGTGTTAGGGGCGATTAACTGATCGAGCGCTGGATCTAATCGTTCCACCGATCCTGCAGTTGGAAAAGGTTGCTGCTGAGCTGAAGCGAGCGAAAATGCGAGAGCAGAGATGCAAAGTATTTTCATTGACCTTAGTTATCTAGTCGGAGCGACTTTGTCGAAGACTCTCTTTCTTAAATAGAGCTTGTAGTTCCTTGCTGATGCTTGAAATGAGGGCCGCGTTAAGGGTGGGGTATGAGCCCGTCAGCTCCCTTCAAAAGTGTTCGAATAGGCCCTGCCAAGGAATCACGATTATCCGGAGCGACAGTAGGCTTGCTCGACTTTTTAGCGGCCAGAGGCTACGCCGCACCTTATTTCCATGCGGGTGAGTCAAAAGTACCGGGAACAGGGGTCGAACCTGCACGCCCAAGGGCACGTGATCCTAAATCACGCGTGTCTACCAATTCCACCATCCCGGCCTAACGGGGAAGATTCTAAAGAATCGAAAGACATATGCAAGCGGTTCTCTCAGACAAATTTATCGCGACAGATCGCTCGTTTGAATTGCGGATTTCAATTCTTCAAGTCATGTTCAACGCGGATGCGATTTGCGGTTTTAGGCAGTGGCAGTGGAGGTAATTCCACTATCGTTGAGTGCGATGGGGATTATCTCCTCGTTGACGCTGGATTAAGTGCCAAGCAGCTTAATCTTCGTTTGGAACGGTTGGGAGTAGCTCCTGAACAGTTAAGCGGGATTTTACTGACTCATGAACATGGTGATCACGTTCGAGGGCTGGATGTTTTTCTTCGAAAGTGTCCGGTGCCGATTTTAGCCTCGATTATGACTGGGCGCGTGGTGCAGGAGGGACTTCGTGAATCAGCAGAGTGGATTGCTTTTGAAAGCGGACAAAAGTTCAACTGGAAGGGCTTTGATTTCACGACTTTCCCGTTGCCTCATGACGCTGTTGAGCCAGTGGGCTATGTGATCGCTAGGGGGAGACGTCGCGTCGGGATCGCGACTGATTTGGGGCATGTTGATAATCAGGTCATTCAAGCCTTAAAGGGCGTGCAAGGTTTAGTTCTTGAAGCGAATTATGAGTGGCAGATGTTGGAGGCTGACCAGAAGCGGCCATTCAGCACGAAGCAGCGGATTTCTTCTCAGCATGGGCATTTATCGAATGAGCAAGCGGCGGATCTTGTAGCCGAGCTCATTCCTGTAGGCTTAAAGCGAGTGATACTGGGACATTTGAGTGGGGACTGCAATTGTCCGATGAAAGCCGTCGAGGTGGTTCGGCAGCGAATCGGTGGTGAGGAACTTGAGATATGTGTCGCTTCTCAAAATGAAGTGACAGCCTGGCAGACGATTGAAGGAGAGGATGACCCTGCGTTTTATGGAGAACTCTTTGGTCCTTGATGAATTTCGCGTTGCTCTTCGTGGTATCGTCGCCAAACTGCTGTCCGCGTGAATCAGGTTCCAGTCAAGCCCAGTGCCGAGGAGTTTGTTGAGTTAACGCAGGCTGGGAATGTCGTGCCTGTTTATGCTCAGCTTGCTGCCGACTTCGAGACTCCGGTCTCTGCCTTTTTGAAGCTCCGCGATGGCAAGAATGCCTTCCTCTTTGAGAGCGCGGAGAGCACCGATGCGAGCGGGCGATGGTCCATCGTAGGAAGCCAGCCGCGTTGGATTTTTACATCGTGCGGTGATAAAGTCACGATTGAGAGAGGGGGGGAGGTCGAAACGAGAAATCGTGAAGGGGATGTGCTTGATGAAGTTCAGCGATTAATGGCCGGTTACAAACCGGTAACTCACGGTGATGCTCCGCCATTCTTTGGAGGAGCGGTTGGGTATGTTGGTTACGATGCTGCCCAGCAATTTGAGCCGACAATTTCCAAAAGTCCCGAGGATGATATGGGACTCCCAGAGTCCATTTTCTTTTTAGCTGATACCTTAGTCGTTTTTGATCATAAGTTACGCCGCCTCCTAGTCGTGGCAAATGCGATGCTTGATGAGGCGTCCTCGCCCGATGAGGCTTATGCGCTTGCGGTTGGTAGAATCGGGGCGGTGATTGGAATGTTGGATCGGCCTCTTCATGTTTCCCCACTTAACGGTCTGGTCGATATCAAAGCGCCCGCTCCACGCAGTAATACGACCCAAGCCGAATATGAAGAAATGGTTCTGAAGGCAAAGGATTACATCGCTGCTGGAGATGCTTTTCAAGTGGTTCCAAGCCAGCGTTTTGAGGCGGATTTCGATGGATGTAACATCGATCTATATCGGGCGCTTCGGCACATCAACCCTTCACCTTATATGTTCGTTTATGAGACACCGGAGTTTTCCTTGGTCGGAAGTTCTCCGGAGGTTCATGTTCGGTCGGTTGATGGTCGCATCGATATCCGACCCATAGCGGGGACTCGATGGAGAGGTAAAACTCCTGAGGAGGATGACGCCTTGGCTGATGATCTTTTGGCTGACGAAAAAGAGTGTGCTGAGCATGTTATGTTGATTGATCTTGCTCGTAACGATGTTGGTCGAATTTCCGAAACTGGGACAGTCAGGGTTGACGATCGGATGATTGTGGAACGCTATAGTCATGTGATGCATATTGTTTCGAATGTCAGTGGGCAACTATCTCCCGAGCATTCATCATATGATGTTCTCCGTAGCACCTTCCCGGCTGGAACCGTGAGTGGGGCTCCAAAAATCAGGGCGATGCAGATCATCAACTCGCTTGAAAAAAACAAGCGTGGGACTTACTCTGGGGCAGTTGGCTATTTTGGATGGGATGGGAATCATGACTCCTGCATCGCTTTGCGAACTTGTGTCTTGAAAGACGATAAGGTTTATATCCAAGCTGGAGCGGGAGTGGTTGCCGACAGCGATCCTACCTATGAATATAACGAGACAGTGAACAAAGCTGCGGCCATGATGAGGGCTGTCGAACTCGCTAAAACCCTCGTGAAACCGTGAACCTTTTTTTGCCATGTTAGTCGTTATTGATAACTATGATTCGTTCACCTACAATCTTGTGCAGTATTTTGGTGAACTTGGAGCCGAGATGAAGGTTTTCAGGAATGATGTTGTGACCGTAGATGAGCTTCGCGATTTGGGGCCGACCCGAATTTGTGTTTCACCTGGTCCCTGCACTCCAAATGAGGCAGGAATCTCTTGCGAAGTGGTCAGATCTTTCGGCGAAGAAATCCCAATCTTTGGCGTGTGTCTCGGGCATCAATCTATCGGGCAAGTTTATGGTGGTGAGGTGGTTCGGGCCAACGAGCTAATGCATGGTAAGACTTCGATGATTTATCATGAAGGCGACAGTGTGTTTAAAGGGATCACGAATCCCTTTGAAGCAACACGTTACCACTCCCTAATTGTGAAGAAAGAGAGTCTTCCGGATTGCCTTGAGATTACGGCGTGGACTGAAGACGGAATCATTATGGGGCTGAAGCACAAGGATCTGAACGTTCATGGCGTGCAATTTCACCCGGAGTCTATCCTGACAGATTCCGGAAAGCAGATCCTCCAGAATTTCCTGAATCTTTAATTGAAGGTAAATAGCATTAAGGGACTGGAACGCGACTCATGAGGCGCTCGACTATCTGATCAGTCGTGACATTTTCGGCTTCGGCTTCGTAGGAAAGTAGGATTCGGTGCCGGAGGATTTCCGGTGCCAGTTCCTTAATATCAGCTGGGGTGACGAACGCGCGACCTTGCAGAAAAGCATTTGCGCGGGCGGCTCGGGCAAAGTTGATGGTGGCTCGTGGTGAAGCTCCCGCCATGATTAGATTCTTAAGTGAACTTTCGTAGTTCCCGGGAGTTCTGGTGGCTTGGACAAGGTCGACAATGTAGCCTCGCACGGCTGAGTCGATGTAGATTTGATCGATGAGTTTGCGACTCTCGTCAATCGCTTCAGTTGTAGTGACGGCGTTAGTCTCTTCGTTCGCTGTGGAAGAGGACATTCGATCCAGGATATCGAGTTCTTCCTCTCGGCTCGGATAATCGACGGTGATTTTTAGAAGAAAACGGTCGAGCTGAGCTTCGGGAAGGGAGTAAGTTCCTTCCTGATCAATTGGGTTTTGGGTGGCAAGGACCAAGAAAGGGCTGGGAAGGTCATAAGATTGATCTCCGATCGTAACTTGTCGTTCCTGCATCGCTTCAAGCAAGGCTGATTGAACCTTAGCCGGGGCACGGTTGATCTCGTCTGCCAAAATGAGATTGGCAAAGATTGGGCCAAGTTTTGGAGCAAAAGTCTTTTGATCTGGATGATAGATCATGGTGCCGAGGAGGTCGGCAGGAAGGAGATCTGGTGTGAATTGGATGCGGGCGAATTGGGCCTTAATAGAGCCGGCAAGGGCCCTTACGGCCAAAGTTTTGGCTAAACCGGGAACGCCTTCGAGGAGAATGTGTCCATTGCTCAGAAGTCCGATAAGGAGCTTGTTGACGAGGTTTTTCTGTCCGACGAGAACGCGGCCCATCTCACTACGCATTGTTCCAACCCATGAACTAGAATCGGAGATTTTGTTTTGAAGTTCTTGTGGATCCATCGCTGGTGTGACTTTGGCAAAATCAGAGGGTCTTGAGAAAGAAAAAGGAGTTTTTCGATCTCACTAATTTTCTAGAAGAGGTAATCTGTGCCGGATAAATACTTGGAATCGGCAAGGAACGAGACTGAAGTTAAGGGGCGGGAACGTCCGATTGTTTAGCTGGTAGTTGGTATTTACCAAATTGGTTTTGGGGCAGAAGTCGAAAAGGGATAGTGTTGATCGAATACCGAATCATAGAGTATCTGGGTCGATGTTTAGTCTTTGGAAGCTTTTGGATCGAGGGCGTCACGAAGTCCATCACCGAGAAAGTTGAAAGCGAAGAGGGTGAGTGAGAACATTACGGCTGGAACGGCAAGAACAGTGAGGTTTGTTTCAAGGTAGTTAGCTCCTTCTTGAATCAATTTCCCCCAAGATGAGTTAGGTGGTTCGATTCCAAGGCCGATGTAACTTAAAGTCGCCTCGTAAAGAATAAAGCTGGGAATGGTTAGGGTGGCGTAAATTATTACAGGGCCTAGCATGTTGGGGAGAATGTGGCGGAAGAGAATCCGGCGATGGCTGATTCCAAGAGATCGGGCCGCTTCAACAAATTCCTGTTTTGAGAGGGAGGCGGCGGCGGAGCGCACGATACGCCCCATCGAGAGCCAACCAAATCCGGCAATGGCAATGGTAAGCGGGATGAGGTTTGCGAAGCGGAGAACGGTGTTATCATTCCATCCCCAATCATCGATGAGGAATTTCGCCAGAGTATCAATGTATGGTGTGATAATCTCGCGGAAGAGGATGACAATAATCAGGAAAGGCATCGCAAGAAGTCCGTCGACGACACGCATCATTGTGTTGCCAAGCGTTCCCCCGACGTAGCCAGCTATTCCTCCATAAATGACACCAATGGTCACGGTCATACAGGTCGCCATAATTGCGACGAGAAGAGAAATTTGGCCACCTTCCAAGACTCGCATGAAAAGGTCCCGGCCGAGTTGGTCAGTACCGAGAACTCCTTTTTCACCCACTCCAGCAAAGCGGTTGGTGAGATCCTGTTCATTGGCATTCATACCAGAAGCGGCAAGGATGGGGGCAACAATGAAGCAGAGAATAAGAATCAGGATAACGACAATGCCGCCTAGCATCGCGAGTTTGTTTTTTTTGAGGCGAATATAGGCGTCGGCCCATAAGCTGGATCCTTTTTCGGTCGCCAGTGATTCTCCTTTTATGTTTTGAGCAATTGAAGTCATGGCCATTAGGAATTGCGAAGTTTTGGGTCCATGAAGATGAGGGCGAGATCGGAGAGTAAATTAGCGATACCCATTAGGATTCCATAGAAGAGAACCAGTCCGAGGACGAGGTTGTAATCGTTGGAGGTGATTCCGAGGACAAAGTGTTTCCCCATCCCGGGGACGAGGAAAATGTTTTCAACAACGAATGAACCGGTGATGATTCCTGCGAAGGCCGGTCCAAGAAAGGTGACAGCAGGCATGAGCGCCGGTCTTAGTGCGTGTTTGGTGATGATCTGAAGGGTAGGAACGCCCTTGGCGCGAGCGGTCCGTATGTAGTCCTGAGAGAGGACATCAAGCATTCCGCCTCGGGTGAGGCGAGCAAGGTAAGCGGCCACTCCAAAGCAGAGGGTTACAGCTGGTAGGATGATGTCAGCTGGCCTGCTCCAACCCGCAACATTGAGAACGGAAAGAGGGCGGGCAATTGAGAGCTGAAAGATGGGGCCAAGAACGAAGGCTACGATACAAATTCCCGCCATTGCAATGACCATGGCCGCATAGTCTTGCCACTTGTTATGGAAGAGCGCGGCTAGGATTCCAAGCGGTATTCCTAAGCCCATTCCGAGAATTAACGAGAGAACTCCAAGTTTGAGTGAAACAGGAAACGATTCGGAAATGATGGTAGAGACCTTTCGGCCTTTCATTGCCAACGAGTATCCAAAGTCACCTTCGGTTAGAATGTTTTTCCAGTAGTTGAAGTATTGAATGCCGATTGGTTTATCGAGGCCGTATTGTCGTTCAAGTGCCGCTTGCTCCTCCGGAGCGAGAGCTTTTTCACTTGCGAATGGGTTTCCAGGAATGGCACGAACCGCGAAGAAAACAAAAGTGACTAAAAGGAAGACCACGACAATGGTCTGAGTCACTCGCGAGAAAATGGTTTTGAGCATTGTAGGAAGAGGCTATTTTTCGATTTTCACCGATTTGAAAGGATGATTGTTCAGAAGGAGCGGGTTCCAACCCTTCACTTCGGGGCGAATCAAGTAATTGGTGGTATACCAGTAGATCGGAAGGACGGGCGTGTCGTTCAAGATTGTCTGCTCGGCTTGAGAGAGAATTTCCATTCTTGTCGCAACATCTGTTGTGTTTTCGGCCTTGTTTAAAAGATCTTCAAATTCGGTGGAACCCCAACCGGTGTTGTTGTTGCCTCCATCTGTAATCCACATTTCAAGGAAAGTGGTGGGATCTAGATAATCACCGATCCAGCCTGCCACACAAATGTCATAGTCGGCATCGTATTGTTTTTGAAGGTAAGTCGTCCACTCCCGCTGCATGATGCGCACCTTGATACCAAGATGTTTTTGCCACATTGCTTGTAGAGCCTCAGCTTCGCGAAGGCCTGAGTCGGAATTGGTAGTTAAGAGGCTGATCTCGGGAAAGGAGGAAGTCGATTCGTATCCCGATTCAGCGAGCAGAATTTTGGCTTTTTCGGGATCAAAATGAATTACGCCGGGTGGTTTATAGTTGCCGAAGGGTGGAACGATTCCTGAGGCTGGGGTTTGGCCTCCCTGCAAAATTTCTTCACAAATTGATTTTTGATCAATTGAAAGGGCGAAGGCTCTCCGGACCTTTGGGTCGTTGAGTGGC
>JAQWSX010000146.1 GCA_029242935.1 Akkermansiaceae bacterium
AGAAAAGGTGAAGGCCCTAATCCGTTATGGATCAGGGCCTTCAATGGCTCCGGCGCTTGGGTTCGAACCAAGGACCTAGTGGTTAACAGCCACCCGCTCTACCGCTGAGCTACGCCGGATGCTCCTTTTGGTGCGCGCGGAATTTGTCCGGAGAAGAGATTATCATCAAGAATTATTTGAACAATCTCTGACTTTCCCGCCTCCCTATATCCCCCCCTTTGAATGACTGTAATTCAAGGAATCCCGCCTCGACATCGGGAGATCGCTACCTAATCTCGCGCGCCCGCGGGGGACCCGCGATATTCCCATGGCCAAAGGTGCATTTCAAACCCTCCCCGGCTTTCGAGACTTCCGTCCCGAAGACTGTGCGGTGCGGAATTATCTCTTCAGGACCTTTCGTGAAGTGGCCAGGCGCTATGGCTTTTCGGAGTATGAAACGCCCATCGTGGAAGCCACCGAACTCTACATGAAGAAGACTGGAGGAGAACTTGGCACGCAGCTTTTTCGGTTCGATGATCAAGGCGGTCGCGACGTCACGCTTCGCCCAGAAGTCACCGCGTCTCTTGGTCGGGTTCTTATCGAAAGCCAGCGTGCCTACCAGAAGCCGATGCGCTGGTTTGAGATCGGACAATGTTTCCGCTATGAGGCCCCCCAGGCGGGACGCACTCGGGAGTTTTACCAATTTAATGCCGATCTGATCGGCGAAGCTGAGCCAACTGCCGATGCCGAATTGATCGCTCTTACCATCGAGCTGATGCGCGAATTTGGATTCAAGAAAGGTGACTTTGTGATCCGCCTCTCCGACCGACGCTACTGGCAAAATTTCGCAAGCTCGAAAGGCCTGAACAATGAGCAGGCGGAGGCGCTCCTTAGCATTGTTGATAAGTTAGAGCGCGACAAGGACGGGGCATGTGGCCCAAAGCTAGAAAAATTGGGACTTTCAGTTGAGGAGGTCAAAGAAGCAATCAATTCACCCTCCGATCTCAGCCAAGATCTCAATGTGGTGCTAGATAATCTCGAAGCTCGAGGAATGCGGGACGATGTAGAGGTGGACCTCTCTATCGTACGTGGGTTGGCCTACTATACCGGAGTCGTTTTCGAAATCTTTGATGCTAAGAAGAAGAAGCGCGCGGTTGCCGGTGGCGGTCGTTACGACACACTCGTGTCCGCGCTTTCCGATGGCAAGGTGGATCTCCCTGCAGTCGGTTTCGCCATCGGCGATGTCGTGATTCGTAATTTGATCGAAGACACACCAAGTGCACTAGAGAAAATGCAGGCCGCGCTTGATTCTGAAACCGCTTGCGATGTTTTCATCGTGGTTGCCGATCCAGATCAACAAGGGCAGGCCCTCGCTCTAGCGACCAAGCTTCGCTCCAAAGGAATCGCCGTTTCCTATTCGCTGACCGCAGCCAAGTTCAACAAACAATTCAAGGCTGCCCAACAATCCAAAGCACCTCTAGCACTCGTCATCGGAAACGAGTTCCCTGAAATCTCGCTCAAAGTCCTGGCCACCCGCGAGGAGATCAAAGTGAGCGGTGACGATTCGATCGTCGAAACCATCTTCCAATATCTGAATCAATGAGAACACACCACTGCAACGAAATCCGTCCCGGACACATCGGAGAAACCGTCACCCTCATTGGGTGGGTGAATACCGTGCGAGATCAAGGTGGCGTGATCTTCATCGACCTTCGAGATCGCGAAGGAATTACCCAGTGCGTCTTTCGCTCCGAGGTTTCGTCCGAAGCTGCTGAGCTTTCCCACAAACTCCGTTCAGAGGATGTCGTGCAAGTCACTGGAAAAGTTGAAGAACGACTGAGGACCGATGAGGTCGACACCAAAAACGACAAACTCGAAACCGGCGAAGTCGAAGTGGCGGCGGCCCAATTGACAATCGTAAATAAAGCCGAGGTGCTACCCTTCCAGCTCGACAAAGAGCTTTCGAACGAAGATCTTCGCCTCAAGCATCGCTATCTCGACCTCCGTCGTCCTCGCTTGACCAGTAATCTTCGTCAGCGTCACATTATCACCAAGGCAGCTCGTGATTACCTTTCAGACGATGGCTTCATCGAAGTTGAAACACCGATTCTCTCCAAGGCGACACCCGAAGGAGCACGAGATTTCCTTGTCCCAAGCCGCATTAACCCCGGAAAGTTTTACGCGCTGCCGCAAGCTCCCCAGCAATACAAGCAGATGCTCATGGTGGCCGGTGTCGAAAAATATTTTCAGGTTGCCCGTTGCTTCCGGGATGAAGACCTTCGCGCAGATCGTCAACCTGAGTTTTCGCAGGTCGATATCGAGGCCTCATTTGTGAACCAAGACGATATCATCGGGCTGATTGAGGGAATGCTTTCCTCGATGTTCGAACAAGCACGTGGCGTCGAAGTGCCCACTCCATTCGAACGCTTGACCTGGCACGATGCGATGGATCGCTATGGTTCAGACAAGCCCGAGCGACGTATCGGCATGGAGATGGTTGACCTGACAGAAGAACTCAAAGACTGCGAGTTCCGGGTATTCTCAGGAACCGTTGCAAACGGCGGCGTGGTAAAAGCAATCAACGCAAAAGGCTTCGCGAACATTTCGGTAGGCCAAGTTGACAAGCTGACCAAGCTCGCTCAGGAAGCAGGAGCAAAGGGACTTGCTTACATTCAGGCACGTGACACCGATCGTTCGACCTGGCGTTCACCCTTCGTAAAGCGCATGACCGACGAGGAAGTCGAAGCTCTCCGCGCCAAGCTTAATATCGAGCCGGGCGATTTGATTCTTTTCGCCGCCGATAAGTGGGAACCCGCTTGTGATGTCCTGGGTAGAATCCGGCTCGAAGTTGCCCAGTATCAAAACCTTCTCGATGGTAATACCGCACTCGATTTCCTCTGGGTCACCGAATTTCCTCTCCTCGCTTTCGATGAAGAAGAAGGTCGCTACGTTGCTGTTCACCATCCCTTCACCCGCCCTCTCAAGGAGGACGAAGAGAAACTTCGCAACGGAGAACTCGATGGTCTGCGAGCGCAAGCCTATGATGTCGTTCTTAATGGTTACGAACTCGGTGGTGGCTCGATCCGGATTCACGAATCAGATCTCCAAAGCTCGATGTTCAAAGCTCTGGGTATCACCGAAGAAGAGGCGAATACGGAATTCGCGCACATTCTTGAGGCCTTTAAGTTCGGTGCTCCCCCACACGGAGGAATCGCCTTAGGGCTCGACCGGGTGGTTATGCTCGCTTGCAAAGAAGACTCGATTCGGGAGGTCATTGCCTTCCCTAAGAACAATAAAGGAGCTGAAATCATGACCTCCAGCCCGGGCACCGCAACACCGGTCGCCCTCCGCGACCTTCGTATCAAATCGACTTATGTCGAAAAGCCCAAGGAAGAGTAAAGTTTGACCTCCTTCAGGCAATCCCGCACATTCCGATCATGAAATTATTGGCAGGTCTTGGCGGGATTTTTTATGCCTGCGGTTCGATGGTATTTGCCGAGATCGATACTGAGATTCCACTGGGAATCGAGGCCGTAACCGGCTTGCGAACTGATTACGTTCACCGCGGTTTCCAACTCGCGGAGTCCGCACTGGACTTTCAATTGGAGACTAAAATTACGCTCTCGAATGATAATTCACTCTCCCTTGGGTTTTCACACCTCTCCGAGAGTGATGGAGATTTTAACGAAACATCGAGCTATCTCGAACTCGGTCATTCCTTCACTCAAAACCTTACCGGAGGAGCATCCTTCACTTATCGCGACCGAGGCGAGAGCATCCTCCAAGGCGGCTTCGATTTGGGACTCTTCACATCCTATAGCATTAATGAAATTTGGCGTTGGCGAAACGAATTAAACTTCGATCTAGGGATCGACGGGATCTACCTCAACAGCGAATTAGAATGGAGCAAAGCCATTTCCGATAAGTCATTCGTCACTATAAAGGGCGGACTCAGCTGGGTCTCCGACTACCTGGAACGAGACGGACTGAATGATTTTCACACTAGAGTGACTTACACCTACGCTCTCTCCGACCAAATTTCCTTCACTCCTTTTATCGGATCAAGCATCCAGATCGACGACCAAGATGCTGACGATATTTTATACGGAGGACTTTGGTTCGAAGTTATTTTTTAGGGTTCGAACGCCGCGGTTTTGTTTCCACCCGCTTCTCGAAATGCTTTTTCAATTCGCTAGCCGAAAGCTTTCCGTTTGTATCCTCATCAATTTTTTCAAAACGTCTACGACGCTCTTTCTCAGGAATAAGGTCATTCCCGGGCGAGTTTTGGAACTCTTTCCTGCTTAAGTTGCCATCCTGATCGAGATCCAATTTTTCAAAATGCATTTTGGGGAGCCTCCTTTCACCAAGAGGTCGTTTCCGACTTCCGCTTGATCCGTGATCTTTCCGATCCAAAAAGCCATCTGAGTTCCGATCCATTCGATCAAACATATTCTTCAATCTTTCTGGATCAGCCTGCGAAGAAGGGGGGGTTGCCATAAACTCTTCACGACTGACCCGACCATTTTTGTCCTTATCTGCTCTCGTCAAGTAACGCTTAGGCCAGTCACCTGATGCCCCCTTGATTTCCCAACCCGTAATAAAACCATCATTGTTTTTATCCAGCCGGTCAAAAATCTTAGTGCACGCTTCTTCGGGAAGCTGGGAGGCACGCTTCCCTTTGGCGAATTCCTCACGGGAAACCTTGGCGTCGGAGTCTAAATCAAGTTGTTTGAAAAACTCAGCAGCGCGGGCCTGCTCTGGTCGATTTTTTTTCTGCTTGGGCCCGCCTTCGCCCTTCTTTTCCGCGATTGCGGGAGAAAACAAGGAAATCAGGAGGATTATAGAGGTTTGGATCTTCACAAGACGTATTCAATAAAGGTAAACCACGAAAACTGGTCAAAGTTGCAGAAAAATCCGCGCTTTTACGTGGACCTCATTCATTACGAATCTAGAGTTTATTTCATGGCAATTCTCCCGTCTCTACGTGCGTCCCGCCCTACCCTTTCCTTCGAATTTTTCCCTCCTAAAAATGACCGCGGATCCGAAGATCTGTTGAAGACAGTCAACGAGTTGGGGAAACTGGATCCCGCTTTTGTCAGCGTGACATACGGAGCAGGTGGAACCACCCGAGAAAGAACTCGAGAAGTCGTACAACGAATCATCCAAGATACGAGTGTCCCAACGATTCCCCACCTTACCTGTATTGGGCACACCAAGAGTGAAATGTCAGAAATTCTCAGTCAATATAGCGCGGATCAAGTCGGGACCATCCTGGCACTTCGGGGTGACCCACCCCGTGACCAACCCGATTATGACCGGGGGACCGATGATTTCAAATTTGCCGGGGATTTGGTCGCTTTTATCAAAGACCATTCCGATGAATTTGAAATCGGAGTGGCTGGTTTTCCGGAAGGCCACCCGGGAACGCAAAACCGACTCACCGAAATGGATTATTTTAAATCCAAGGTGGATCAAGGTGCCGACTACATCTGCACCCAGCTCTTTTTTGACAACCACGATTTCTTTGACTACCGCGAGAGATGTAACTTGGCGGGAATCGATCTTCCCATCGTAGCGGGAATTATGCCCATCACGACCATTTCGAGTATGAAGCGAATGGCTGACTTAGCAGCCGGCAGTCGTTTCCCCGCAAAACTCTTAAAGCGGCTTTCGGATGCAGGAGGTGATGCGGCCGCTATCAGGCAAGCCGGTATTGACCATGCCATTGAGCAATGTCAGGGGCTTATCCAACAAAACGTTTCAGGACTGCATCTATACACACTGAACAAAAGTAGCGCGACTCGTGAAATCGCAGCTGCCCTGACTTTCTAATTCTCTTCGGCTGTCCCCCGCAGCCGGGCCTGTTTCAGCAAGAGAACCTTGGCCTTATCGCTGATGTTCATAAAGTTAGCATCACGAAGTTCAACGGGAATCCACCGCCAACCCTGATCATCCTTGGGGTAGATTTTAAGTAAGGCTTTACTGCTATCAAAGCTGGTAGCTGGAACCGCAAGTATAAGGTCACCCGTAATTCGATGGATTTCCATCTCTTGCCTCATTCTAAGAGCCTCCAGTTCCGCAACACCCAACTGAGCTTCGGCCACCTCGAGCTTTCCGTCCTTTACCGATCGCTCAATATCAACACCGAAACCAAGTTCATCATCACGCGAGTCAATTCTCATCCGGTCATTCTCAAGTTCTTGAGCTGCCGAAGAATCGGTGGAATCAAGCGAAAAATTATTAGTTAGCTTGATTCCAAGAGTATCTGCGGCTTCTGCCTGAGTTGGTAAACGAGTCTTAAATCCACCCAGTAACCGGGCCTGATCGCCAGCAGTTAAATCAATTCCGCTAACCTCCATTCCTCCACCCCCAGTGGAAAATGAAAAGGCACCCTGATTAAAATCAATCCGCAAATAGGTGCGTTCATTGTCTAAAATCGATAAGGCCCGAAGAAGTGACCAACGTTCCCGGATCGTGACTCTGTCATTTTCATTCAACTTAACCTGCCCTGAAAGCTCGACCCGTCGGTTACTTGACCCCCCAATCGCCAAATCACCAGAAATCCGACCCTCTATATATTCGCGTGTATTTACACCTTTGATGTTAATTAGCTTTTCGATCGGAAGCGAGGTGAAGACACCCATCAAATCAAAGGTCGGCATATTGATAGGCCCAGAAACCCCACCTTTTAGGTTCGCACTTCCACCATCTACCCCCAACTTCAAGGAGTCTACCTTGATACCGCTCCCATCAATCCTCAAGTCGGCCGACTCAATCTCCAAGGGACCTAACCAATTCTGCTGGAAAGACCCACCGGACAACTTCACTTCCCAGGTGCCCTCCTGCAAGACGGCCCGAAAATTCGAGTTGCGCACCGCCCCAAAAGTCAACTTGGAGTAGCCCCAACTGAAAGAGCAATCATTAATCTCAATTTGGGAGACCCCCTCGCCTTTAAGGCTCTCTATTATCGAAGAAACCCCAAGTCTCATCTCGTCTTCGCTCCCACCTGCCCTGAGCTTCAGATCCGCTTTTTTCATGCTGATCGCAGAAGGACGCCAAGAGTCGATCACTCCAGTCAAAAAAGAAAACATTCCGCTAAGCTTCTCGAACTTAGCTTCATAGAAAAAACTTTCGTCCCCTCCCTCTAACTCTAAGAACTGAAAATCACCCTTCCCGACATTCCGAGAAAAACCAGTAACTTCGACCTCACTAGCCCCCAGTGCATCCGCAACTTGCCCCGCTACTTTCTCTTCATATCCAGAACTTTTAAAATGCCGCGTTAGGACGAAAAACCCGCAAATCCCGATAACAATCAGTGAAAGAACTAATTTGGTAATAAGACCACTTAAATGCCTCCCTAGTGAAACCGTCCCAACCGTTCGAGCATACCGGAACTGAAACAAAACACCTTGGCGGCCAATCCAATCGGAGACCTTGCTTTGATATTCATTGAGGCGCTGCTGATCGACAGGATTCTCCACTGAAGAAAGCTACATCCAGATACTGTAACTTACCACTTCAAATAATCACTCACTGACGTGGTATTTCCCTCGCAGAATTCATCTTTAAACGGTATTTACCACCCCCGTGGAATCGACAGATTACAAGGTCAGTCTGGAAATCTTTGAGGGCCCTCTTGATCTCCTTCTTTATCTCATCAAAAAAGATGAGGTCGACATCTACGATATCTCGCTCGAGCGAGTCACCACACAATACCTCGATTACATCGAGACCTTTAAGCTCCTCAATATCGACCTCGCCTCTGAATTTATCTCAATGGCGGCGAATCTGATGTATATCAAGAGCCGGACCCTTCTTCCAAAAAGAGAGCAACCTCCGGAAGAAGACGCCGAAGAGGACGATCCGCGCTGGGAATTAATTCGTCAGTTGATCGAATACAAAAAGTTTAAAGATGCCGCAGGCTTTCTCCATCGACGCGAAATCGAACAGGAACAGATCTTTGCACATACTCCACTCAAGGATTCCAGACCTGAGGACGAAGAGCCAGTGCCCCTCGCTGAAGCATCGATTTTCGATCTGATCCGCGCTTTCCAAAACGTCCTTAAACGCTTTGATGAGGCCAGAGCCTTTGAAGATATCGTCGACGACCGTTACACCGTCAGCGACAAGATTGAATTCCTAATCAATAAGATCGAGCCGGGTGAATCTATTTCCCTGCAAAGCCTCTTCGAGAAAGCAACCTCGAAGGTCGAAGTCATTGTCACCTTTCTCGCCCTCCTCGAACTCATGAGAATGAATCAGTTTCGTGCAAGGCAGTCCGGACTTCTCGGACAGATCAACATTGAGCGGACCACCCCTGAATGATATCTTAATTTGAAAAATGACCGGAGGCCCAAAAATCGCTTTTTTTGGAGGGACTTTTGATCCCATCCACCAAGGCCATCTGGAAATCGCTCAAAAAGCAGTCGCCCAACTTGGCCTGCAACGCGTCATCTTCATTCCATGCCGACGTTCCCCCCATAAGTCGGATGCCCCTCAAGCGAAGGATCCCGATCGTTTCGAAATGCTTAAGCTGGCCACTGAAAATTCCCACTGGGCGGAAGTGAGTGACTACGAACTACAGAAGCCCCCCCCGTCCTTCACTTGGGATACGATCAAGTATTTTAAAGGAAAACTCAACGAATCCTCTCCTCTCTTCCTTATCATTGGCTTTGATCAATGGGAAAAACTCTCCAGTTGGAAAAACATCGAGATGCTGGCACGCGAGGTCGAATTTATTGTAGTTGGGAGATCCCAACAACCAGAGCCTCGTATAGGTTTCAGGACGCACTTCATTGAAGGAAACCATCCCGCATCTGCCAGCGAGATTCGAAAAAGACTACGGGAAGGCCGCAAAAAACAATGGCTACCTGATAAAGTGGCCGAATACATTGTCGAAAAAGATCTCTATTCTCCGGTTAGCTGACTTGCCCTATCCGTTTTCATTTCCTAATAATACTCCCATCAACCTTATCTCATGAGAATATTTATCACTTCACTCCTCGCCACTGCCTTTCTGGCCTCCGCCCAGGATGAGCCTGCTACTGATGCCAAGAGGCCAAAAAAGGGAGAAAAACCACAGTTCGTGATCGATCTCGAAGCCTTGTCCAAAGAGGACAAAGTTGCCTACTCAGATGCTTTTCGACGGGCCAACTCACTTTTTCAGCAAAAACGGATTTTCGAATCTCTTGAAGCGCTCGAAGAAGTGGATGCAATTTATGCGAAGAATCCAGCCTCGCTGACTCTCCGTGGAGCGTGCTACGTCGAATTTCGTGCCTTCGATAAAGCCCGCATGGTTTTTGCCAAATCCCTAAAGATTAGCCCAGGGAACTTTAATGTCCGTTTTAACGTTGCGGAAATCGAATTCGTAACGAAAAACTATGCAAAGTCCCTCAAAATCTTAGAGCCACTTCTTCTGGAAGCTAATAAAAACAAAGCGACAGAAACGATGACTCCCTTGATTAAGTTCAAAATCGCCCTCTGTAAAATCAAAACAGGGGACCTAGCTGGAGCCGAAGCGATTGTAGCCGAGACCGATTTTCTCGATGACTCACCCCTCTTCTACTTTGGCAAAGCTGCCCTTGATTACAAAAAGGATAACGGAGCAGGGGCAGAGAGATGGCTAGCGCGGGCCGCTCGGATTTTCCGCTCCTCAAACGGAGGGCTTCTCGCTCCTTGGCAAGACACTCTGATCGAATTTGGCTACATCAAAAGCTTTTACGGGGGAGATCTAGAGGTCGAGAGTGGCATCTCAACTGGCAGCGAAGGAGAGTAAAGCTTAGCCCTCCTGCAGCACTGGAATCTGCTCGAGCTTGATTCCGTAGAGCTTCGCTATCGCGGGAGCATCAGACTCCTTGTAGATCTCTCGGTAGTAAATCTCTTTGATGCCATAGGCGCAGAGCGTCTGCATGCAGGAAGTGCAAGGCATCGTTGTCGTCGCGACCAGCTTGGCCTCCCCACGCTTAAAAAGACTGCATAGATTCACCTCAGCATGCAGCATGAACTTCTGGCGACCGTCTCGATCATCCCAGAAACCCGATGGAGCCTCAAAACCCGGAGCGAGACCATTGTAAGCAGTAGCAATGACCCGGTTATCGCCATCGAGAGCCGCTGCACCAACTTTGCGAAAAGGATCCTCCGACCGCAAACTCGCGACCTCTGCCAATGCCATGGCATACTCGGGAATAGACAATCTGGACTCACTCACTCATCCTATGCTACAAAACGCTCTATCCAATGTCGAGTAACAGTCCCAAATTCAACCTTCGAAAAATGACACGCCGTTCCGCCATTGGCCTTGCAGGAATCGGGATTCCCAGCGCGATCTGGGCGACAGGAATCGAGCCTAATTTGCTCTCGGTCACTCGGAAGAACCTCACCCTGCCTCGGTGGCCAAAATCGCTCGACGGATTTCGAATCGCCCAGATCACCGACGTTCACTATCGGCCCGGCAATGACGACGAATTGGTCGCCAAACTTCGAGAGGTTGTGGAAGCGGAAAAGCCTGACTGCATAACCATAACCGGAGATTTTGTCATCAATGATCCTTCTTCCCTTACTGAATTCGCAAGGGCACTCAAAGGGATCTCTGCTCCACAAGGGGTCTTTGCCAGTCCCGGAAATCACGACCGTTGGCACTGCACTGTCAGCAGTATTAAAAAGGAAATTGAAGGCATCGGCATCTCCTATCTCCAAAACAACGGAACCAATATCAACATCAAGGGGGAAAACATTTTCATTAACGGTCTCGACTCCGTTTGGGGTGGACTGCCTGCACCGAACCGGGCGTGGAACGGTCACCAAAAAGACACACCGGTTATCTCAATGGTGCATGAGCCCGATTTCTTCGATGAACTCCGTTCCGCCAAACCACTCGACCTCCAACTATCCGGCCACACCCACGGCGGTCAATGCCGTGTCCCATTGATCGACTACACTCCGGTCAAAGTAAAATTCGGCCGAAAATACATTTACGGCCATTTTGAAAAGGACC
Organism: Akkermansiaceae bacterium; assembly: GCA_029242935.1. GTDB lineage: Bacteria > Verrucomicrobiota > Verrucomicrobiia > Verrucomicrobiales > Akkermansiaceae > SW10. Next base: position 10,973 of record JAQWSX010000146.1, read on the forward strand.
ACTCCCAACTCTTTGTGGGACGCGGAATCGGAACCGTTGGGCTTCGGATCCGGTTCGCTTGCCAGCCCGAACTTGTTATTTTGACTCTTCGCTCAACCTGACCAACATCGCAGACAGTTCCTCCGACTTCACTACCGGCAGCTGACAGGTCTGACCCACGCAGTAGAACGCTGTCGCCATGCCCTCTGTCGATTCTAGGCCCGCCGTAAATTCACTTACCGGCCCTTGGTTGCCCAAGGTAATTCGATTGGGGTCAAAGGTTTTCGTCGCAGCCGCAAGCAATTCCTCACGTCCTTTTTTACCAGCAATTACCAATCGACCAGGCTTCTCAAGCGAGAAGCGCAAACTCATCAACATTTCACCCATTCCCGCGGGAGATTCTGTTACCAGACCCAAGTAAGATCGAATTGTGGCTTCAGAAACCTTCATGAAGTCATCACGGCCAGTGATCTGGGCGAGTATCCCAAATTCTCTCGCCGCAATTGAACTCTCGACCGGAATAGCACCATCAAATTGCCCCTTCAGACGTAAAACCAAATCATCCCGTTTTTCACCCTGATAAAACCCTCCGTTTTTTTGATCGTAAAAAAGCTCCACTGCACTTTCAGCCAGCCCAATCGCCAACTCTAAATCCTCCTTCTGTAAACTCGCCTCGTAGAGCTTTCTCGTCCCAGCCAAAAACAAAAGATAGCTCTGGGCCTGTGCGGAATCATCCAGATCCCCTTCCCGCCAGCGATGCGCTAAGCGTTTTGACTTTTCATCCCAAAACTTCGCTTTAATGAAATTTTGCGCCTTTCGAGCAGCCTCCAAATATTTGGGTTCATTCAAAATCCTTCCTGCCCGAGCCATTGCGCCAATCATAAGGCCATTCCAGGATGCTAAAATCTTGTCATCGGTCGCTGGTGGCACTCTTTTTCCGCGGACCACCGCAAGTTTCTTGAAGATACCAGCAACTGACTTTTTATCGCTTCCGCTCAGATCTTTTTGAGGCTTCTTGAAAGAGAGAATATTCTGATTAAGTAAAGGCTCGGGATCACTTTGGTCGATGAAGTTTCCCTTTTCGCTAACCCCTAGAACCTCACGAGCCACCTTCATTTCCACGGCAGTCAAAAGTGCCGATAACTCCTTTTCCGTCCAACAAAAGCATTTCCCCTCCTTTCCTTCGCTCTGGGCGTCCTGCGCGCAGTAAAAACCGCCTTCGGGATGAGTCAGGTCCCGCAACACGTAATCAGCAATGCCCTTTACGACCTTGCGAAATTCGTCCTCACCAGTCATTTGCCACGCATCCAGATACAGCTCCATGAGCTGAGCCTGATCATAAAGCATCTTTTCAAAGTGAGGCACTAACCATTCCCGATCCACCGCATAACGGTGAAAACCACCCATCACTTGATCATGAATCCCTCCATCCATCATACGACGGCAAGTTTGCATTACCGCTTCAACCGCTTTCGGGTCACCCGATTGAAGAAGAAAGCGAAACACACTCACCTGAGGAAACTTCATTCCTGTTCCCAGCCCACCCCAAACCGGATCAAGCTGCGCCAAGATTTTTGGAATCGATTGATCCACTACTGAACGACTCGGCTTCAACTCGCCTCCACTCTGGGATTGCAGCTTCTCAAAATACGCCTTCATTTGTCCGTGCATTTCGACCGATTGCTTCAAAACCTGTTCCTGGTTTTTTTCCCAAACGCCGTGAATCTGTTTCAGAACTGTTTGGAATCCGGGCTGACCATCCCTATCTTCAGGGGGGAAATAAGTTCCTCCCGTCAAAGGTTTGAGATCAGGGGTCAAAAACATGTTAAGCGGCCATCCGCCGGATTGCCCTGTCATTGCTTGGTATGCGGTCATGTAAACCTGATCCACGTCTGGTCGCTCTTCTCGATCTAGCTTAATCGAGACAAAATTCTTGTTAAGAAACGCCGCGACATCCTTATTTTCAAAGGATTCTCGCTCCATCACATGACACCAATGGCAGGTTGAATACCCGACACTGAGGAGGATCAACTTTTTCTCTTTGCGAGCCTTCTCAAAGGCCTCCTCACCCCACGGATACCAGTCAACCGGGTTGTAGGCATGCTGGAGTAAATACGGAGATTTTTCCTTGGCCAAACGATTTGCTTTACCAGCTTTTTCCGCGCCTACAGCTGCCGCCGCCAAAAAACCTAGAAACAAGCATATCCAACGCATTCCCAAAATCATGGTTGGAGTTATAGCTTCTCCTTAAAAAAACGAAACCTGAAACTCTCGGAGCTAAATTCTTTTGTCCCGGCCTTTCCCGCGATAATCAAGATTTTTGCCATTAAAAACTTGTGCGGAATTCCAGCCATCAGGCTTGCTCCGAAGCACGATTCCACCTTAACTCTTCAGCTCCTCGGAGTAGACTTCTTTTCCGCTCCCTGCAACCTCTCAGCCATGTTTGAAAATATCCGCAAATACACCGGCCTTATGGTCGTCGTTCTAGTTCTTCTCTTCGTAGGGCTTGTCTTCCTCGACGGAGGAATCTCCAAAGCGTTTAACGGTAAACCCGTAATGGAGGTTGGCGATCATTCCATTTCAAAAAAAGAATTTGATCGCCAGCGAGCCTTGATGGGGCTCCCAAGGAACCTTCCTGTTGCCATCGAGATTCCAGAGAATTCGCTGCCACTCGCAGGCCACTATCTCGGTGAAACTCTCATTACCAGTCAGTTTCCCAAAACACCCTCGTTCATCGTCCAGATCATGGCGAGCTACCTTCAGCCTTCCCTCGAGGAGCCCGAGCGCTTTATCGCCAACCGGATCAATATCCAAGAAGGAGGCATCAAATTCGGAGTCACTCCCAGCAATGAGGAAGTAGAAAAATTTGTCGAAACCGTCCTCTTTGCAAAAGCTGATGGAACCTTTGATCAAGAAGCCTACTCTGATTTCACGAAATCTCGTATTAGTAACATCGGGGGTATTCCTGGATTCAACAATTACATTCGTGACCTCCTTACGGCACAGAACCTTTCTAAGCTCCTCGGCGGCGGCATTTCGACCGAAAAGAATACCGAGCGTGAACTCTTTGATGTTCAAAAGCAGGAAATTTCCGGCTCAAAAATCACCCTAGAATCCGGAGTCTACGAAGGACAGGTCAAGCCGACTGAAGAAGAACTTAGGAAATATTATGAGGAAAACAGTCAGAACTATAATTCCGATGAGCTTCGTAAAATCACTTACGTTTCGATCGAGCCAGATTGGGACGAAGCGCTAGAAAACTCTAAAAAAGCAAAGGCAAAAGCCGATGCCGAAGAAGCTGAGCGCCTAAAGAAAGAGGAAGAGGCAAAGACAAAAGCTGAAGAAGCTGCCCGTAAGGCAAATGAAGCTAACAAACCGGCTGAAGAACCGAAGCCCGTCAAAGAACCTTCTGAATCCAAAGCAGGCGCAAATACTCCGCCGGAGGAACCTGCCATTAAAACGGAAAAACCGGCCGAAAATAATGAGACTGAAACATCTACTTCTCCGGCAACCGATGGATCACAAGGTGACCCAGGTAAAGCAGGCGAGCCTGCTCCAACTCCAGCACCGGATCCCTCTGATTCAACCGCTTCTATTCTAGAATCAAACACAACTGAGGAAGACCCTGCCGTCGGCGAAATCGGAAAGAAGCTTAACGAGGCCTTAGAAGACGCACTCTCCACCGAAACGGGCATAAACCCACTCACTCCAACTCCGGCCCCGCTCAAACCAATTGCAGAACCAACGCCTAAGACTGCCAAAGAGCAGCTCAACGGGGCCGAAAAACAAGAAGCCGTCGAGGCACTCAGCAGTGGCATCAACGATTTCTATCAAAAGCTGGCCGATAACGAGGGCGAGGACTTCGAAGCGATCGCGAAAGATTCGGACTACGAAATTAAGAAATCTGAATTCTTCACGAAGTCCGATCCTCCCAAAGAGCTCTCAGCTGTGATCGAGCTCGCTTTTGAGCTCCCCGAAAATGGAGACCCTGATGAAAAACTCAGCCTTCCCTATCGCACCTCGGATGGTTGGTTCCTGATTCGCCTCGACGAAGTGAAAGACTCCCGTCCCCTGTCCTACGAAGAAGCAAAGGTCCAAGTCACAGTTGATCTAAAGAAAAAGATGGCTCGTGAGCAAATGATCAAAGAAGCAAACGAACTCTTTGAACAGCTCACTGAGAAAACCAAAGCAGGAAAGTCCTTCGCGGACGCAGCCAAAGAGTTAGAAAAAGAGGTCGCAGAAGTCACCGGGCTTACAGAAGGCCAAACTTTC
>JAQWSX010000155.1 GCA_029242935.1 Akkermansiaceae bacterium
TTCGGCCTGGACTTCAACTACGACGGGAGTTGGATTCGACTCGGGGGTTCTCCTCGACCTGGTAGGCGACACCGACCTCGGCAACTCGACCCTCAAGCCGGCGATGCAGTCAGTCAACGCCAGTTGTTACATCCGTATTCCGTTCACTTACGACCCAAACAATAACCAGATCCAATCTCTCTCTCTTAGCGTGAATTGTGACGATGGATTTGTTGCCTACATCAATGGAGTGGAATCAGGGAGCTACAACAAGCCTGGCAATCTGGCTTGGAATTCCAACGCTACCGGATCGCGATCCGACTCTGTCGCGGCAGCTGACCCGATTGTGGTTGATGCTACGGCGGGCGCAACGCAAGTGGTGGAAGGAGTAAACATCCTTGCGATACATGGGCTCAATCGGTCGGCCAATAGCTCAGACTTTCTCATTTACCCTGAGCTTACGGCCGCTGTTGTCGATACCTCCGGTTCGCAACGTGAAGGTTTTTTTGATTCACCAACCCCGGGTCTCCCCAACTCCAGCGGCCAGGCCGCTGGGCCTCTTTTTGTCAATTTTACGGACAAGCCCGAGAGACCCGCTGCTGGCCAAGACCTCATTGTCACGGCCAAGATGGAAGCCGTCTCGTCTCCTGTTGCTTCGGTCACGATGTTTTATCGTGTCATGTTTGGTGGGGAAAAGACCCTTCTCATGAATGATGAGGGCACTGGCTCGGATGCTCTAGCCAACGATGGCATCTTTACCGCTTCCATCCCTGGCACCGACTTCGACTCGGGAGAGATGATCCGTTGGAGATTCGAGGCAAGTGACGAGTTGGGGCTAGAGACAAAAATACCGGCCTTCAAGGATCCAGTCGACTCCCATGAATATGTTGGCACGGTTGCGGTTGATCCATCGATCAAAACTAAGCTGAGCGTCGTGGAATGGTTCGTTCAGAGTCCGGCGGGAGCAACGGGAACGCGAGGGACGCGCGGTGCGATTTTTTACTTGGGCGAGCTTTACGATAATGTCTTTTTTAATCGGCACGGTCAGTCGACCGGAGGATTTCCCAAAAAGAGTTACAATATTGATTTTAACAAGAGCCAGCGCTTCAGGTGGAGCGAGGACGCTCCCCGGACTAAGGATATCGACCTGATTACCAACTGGGCTGACAAATCAAAAGTCCGCCATGTTCTGGGCTATGAGATCATGCGCAATGCCGGCGTGCATGCGCACTTCGCTTACACGGTCCGTGTGCAGCAGAACGCTGAATTCTTTAGTACTGCTGACTTCATCGAAGACGCCGACAATATTTATTTGAAACGCGCGGGGCTCAATGAGGACGGTGCGCTCTATAAGGTCTACAACAACACCCTGACAGGAAGTGCCAACTCTGGGTTCGAAAAGAAGAACCGGCGCGATGAGAATAATTCTGATCTCCAGGACTTGATCAATGGTCTCGCCCAGAGTGGCGCCTCGCTGGACAATTTCACCTTTGATAACGTCAATATTCCGATGTGCGTCAACATGATGGCTGCCGCGGCCGTGATTCGTAACACCGACATGCACCGGAAGAACTGGTATATTTACCGTGATACCGGAAAAAGCGATGAGTGGGCACTCCTTCCTTGGGATCTCGATCTCTCTCAGGCGCGCTACTGGAGATCGCAGTTTAACTACTTCAGCAATCTTCTTGAGACCAATGGCTTCATCGAGACAGGAGGTGCCCCGCGCCTTGTTTCTCAGCTCTACAGTCGTCGATCGACGAGAGCCATGTTCTACCGTCGCGTTCGAACCTTACATGATCTCTATCTTCAGCCGGCTGATACGCCCATGGAAGAACGCTATTACGAACGGAGACTCAATGAGCTCTCAGCTTTGATCGACCCCGAAGATATCGTTCCTTCAGACGCACAGTTGGACTTTGAAAAGTGGGGATCTTGGCTTCATAATGCGGATGGGGGTTCTGCTCCTGCTGTCCCATACACCACTAACAATCCTGATGTCGAAACTATGGCTGAAGGAGTCCAACGTTTGCGCGACGAATTTCTGGCGCCGAGAAGGGCTTATATCTATTCCCAAAATTCCATCCCCGATGCTCAGACGGGTCAGCTAAGTCTTGTATACACTCCTCTATTATCAGTGGGAGCACCGCTGACTCACCTCGTCCCCAGCGACGACTCCGTCGACAGCACCTGGATGGACTTTGATTTTAACGACACCAACTGGCTGCCGGGAACTACCGGTGTAGGATTCGATTCTAGTACAAAGTATGATCCGCTTATTGGCACCGATACCGAAGCAACGATGCGCGGCACTCATTCCTCGGTCTACATGCGTTGTGAATTCGAAGTTGCTGACCCCTCCATCTATCAGGCGATGGAGTTGCGCATGAAGTATGATGATGGTTTTGTCGTTTATCTCAACGGCACTAAGATCGCGGCAGAAAAGGCTCCGTCTAATCCTGCTTGGAACTCGATTGCCACTGCTGGCTATGAAGCTGACCCCTTAGAGTATGATACCTGGAATGTTAGCGCATCCCTTGGTGAACTCAGACCTGGGACCAACGTCCTTGCGATCCATGGCATGAATCGGTCTTTGGGGAGTAGCGACCTAATCTTCATGCCGGAATTGCATGGCGGTATCGCTGATTCTAATGGGAGTATTGAGCCTCTAATCGAGTTTGGAGCAATCGAATTCAATCCCGCTTCGGCTAATCAAGATGAAGAGTATATCGAGCTCGTGAACAAAAACGGGATTGCGGTTGATGTCTCGAACTGGAAAGTGAAAGGCGGCGTTGAATTCGAGATACCTGCCGGCACGGTCATTCCCGCGGGCTGGACACTCTACCTAAGCCCGAATGCTAAGTCTTTTCGCGCTCGTACGACTGGTCCTGCCGGAGGGCAGGGAAATTTCGTGGTGGGCCCCTATAAAGGACACCTCTCGAACCTAGGAGAAACGCTTACACTTTTGGATCAACACGGCATGGAGAATAATTTTACTTCCTACGTCGGTAATCCCAGTGACCAACAAGCACATCTCATCATTTCTGAAATCATGTATCATCCCGAGCCCGATGGACTTGCCGAGTATATCGAATTGATGAACGTGAGTGCTTCCGTAACTCTCGACCTTGCAGGTGTGAAGTTTACCAATGGTATCGATTTTGATTTTACCGGAAGCTCGGTCACCAGCCTGGCACCAGGCGGGCGGGTTCTCGTTGTGCGTGATCTCGCGGCATTTGAACTCGCTTATGGTGAAGGACTCCCAGTCGCAGGAGTCTTTGCAAACTCTACGAGCTTGAGTAATGCAGGGGAGAAGTTGAAACTTGAGGATGCCTCGAACGGCACGATCAAGGAATTCTCTTATAACGATAAGTCGCCTTGGCCTGTAGCAGCCGACACTCTTGGCTATAGCATTGTTCTTAGGGCGCCGGGTCAGAATCTCGACCCCTCTGAACCGACTCATTGGAGAGCGAGTGTCGCTCCTGGAGGAACGCCTGGAAGTTCGGATGGCACTCTGCTTGCGGGAAATCCATTGGATGATCTTGACGGTGATGGATTGAATGCTCTTCTGGAACATGCGCTTGGTAGCAGTGATAATGATGCGACCCAATCGGGATCTGCCAGTGCCAGCCGCATGATTGTTGATGGCATCCTTTACGATTCTTTCACCTACACCGTGAAGGAAGTCGCTGATGATGTGAGGACATCGGTTGAGACAACCACCGACCTGCAAAACTGGAGCAGCAACCCGGCCGATTTCGTCGAGTTAGTCGTGACTTCCAATGGCGATGGAACGGTGACTCGCACCGTGCGCTTGGCGACACCTGCGGTAGTTGATAGCAAGCGTTTCTTCCGGGTGAAAGCAGAGTTGCGTTAGAGAGAGATTTCTTTGGGGCCTCATGAAGTGCTTAATTCGAAAACCGAGCCGCCTTTTCTGGCCGTTGTTGTGGACGGCTTCGATTTTTGCCGATGAAACAAAAACGCTGCCTCCTCCAATCACCAATGACACTGTCAAACCAGCAGATGACTTCACACTGATCGTCTTGCCGGACACTCAGGGTTATGCCGATACCCGGCACCGCGAGACTCAAAAACATTGGCCAGAGATCGGCGATCAGAGAGCCTGCTTTTTTAAGCAGACCGAATGGATTAAAAAAAATCACGAGGCAAGAAACATCGCCCTAGTGACACATGTGGGAGATATCACTCAGACCGAGCACGACGATGAATGGAAGATCGCGGACGCCGCTTTCAAGACGATCGAGTCTCATGTTCCTTACGTTCTCTGTTCTGGAAATCATGACATGGGGTACTCACCTCAGCTGCGCAAGACGAGCCAATCTCGAGCAAGCCAGTTCAGTCGTTATTTTCCACCTTCACGTTTCACGAAGAACCCTTTGTATGATGCACACTTCGCTCCTGAGAAAGAGGGGCACTTTCGGGAG
>JAQWSX010000159.1 GCA_029242935.1 Akkermansiaceae bacterium
CCCCGCCGCCCACCTCCTCATTACCAACCCAAAAAAGTTCCCCCGCCGTCTCACCACTCCGGAATACATCGCCACCGTCAAATCAACCACCGGGGTCGACATTGGAAAGGATGCCCTTGATCTTCTTCCAACCGACCTCCGCACTGACGGTTTCAGCAACACCGCTTATAACCTGGGCGTCGATCTCAAGCATGTCGAAGCCCATGCTCAACTCGCGAACCTCATTGTCTCCAAACTCGACATCAAAAAGTTCGCCGCCCGCTTTTCCCGGAACCGCAGCACAACCCAGAAACCCATCCGCGCCCACCTCCAATCGGTCGGAACCTGGCTTCTCCGCGGCCCATTGAGTGATCGCGAACTCGACCTCTATCAAGGGATCGTCACCAGCGTCGGAGCTTCGGGTGGCGACTTCGACGAAGCCTTCGCCTACATCCTGCGCAGCATGCTGCAATCCCCCCGTTTCATCTACCGGATCGAAGGAGAAGGATCACCGGACGCCTACGAACTGGCCTCCCGAATCAGCTATCTCGTGTGGGGCGGCCCACCCGATCAAGCTCTCTTCAGCGCCGCAAAAAACAACTCCCTCCACGATCCAGTCGTCCTAAAACAACAGGTCGCACGCATGCTCCAGGCTCCCGCCGCGATCGGCCACTCACTCACCTTCATCACCGAGTGGCTCAACTTAAACCATCTCAAAAACCTCCAACCCAACCACAAACACTTCCCTGATTGGAAGCCCGAACTCGCCGAAGACATGCGTCGTGAAACCCTCGCCTTCACCAAGCATCTTTTCTGGGATGAAAACCGCCCTCTTGGCGACCTCCTCAACGCCCGTGTCACCTTCCTCACTCCCAGACTCGCAAAACACTACGGTCTCAAACTAGAGGGCAACGGATTTACGAAGTATGATCTCTCCGGCACCCCACGGGGTGGACTCCTAACTCAGGGAAGCCTGCTCACCATCGGTGGCGACGAAGCATCCATGGTCACCCGAGGACTCTTCGTTCTGCACGACCTTCTTCGTGGCTCAGTCAAAGACCCACCTCCTGGAGTCGATACTACCCCCGTTCCTTCAGCACCTGGACTTTCCCAAAGAAAAGTCGCGGAGCGCCGCATGCTCGATCAATCCTGCGGCGGTTGCCACGCTAAATTTGAACCTCTCGCTTTCGGCCTAGAGCAATATGATGGGCTCGCCCGCTATACGATCCGCGACCACTTTAAAAACGAACTCCGTCAGGATGGCGAAATCCTAATTCCCGGCACCGCGGCCCCCGTCAAATACAAGACCTCCCGCGAACTCATGGATCTTCTCGCCAAGAGTCCCCGAGTGCGCCAAAATATCATCTGGAAACTCGCTCAATTCTCATTGGGGCGTCCCATCGCTACTACCGACCGTCCACACCTCGAAAAGCTCTTTGAAAAAGTCCGCGATAGACAAACCTACCAAAACGTCCTCCTCCACTTCGCGACTTCTCCCCTTATTACCGAGTAAACTCTTCGTATTCAAATCTCATGAACCGCCGCACTCTCCTTCGCTCTCTTGCCGGAACCACCGTCGGCCTTCCCTTCCTCGAAGAAATGTCTGCGGCCACCAAGGCCACCAGCGGCGCCATTCCAATACGTGCCTTCAATCTCTTCTTCGGTCTCGGTATTCCCTCTGCACTCCAAAAAGAAGGATTTGATGGCGTCATGGAGCCCCTTAAGCCGCTCGCCGATAAACTTCTTATCATGCGAGGAGTCGATCACGTCCGCGCCGATCAATCCGGTATCAACGCCCACTTTGACGGATCCTCCGCCGCCTTCACCGCGACCGCCCCAAACGGAGAAGCCCGGGCCGGTGGAGCTTCCCTCGACCAACTTCTTCGCCAAGCTCATTATCCAAAAGGTCAACCCGATGGAGTGGTCCCCACTTTGGTTGCAGGAACCTTCTTCCGCCGCAGCCGAATCTCTCGCTACGTTCATTCCTATCATCCCGACGGCACGGTAGCTGCCGCGATGCAAGAAAGACCCATCGACCTTTTTAGCCGTGTCTTCGGTCGAATCAAAAGCAATGGCAACCTCGACGAGCGCCTTCAACGGAGCGTCCTCGACTCCGTCCTAGAGCAATACCGCCACTACTCCGGCAAAAATTCTCCGCTCGGTTCCGCATCCAAAGATCGTTTCAAAAACCATCTCGACCGTATTCGCGAATACGAACAACGGGCCTTCCAATTCGAAGTCGATAAAGAGGCCCCGCCCCGCCCCAAGATGTCGCAGCTCCCACATGGAGGTAAGGCCGACCCCGGCGGCCAAGGCATCGACATGCAACTCGATGACTTGGTCGGCGAGTGGCGCCTCATGTCCGGGCTCTATGCTCTCGCTATTCAAACCGATCGCGCCCGCTTTGGCTCGCTAACTTTCCTCGCTGCCGGCGAACGACTCCGCATCAAAGGCGACTATATCTACAACGGTGAAAAGCGCTTCTCCTTCGACGACTCCGCCCAGCTTCGCGCCTCCGGCGACAAAGGCTGTTCCCACGAGTGGTGGCACAAGTTCAACGAAAAAAAGAAAAACGAACAACTCCGCGCCCACGCTCACATGAAAATGCGCGAAGTCGCTCACTTCCTATCTCTCCTTTCCACTGACGAGACCCGCGAAGCCAACGGAAAAACCATTCTCGAAAATGCCCTGATCACCGTCTCCACCGAGTCAGGTGATGGCCGTCACAATGACACTAAGAGAGAACTCTCAGGCGTCTTCCACGCTATCACCGGAGCAAACGACCGTCTCAAAACCGGACAAATCCTCGACATCAACGCCCAAGGCCTCGATGTCTACAACACCATGGCTCGCACCACCGGAACCAAAACCAAACTCGGGCCACAAAACCGCCCAGTTGAGTTAATCGATAAGATCATCGCTTAGTGACCTCTTGGGAACCGATTTGAGATCCCCGGCTCTCCGCACTGTCATTCTCGGGCACAGGGATCATTCCGGAAAGTGTCGGTCGCACAACGAGGCAAGAGGCTCGAACGATAGATAAGCGCAGAAATCAATCTACGCCCGTTTGTCTCACAAGTCTCTAAATCCACGCGAGACAGCGCCTCCATGAGCTGAGACAGGAAAATCAAGGAGCCCGGCAGTTTGGCAGATCTCACCACAATCATCGGTGGAATTTCAAACTTCACTCCTCCCTCTTCACCCTTCACTCTTCTCTCCATGAGTTCACTCAAAGTTCACAACGCCATGTGGCCCGGTCTTGTAGGAAAAGAAGAAGGCACCGACCACCCCCCGATCTCCCTCGAGCGTATGCTCGAACTCACCACCAATGCCGAAGTCAACGGCAGGAAATATGACGGCATCGACTACTTCCTGTTCCACCCTCACACCGACCCAGATGCCTCCGAAGATGATTTGAGGAAAATCGCCGACCTCATTGCCTCCAAGAACCTCAAGGTTGGCACCCTTGTCGCCCCCATTTGGGAAGGGACTGTTGGGGGCCCCGCTTTCGGTTCATCATCTGACCGCGACAACTTTGTCCTCGCCGTTGAAAAAGCCTGTCGCGTTGCCAACATCTTCAGAACACATGGAGTTCGCGAATACGGATCCATTCGCATCGATACCGCCGGCGGAGTCGAGGACTGGGCCAAAGATCCCGCTGGGAATACTGCCCTCGCTGCCGACACCATCCGACGCGCTGCAAAAGTCGCCGCAGACAACGGCGAGCGCCTCGCCATGGAAGGTGAAATCTGCTGGGGTGGCATCCACTCGTGGAAAGACACACTCGATCTTCTCGAAACTATCGACATGCCCGAAACAGTCGGGTTCCAGTCAGATCTCGCCCACACCTATCTCTACCTCCTCGGCTACAACGCTCCCGAGCATGCACTCGTCAAAGAAGACCATACCAACGAAGAATTTTGGGCTGCCTACCGCCCTATGGTCGACAAACTCCGCCCGTGGACCATCGACTTTCACGTCGCTCAAAACGATGGCACCGTAAACGGATCTGGCGCCCACGACAAGACCGGCCGCCACTGCCCCGCCGATGATCCAAACGGCAAACTCGACATCGTTGCCTGCTCCTCCGAGTGGCTTAAGAATCACACAGACCGCAAAATCGAGCATATTTGCTGGGACGGCTGCATGTTCTCAAACGAGCTACTCGAGGAGCAAGAGACTTGGAACACCATCCTCGACACCATGCTCAAGGTCAGCGACGCCCAATAGCGAGAGTGAGCGGAGCATCCGCTCTCCAAATTACCCTTGCTCCCTCCTCTCCCTTTTCTAACCTGTCACACAGATGAGCAAAAAAACTGTCCGCATTGGCGTTGTTGGTTACGGATTCATGGGCCGCACCCATTCGAATGCCTACTCCCAACTTGATCACTTTTTCGACACTGAACACGTTCCTGTCAAGCAGGTGATCTGCGGCCGCTCAGAAGATAAAGTGAAAGCCTTCGCGGAGAAATGGGGCTACTCCGACACCGAGACCGATTGGCGTGAATTGGTCAAACGCGACGATGTCGATGCCATCGATATCTGCACACCCAATAACTCCCACTTCGACATCGCGATGGCCGCCATCGAAAATGGCAAGATGATCCTTTGCGAAAAGCCCCTCGCCCTCGACGGGAAACAAGGGATCCAAATGGTCGAAGCCATTGAAGCCGCTGGCCTTCCCAACCTCGTTTGGTATAACTACCGCTTTCTTCCCGCCGTCACCCTTGCTAAGCAGATCGTCGATCGCGGCGATCTGGGCCGAATCTACCACTACCGGGCTAACTTTCTCCAGGATTGGACTATGTCCGAAGAGCTTCCTCAAGGCGGCGAGGCCCTCTGGCGTCTTGACGCAGCCACAGCTGGCTCAGGTGTCACCGGAGACCTCCTTGCCCACAACATCGACTGCGCTCGCTGGATTAACGGCGACATCGTCAGCGTCTCCGCTATGACCGAGACCTTTATTAAAGAACGCGTTCACCAGGAGACCGGCGAAAAGCACCCCGTCACTATCGATGACGCCTGCGCCTTCCTCGCTCGCTTCGAAAACGGATCGACTGCCATCTTCGAATCCACCCGCTATGCCCGCGGCCACAAAGCACTCAAGACCTTTGAAATTAACGGACATAACAAATCAATCTCCTGGGATCTTCACGACCTTAATCGCCTCTCATACTTTGACCACAATGTTCCTGGCGAAACACGAGGTTGGTCCAGTATCCACGTCTCCGATGGCGACCATCCTTACACAGGGAACTGGTGGGTCCCCGGGCTATGCCTCGGCTATGAACACTCCTTTGTCCACGGTGCCGTGGAGTTCATGAAGCACTTAGATGATTCAAGCACCACCAAAACCTTCCCCGATTTCCGGAACGCTCTCGGCACCCAATACGTTTGTGATGCCGTCCTCGAGTCTGCCAAAACGAGCCAATGGGTCGAAGTCAAACGCGCCTAGAAAATAAACGAACGACATCTTTCAGGCTCGATGCTCCGGCATCGGGTTTTTTGCGTTCAACCATTCCTCTCAGATTTCTGACTTATCAAAAACCAGAAAATGAACTTGCCGACCGCCCACCTTTGCATCGACTCATTCTGTAAAACTTCCACCAAGACGAAACATGGAATGTCATGAATCCTAAAATTGGCTGAAAACCTCAGTCGCATAGTCAACGCTCATTTCGAAAGGGGTAAGGGCCACGAGATTAATTGACGCGAATGGCCGCCCATTCTGATCTTCATCGCGATACTCCTAATTGTCTTTTATTCCATCAGAGTGGTTATTTGGCTGACGGCCCGCTGGCTTCTGGGATAAAAGAACTCGACCGTCTATCCTAAACCTCCGATCGTGCCTCCTCCAGTAAGCCTTGTCCTTATCGTCTTCACGCTATTCTTTATCGGGTTTGGGTGTGTGACCCTGAAAATCATTTCATGCTTCGGATGGAGTCAGCTCGCCAAGCGCTACTCGACTTTTACTCGTCCGAAAGGAACCTCATACCACTGGCAAAGCATGAGCTTGGGCCGATTCTCAAAATATAGTGGGTGTATTACCTTTCGCATCAGCAAAAATGGCCTCTATATTGAAGTCTTCCCACTTTTTGCGCTTGGACACCCTCCTCTCTATTTTCCGTGGTCTCACATCCGGTTTCGCAAAGAGGAAGTCTCTCTTTTTGGAAAAAACTACCTCTACGATCTTGGTACACCGCGCGGAGGCCGAATGGCAGTCAGAGAAAAAATGCACCGAGCGATCCTCCGTGAATTACAGGATGATTGAAGTTTTCAAGAACAAGCCAGACAGCCCAAAATCACTAAATTACTGATTCAATATTTTTTCAGCCTCCAACCAATCTCCCACAGCTGTTCCTATAACTCCGGCGTCCTCGCGCTCCAGATACAAAAAGTAGGCGACTTCGGTTTATCAGAGTGATCCAAAGACTCCGCGAAGGCGAATCTCGAGAACGTTTCCACCTGGAGAATTCTGCGTTCCCGCTAAAATTCGTCCCACAAATTGATCAATGATCATAAAAACCCGCTCCCGAAAATGGTCTCGATGCATTTCGGACTCTGCTAGGAGCATTCCACAAGCCATCACCCGCTTCTGATTCAGCTCACCATTAAGTGGATTCGATAATTGCTCTAATTTTGCACGAACCATTAGGCACTTCCTTTCCGCCATCACTAAATTTTCTTTTAATCTACTAACTTTCCAGAGCTCTACCTCTAAAAAATCTCTTACTTCAGCCCAACAACC
>JAQWSX010000165.1 GCA_029242935.1 Akkermansiaceae bacterium
GGTTCCTATCCCCTTAGGATTTCCTGCAATAAGTTTAAGAAGGCCTCGGGCGGCGAGGGAAGAGTTTTCGCCACACCACTTCACATAAGACTGGGGGAGGTTTTGAATGCTAACGTCGTGCTGCATGACGCTCTCAGCAATGGTTAATGCTCGAGTTAAGTCCTTGGCTTCGGCAGCCGCGTTCGCTGCCTTGACAAGGGGTGAATATCGATCATCGCGCTTAGGAAAGTCCACAAGATACTTTTTCGCTTCCGACTCGATTGCGGAAGGAGATTTCTTTGCGCTGATCATGGCGTCGATCAGGCTGCTGCGAACATCCGCCCGCTTGAATTTAAGAGCTTGGCGATACGATTGAATTGCATTTTCAAACTGACCTAATTTCGACTCAAATTGACCGGTGCGAAACCATAAATCTTGCTTTTTTAAATCACTCATGGGGCCATTTCGCCGAATGAGAGTTTTTGCGATTTGAAGCCCTTCGGCCCATTGTCCGGCTCGCTCGGCGGCGTGCATCCCCTGAAAGCCAACTCCAGTGAGTAGCGAGGTGGCGGGTATCTTTGACACCATCGCAGCCGCTAGACTAGAAGCTCGGTTGAATGAGGCGCCATTATTAACCTGATTAAAAAGACGAAGGGCTTTGACGCCCTGACTAGAAGAGCCGCTATTTTCCCAAATAGTTTGGTACTGAATTGCGGCAAGATTATCGCGGCCGGTGTTCTCATATGCAGTCGCAATGTATTGTCTTACTCTGTTAGTAAGAGCGTGCCCGGGGAAGATTTTCAAGAATTGGCGTCCGGTCATTATCACATCGTCATGGCGAGCCGTTACGGTGTAGCCTTCGACGAGCTTAAGGGTCATCGCGGCGCGTTTGGGGTTCTCAGTTTGGGCGCGCGAAAACTTTGAAGTGGTGCGAATGATCCCGAAGATCTTCTCGTCCTTCCAGTAGAGATCCACTAATTCCTCCATCAGTCTTCCACCTGAGGAAGATGATTCTGTGGTCTCCTTAAGCTTTGCCTCGAGGTCGATAGTTTGGTCGGCATGCGCTGGCATGCTTAAGAAAAGAAGTAGAGCGAGTTGAGGGATAAGTGTTTTCAAAATCCTGCTTTTTTGAGCGCTTCCACGATTTTATTTGCCTCTGTGGCAATGTCACTTTCGGGATAGTCGCGGATGAGATGTTCGAATTTTTGGCGGGCTTCGGGCTTTCGCTTAAGCTTGTAAAGACAACGGCCATAATTGAAGAGGATGACGTCGAGAAAATTGGCGTCGGGGTAGTCAGAAAGAACATTTTCAAAGACGTCAACGGCGCGCGCGTAATCTTCTTTCTTATAATAGAAAGCAGCCATCTTTGCGACAGAATCTCCAACCCGGCCCGAATCGGGAAACTGCTCGTAGACTTTTTGGTAGGCTAGAAAAGCTTTCTCATAAAGACTGGCGGATTGTCCAGTGGGGGCTTTCAGGGCCATGGCTTCATAGCACTCGCCGGTGAAGAATTGACCTTCGCCTTTTAGAGGGCTTTCTGGGAGTTTGGCGATACTTGCATACAGGTTGATGGCGCGTGGGAAATTCTCGCGTTTTCGCTCAACGTGAGCTTGTTGTAGCATCGCCTCGTCCACGAATGAGCTGGATGGAAATTCATTTAGGAGACGTCGACTCATGCCAAGCGCGAGGTCTAGCTTGTCCATAGCAAAGTAAATCCGCCAAAGTTGCACATAAGTTTGTTCAAGGAGTTTTCCTCCAACCTTCTTGGTCTGAACGAGGATTTCCTCACAGACGTCAAGAGCTTCAGCATATTTATAATTGGCCTTTTCGTTGAGACCAAATTCTTTGTAGTGGTTGCCGACTTCGGTAAGTGCCGAGGCGGTTTGAAGTTTCGTTTTGAGTCGAAGTTCTTCGTCGGAAATTTCGGTCCGAGTGACACGCACTTCGCCGAGGTTCCCCTCAATAATTTTGGTTTCAGAGGTCCGAATCATAGTGCCTTCGCCGAGGTTTTGATCGTCGCGGTAAACGAGTCGGACGGTTTGGCCGGGTTCGCCGGTGAGAGTGTCGGCAGCGGTCGCAAGCCGGAGAGGGATGGCGAGGCGGAATGTTCCTCGTTGCTCTTGTTCACGTAAGGTTACAGGAACGGCTCGGACCATGAGGAGGGGTTCAATCTGAGATTTTAAATCTTCTCCGTCAGGACCCTCTTCAAGTTCTCCGCTTGCCACTCCTTTTGCGAGTTCTGCGTCGATTTCATCGGGCGTCTTACGACGGAAAACCTGAACGGTCGCTTGGACCTGGTCGGCTCCGTCAGTGGTGTCGTGGTCGGCATCGGTAACCTGAAGATGGAGTTGTTTGCCAAGAACTGCTGCAGGGAGATCATGGAGGTAAGATCCGTCCGTGATACGCGCTACTCCGTTGCCAACAACTATGACTTCCTTAAGGCGCTTTGCGTTGGTGTCTTTTTGGGCGGTTTGGGCATCGATATAAGTGACTGTGATCCGATCTCCGCCGCGAACTTCGAGGGTGCCGTTATTGGGAGAAGCTTGATTGAGCTGGGTTGGGATTCGCCCCATCACGATTCGAGCATTTCGACCAACTGGATCACAGGTGACTGTTTCCTCATCCCCGCCTGTGGTGAGACAACGAACCTTGATTTGAGAACCGGGTTCGAGGATAGCGAAATCCTGATCATCGACTTTCACATAGAATCGTTTTCCGGCTTCGACTTTTTCGATGAGTGAATCTTTGCTTGAAAGAGCGGTGCCTACTTTTTCAAGCGCTTCGATGGCACGGCTGAAGTGACCAAGTTTGAAATGCCCAAGACCGATGTAGTAGTAGGCTTCATTGATCTCGGAGGAGGTTGGGAATTGCTCGATGACATCTCGCATGATGCCGAAGCACTTTCCATAGCTGCCCGCTTCATAGAAGCAGGTTCCAGTATTTAAGAAAGCGTAGGCTCGCTTGGCATCATCCCCATTAGCTTCGATCGCAGCGGCCTCGTAATGGATGCGTGCTCTGTCAAAGTCTTTGATCTCTTGGAGAAGATGGTCGGCAAGGCGAAGGTGGGCTTCGAAACGGATTTGGCTCCGTGGATAGCGCTCAACGACCGACTCCCAAATCTCGAGAGCCTTTTCGTTTTCGCCAACTTCGAGTCGAGCATCACCTGCCTGCAAAAGCTTGCGGGCTGCGCGGTCCTCTACGATGGATCCACGTTCGACGACCTTTGGAGATTGAGCAAAGAGGGGGAGAGTGAGAAAGAAAGGGAGTAGTCGTTTAATGAAGCTTCTCACGTTAATTAAGCGAATAGTTCGTTGATCGGGTTTGCTTCCTTGCGGACGAGTCGTACCGGGCGCCCCTGAGGAGTGGTGAGTTCCTTGTTAAGATCGATGCCAAGAGCGTGACAGAGGGTGGCGTGAAGGTCCGCGACCTTGACTGGGTGTTCGGCGACTTCCATGCCATCAGGGTCTGAAGCTCCAATGATACTTCCTCCCTTGATTCCGCCACCAGCCATCATGCAGCTAAAGACGCGTGCCCAGTGGTCGCGGCCGCCACCATCGTTGATGCGCGGAGTTCTTCCAAATTCACTAAGAACGACGATCAGGGTTTTTTCCAGTTTACCGTTTGCCTTGAGATCTGAAATGAGTGAGGCGATTGCTGGGTCCATGTCGGCTCCGTGATTACGCATCGCTTCGAAGATGTTTCCGTGGTTATCAAATCCGCCACGGTTGACTTGTACGAAGCGAACCCCTTGCTCTACAAGACGGCGTGCAAGAAGAGCTCCGCGTCCGAATTCGGTATCACCATACTTTTCGACCGTAGCCGGGTTTTCCTTTTTGAGGTCAAAAGCCTTGAGAGCGGGACTTTCCATCAGGGCG
>JAQWSX010000166.1 GCA_029242935.1 Akkermansiaceae bacterium
TTGGCAAACCCAGATGACAGGGTGATGGCGCGCGTTGAGTCGGTTTGTAAAGCAAGAGCGATTATTTCGATGGTGGCTTTGAGCTGCTCTGCGGTGCCGTTGCCGGGATTGGGTTCCGGAACATCGGTTTTTGGCTTGGGCCGATTGATCCAGGGTTCCTGTTGCACGATTTTCTTTTCGAGGGTGCGGACGGAGTCGAAGTATTCCTCAAGTTTTTCTTGGTCTTGTTTCCCTAGCTCTTTGTTGAGTGACTTAGCCTGATCTTTCACGACATCGAGGATGCTACTGTGACGTTTTAAATTTTCGGCCGAGTTTGCTTTCTTTTCGGCGGAGTCCTCGAGAAACATTGCGCGGTAGGCGGCGCGGAGATCAATAGAGGGAACCTGGACTCCGGTTCGGGTGAAGCTGAGAAGATTGCGTTCGCGGCATCCTAAAGTCAGTGAAGAAAAACGAGTCGCGGCACCATGATGCTCTGCGAGTTTTTGATCGAGGCTCATGTTTCCCTCGGCATAATTGTGGGCGAGGACAGGGCGAACACCACTAAGAAGCACGGGGACCCCCTGATGACCGCCGGTGAAACCGTGATCAAGATTTTGGAAAACCGTGAAGTCCTTACGATGTTTCCCCAGAGCCTTGAGGGTTTCCGGAATATCATAGTTTTTCCCGGGTTGAGTGGGATCTGGGAAAAAGGCTTTTTGGTAGACCCCATAGTTGTTGGAGAGACAGACAAAGCGCTTGACCGGCTTACTGTTTCGGGTGGCAGCACGTCCGACCGGAATCATTGCTTCAAGCAAGGGGAGTGACATGGCTACGCCAGTGCCCCGAAGCAAAGTACGTCTATCCAACATCTTGCGCATAATTAATAGTATGCAAAAAATCCTTAGATCTTTCAAATAGCAATAATTTTCGATGACAGTGGCTTCCAGTATCGATAAAGCTATGATTTCACACTAAAGATGTTCATGTCTGAGTTAGATCAAACCGACCGTCGCCAATTTCTCCAGAAATCTATCTTGGGCGGATTGGTTATCACCTCAACAAGTGAAGTGACCGCTGAAATTGATCAGGGGGTCAAAGAGGCTGAAGTCACTCAGGATGTCGATGTTCTCGTGGTGGGTGGTGGAACGGCTGGAAACATCGCCGCAATTCAGGCGGGGCGGGCGGGAGCGAAAACTTTAATAGTCGAAAGGGGAGCGCAGTTGGGAGGGACGACCACAACGGGCGGGGTGGCCTTTCCTGGTCTTTTTGATGCGTGGGGGAAGCAGGTGATTGCCGGAATTGGTTGGGAGTTGGTGAAGGAATGTGTGGAATTGGATGGCGGAAAATTTCCGAACTTTGCCAAGGTGCCCCAGCGGCATTGGCAGAATCAGGTTTATGTAAACCAATTCCTGTTTGCGATCCTGGCCGAGGAAAAGTGCGAGCAGGCTGGAGTGGCAATTGCTTACCATGAATTTCCCCAATCGATTCAAAAAACAGAGAAGGGTTGGGAAGTGATTTGTCTAGGGTTTGGAACCCGGAGACGGGTGCGTTGTAAACAGATCATCGATTGCACTGGGGGAGCTGAAGTGGTTGGGATGTTGGGGTTGCCTCGTCTTCGGGAAGAGGAAACACAGCCTGGATCGATGCTTTATAATTTGGAAGTGGCAAACAATCCTGGGCACCATCAACTCCACCGGCTTTATGTTCACGGCGCCGATTCTACGAATTCACGGACCGTGACGCGCGCAAATCTTACCGGGCGAAAATCGGTTTTGGAAAAAGTCCGTAAGGAAAAGAAGCGTTTGATGCATCTGCAACCCGAAACGGGATTTCGGGAGAGCTTTCGCATTGTAGGAGAGACCATGATCACTGTGAATGATTACACGAAGGGTCGCCTTTTCGAGGATGCGGTTTCCAATGCCTTCTATCCTGTTGACCTTCATACTAAGGGCGGAGTGAAGCCCAAGCCATTAAAGCCGGGGACGGTTCCGACGATCCCGCTGAGTGCACTCATTCCCAAGACGAGTCGTAATATTATGGTAGCGGGTCGTTGCGTTTCGAGCGACCGTTTGGCAAACTCTGGGCTTCGGGTCCAAGCCTCCTGCATGGGAATGGGACAAGCTGCCGGAGTGGCGGCATCGTTAGCGGTGGCACAAAAGACGACGCCTCTTGAAGTTCCGCTGGAAGAGATTCATCGCGAGTTGAAGAGACATGGCGCCATTGTTCCAGGGAAGTGATGAAAATAAGTGATCCCGGAAAAACTCGGCGCAGGATCACTTCCTTGCTGATTATGCTTACCTTTTTGGTGATGTCAGTGACAGGGGCACTTTCGTTTTTTTGCCCCTTTTCGATCAAGATCGTGGGGCTTCACGCCTTGATGGGATTCGTTTTCATGGCATTCATGGTGGTGCATATCCTTAATAATAGTCGACAGCTGAGAGGGTATTTGAAGAGTCCAAAAATTTGGTTGATCATCGCAGTGATAGTTGGCTTAAGCGCCCTCTTCTTTTACCAACCAGCTCCGGTGAAAGCGGTTCTTGGACTGAGCCAAAATCTTGGCCCAGCCCTCGATCGATTTGAAGTGAAGGAAGATGGCATGGTTTACCAGTATGCTCCTTCCGATAATTACCGGATGGAACTGACGGTGAAAACCGGACCGAATTTTGATCCAGAAGATCCGCCTGCGATAGCGATCTGGCTCGAAAACCAAGGCGATTACCATATCAAAACCTTGCTGGGACCTGATGAGATCAGCGCCGTGCTTCCCTATTGGTCATTCAAAAGAAAAGGGTGGGAAAAGGCGAAGGAAGAGGCGCAAAAAGACGATGAAATTGATGCTGTTTCGACCCCAACTCCCAATGGTTCTTTTGATCCCGCCGATTATATTTTACCCGCTGATTCCGACACTTCGACACCCTACAAGCTTTTCATTGAGATCAACCAGACTGGTGATGCGTACGGAGATTACGCAGACCAACCTTCACTCGTTTACTCGGTGGAGATCGACAACCTAAGCCCTGTCACTTTCCAGATTCTCGATTTGGTTGGCTATCCGAAGCGAGAAGATGAGAATGGAAAGGAGGCTTGGGGACTCTACTTCGTTGATGAAAGCTTTGGATCTGCTTTAAAGCTTGTTGACAGTGCTCTTCTGCGAATTGATCGAGAAAAAGAAGAGAGAGAATAGAGGGGTTTGAAGCTTGGGGTCATGATTTTATTCCTCGGCGACTCGGAAAAATAGCTTTGGAGTATTAGCTGGAATACTAGTGACGACGTAGCGAGTGGTGTTTCCTTGTGATTCTAGAAAATCGGCCTCTTCTTTCCAGGGGCCCATAAGATTTGGGCTAGATTCGATACGGTAGGCGCGGCCCGGTCTCGACTGCCAGGTGATCATCGCGCTCGTCGGATTTCCCGGCCTATATTCAATTGAGGTAATCGCGAGATTTCGACTACTGGTCATTCCGCCGGTCATAATGCTTTTCACTTCTTCTTGACTCAAACTACTGTCGTAAATGCGAAGATCGGCGAGGTTTCCATCGAAGCCACGGATAGCGGTGCCTTGCACGCGGCCACCTAAGGTGACAGCGAAGGGACCTCCAGTGTTTGTGGTATTGATGGGGACCGGGGTGAATAGACTTACCGCATCAAGTTGACCGTCGAGATAGAAGACAACATCGGAGATATCAGGATCGGCGTCTTCTTCAAAGATGATCGCACCATGATGCCAAAGGTCATCGTTCACTGGGGTGGTGGCGACTGTT
>JAQWSX010000168.1 GCA_029242935.1 Akkermansiaceae bacterium
GGCGAATCCCAAACCGGAGCCCGGAAATTTCGAAGGAAAAATCGAATGCTTCTTCGGCGATCAAATCACCGTGGGATATCTTGACAATGTCATTCAAACTATCGACGGACAACCAATCATTAAACGTATACTGCCGGTTGCCGTTGGCACTGATGGCGTGATGGCTGCCTTTAGTAAGATTTACAAAGATGAGGATTTGGCCATCCAAACTCAATTCCATATAGCCGAGAGCTACTTCGAACTCTTCAAGAGCCAACGCAAACTCAAACAAGATACAAAGGCTGAAGCTGCACTTACTTCAGGTCAACGCGTTCTCCGGGATCTTCGGGACGACTATCCAAATCCCAAATACGCTCCGCGTGTTTCATACCTCCTCGGTCAATTCGCTCAAGAAATGGAGGCCTGGGATGAAGCTATCGCTGCATATGGATCCATTGTTAGAAATCACCCCGAGCACAATCTTGCCCCGGATTCACAGTACAAACTCGGTCAATGTCACGAAGAAGCCGGTGAACTTGATGAAGCTCTTGAAGCATACGTCACCTTGGCAGGAACCTATCCAAAGAGCCCTCTCATCGCAAATGTCATGCTTCGTATTAACGAACACTTTTACACTAAAGAGGACTACCCCGTTGCGGCCTCCGTCGGTGAAAAATTTCTGGAGAAATTCCCAAACCATGAATGGACTCCGAAGATGGCGTTCCGCATTGGCCAATGCCATTACAAGCAGGAAGAATATCTAAAAGGAGGCAGATCATTCGACGCCTTTGCAAAGCGTTTTCCTGATCAAGAACTTACCGCCCAAGCACTCTTTTGGGCCGGTGAAAGTTATCGCATGGGTCGAGATATCCCAAACGCTTTTCGACGCTACAACCGCTGCCGGTGGGACTTCCCTGAAAGCGATGCCGCCAAATATTCACGGGGAAGACTCGCACTCCCGGAACTCCTCTCCCAATTTGAAAAAGAAGCTAATCTAAACGAATAAACATGATCCCAGTCCACCTCGCTGATGCCGGATTTTTTGAATCCGGAGCTCTAAAATTCCTACTTGAAGGCGGCCCCTTCATGTGGCCATTACTTGCCCTTCTAGTCATGGCTATTGCGGTCATCATTGAACGCTATCGCAGCCTCAAACTCCTCGAAACCGATGCAGGAACCCTCCGTGAAGAAGTCATCGAACTCTTGTCCGAAGACAAAGTTGAAGAATCCCTAAAACTCTGCGACTCCGCGCGCGGTCCGGTTCCAGCAATTCTCTCAAATGGCCTTCGCAAATACCTCGTTCTTCGCCGCCTAAATTACGATCAGGCTCAAATGGAACAACAGGTCGTAAAAAGCATGGAAAACTACGGTGTTAATATTGTTGCGGCGCTCGAACGCCACCTTCCCATCCTTGCCACTATCGCCTCAGTTGCGCCTATGCTGGGTTTTCTCGGAACGGTGCAAGGAATGATCGTAGCATTCGGCGATATCGAAGCAAACATCGGCCAACAAAACATCGTGCAAGCCGCGGCATCGGGAATCAGGGTTGCCCTTCTCACCACAGCCTTTGGATTAATTGTAGGCATTCCAGCTTACATGGCTTTCAACTACTTCACCGGACTCATCAATGACTTCGTTCTTCAGGTTGAATCATCTGCCGCCGAGCTCATTGAAGTTGTTTCTCTCCGACTCACTCTGGACAAGGAAAGCTCATGAAACTGCAACGCGGCAAATTGTTGATCGACCCACCTGCTAGTGCCAGTTCGGATATAGCCTTCATCCTTATTATTTTCTTTCTCGTCTGCGCCGCAGTGCAGCCGGAAACCGGGATTGCACAAATTCTTCCGAAGACCGAGGAAAAGTCCGAGAAGCAAGATCAAAGCAAAAATATCGAAGTGTCCATCACTCCAAATAGCATCGTGCTAAACGGAAGCCCCTTAAAACTTAACGAATTCCCCCCCAAACTTACCTCCGCCTTGTCTAAAAAGACGCGCGATGAAGACCGCGTCGTCACCGTCAAAAGCGCACCCAACACGCCTTATCCGCTCTGGATTAAAGTCTCCCAAGTCATCGAACAAGCAGGCGGCATTCTCACTCTGGAACTTGAATCAGATCGCGTAATTAATGTCGAATGAAACTCCCTCGCAAAAAACTCACCGCCTCCATTCCGTCCTTCGCGATGGGAGACATCGGCTTCTTGCTGCTCATTTTCTTCGTTATACTCGCTCGAGCGCAGGACGACAGTCACGTTCGCTGGCAACCAGCCAAGCTCAAGGAAGTTGAAATGGTCGCTTCCCCGCTTGCAAGCGTCACGATTGATACAGGATTCAAAAACTACCTAGACGGAAAGGAAATCTCCACCGACGCGCTTACAGCAGCCCTTTCTCAGATCCTCGGTGATACCCCATCGGGAAAACGCTATGTCTTTCTCAAAGTTCACAAAGAGGCCAAAGCGATCCACTTTGAACCAATCATCGCAGCCATCAGTGAAGCCGGTGGCGATCTCGTTCACATCCTTGAACCCGAACAACCCGCATCATCTCAATGAAAGGCCAATCAAAAAACTCTGGTGACTCTCGCACTTCCATGGCTAGCACCAAGGCAGACCTACGTGAGCTCAAGACCAACTCAAGCGCCACCGTCGAGGAGCTAAAGCTGTTTCTTCGCGAACTGAAAGGAAAGAGCCCACAGGAGATGCTGGGAATTGTTGCGTCGAGCCAGCTCATTCGGGCCACCATTCTTTCAGTCGTTTTGGTAATCGTTGCCATCTTTGCCCTAACCGCCATTCCCTATTTTCTTGGAGATAAAGAAACTTCTGATCCGGTGCCGCCTATCGTTACAATCCCAGCCGGCCCCGCTCCTAGCCCCCAAGAAGCCACACCTTCTCCTACCAAGCCAAAAGACGACGAACCTCTCGCCCCGCTTGGAGTGAATGAAAAGAAAACCGCCCCAGCAAATGTCAACCCACTCGAGGACGATGGGGCAAGCTTTCTCAAAGACCTAGAGTGAGAAAGCTCTAATCAACAGTCTCCATTGTGAGGCGCCCGCAATGCTCCCTCAACAAAAGATTAAAGATCTCTGCAACCGGCTCCCCCGCCGCCTTCGCAGCCCAATCTCGTTGACAGGGATTTACGCCACGTTCTGGTGCCTTCTCTGGATCGACGCGCATACTTGGTTTTGGCTAAATCGTTGGCTCACCGCAATCGGTTTCCTGTCAGCTCTTCCAGTCTGCTTCTTTTGGGTCCGCCGGCACCGCAAGTCTTCCCTCATCATTAAACGGGGTATCCTAAGTGCCTTCTACCTTCCGGCCTGGCAGCTCGCTGTTTATCTACCTCTTCTCAACTTTTCCTACGCGCTCTCGAGCACCATTTCACAGATCGGAACAGTCGGAGCCTTCTTCCTTGGACTCGGATGGACTGCTTGGGGAATCGATCACGAAACAAAACGCATCACCACCAATTCCAACTCAAACTATTCCTGGGACCCTCGTAAACTTTCCGCCTGGTACTTCGGGAAGAAGAATCACAAGCTCCGCCAATCCCTCCTTACTCTCGTCAGCTACACGATACTCTTCAGTATTGCAGCGTTCATTTTAACAAGACTATCAGGCTGTAGTATTTACGAATCTCCCCTCGGAGGTGGAGACAACGCTCAGCTCAAACAAGTTGTCAAAATCCAAAAGGTGATCAATAAAAAGTTTGTCATCAATCCCTACAGCAGCGTCCTTTTTAATCCTCCTCCCATTGATGATGTCAAACTTGAAGTCCTAGAAGTCACGGAACACCTTTATGAAATTGGACAGGGTAAAGGAGATAGTGCGGGGTTTTCATCAGGCACCGCTCGGGGAAAAGTCCGCTTCATTCGCCTCAAATATAATGGTGGCGACTGGGAACAAGATATGGATCGAGGTTCCGACCTAAATCTACTGACCGAATATGGGGTCCGCACCGGTCATCCGGTTAGCGACCGGCCCGAACCGATGGAAATTGGCCGTCTCAAAAGTTTTCCCAAACGAAAAAGCCCTCCCATGGTCTACATGACCGGGCAAGAAGGAATCAGCCTCAGCGACATGGAGATTAAAACCATGCGTCGCTATCTGCTCGAGCACCACGGCATGCTCTTTGGTGACAATGGAGGGAGCTCCGGGTGGGAAGGGCAATTTGTTTCCATGATGAAAAGGGTTCTTCCGCGTGTCGAAACTATCGATGTCTATCTCGACCACCCGATCCATCGAATTCCCTATTCACTCCCACGCCTCCCCATCGTCGCTCCGCACGGACGTTCCAATGCTCTCGGCTGGGTTGTTGACGGACGACTTGTCGCCTATTATCACCCCGGCGACATTGGCGACGCTTGGGCCGACGGTCATTCCGGAGTCAAACGTGAAGTCTGGGAGTCGAGCTATCAGCTTGGAGTCAACATTCTCTACTACGCCCACACCGAATATAACAAGTGGCTTGAACGAACCAAGAAATAATCATGTCTGCCTTTATCCTATCTCTTATTCTCGCCCTCGGTTCATTCGCGACGGCAGCTCTTTCGACTCTCCAACAAATTGACGTTAAAACCTTCGAGAAGATGCGGGAGGTCGAGCGTTATCAAATCAAAATTGCCGAGAAGCACTTTCTTAAAGGGAGTTTTAAGATCGCCCTCGCCGAGTATGAAAAATTCTTAACCCTTTATGAAAAAAGCGCTGGTGCTCCCTACGCGCAGCTGATGTGGAGTCACACCATGATGAAGCTTAAAAAGCCTAAGACCGCTTTGCGCGAGGGCTTCCAATCCGTCATCGACTATTGGCCCGAGTCCCTCGAGGCCACAACCGCGTCCTATTGCATGGGAGACGCCTACCGCACGATGGGCGAAGTCAAGGATGCTCAAAAATCATTTCGCTTTCTCATTAAGGAATACCCTGGCCATGAACTTGCAATGCGCGCACTGCAAGATCTCCTCCATTATGCGCGCCTACATGAGAACATGGAGGAGCGCCTCACTCTTCTGAGTGAACTCACTTTCGCTGTAGAACGAACCGAAAAATCGAGAGACGCTTGCGTCAAAGCATGTCACGAACTTGCAGAATTACACTGCTTTGCTCAAAACCTCGACCAAGGTAAAAAAGCCCTCGCCACCACTTACTCCGGAACCAAGCTTTTCGAACAAGTTTACAGCCTTTCGGTCAGAACAATGAAGCATCTCCTTGGAGATCAAAAAACAAGAATGGCAGCATTAAAGCTGGGAGATCAATTAATCATGACACTTAGAAACGAGGCAACTGTCCGCACTGAGTTAGCATCACAATTTTTCTATCAGGCAGCAGACTTGAACACAACTCTCGGCCGTCATAGCGAAACTATGAAAATCTATCGTGAGATTGGAGAGCGTTTTGGTATGAATGACAGTCTTCGTGGAACGATGGCGCAATGGTATAAGTCGCGAGACCGAAGGAACGAAGCTCGAAGAATCTATGGCGAATTTGA
>JAQWSX010000170.1 GCA_029242935.1 Akkermansiaceae bacterium
TTTTAATCATGTCTCGGAGAGTGCCCGATAGACCGATCAAGTCAAACTCAACCCACTCTTTCCCCTTGGCCAATTGACAAGTCAGCCTTCCTTGTAAAACTCCCACCATGACTTGGGACGAAAAATTCAACGAACTCTTTAATCGCTGCCTCTCCGACTATCAGAGCGGCAATTCGGACTTCATGAGCTACTATACTCTGGAGGATCACAACTTCCTTTCCAGCATTGGCTACAAACCCCGCGAACTCTTTGATTTTGTCGAGGACCTCGCTGATGAAGGACTCCCAGCTAAATCGACAGCCCTGCTTGTAGCCGCAGTCCGGCGAGACTACTTTCTTACCGTTCAAAGCGGAAAAACGAGCCCCAAGAAAATCTCCCGCGATGATGTTCCCTCATTCGGCGAAGAATTTGAAGGACTGGCTTACCTCCCACGAATTATCGCCAAAGCTGAAGCCAAGCTGCGCGGCGAACTCGATCCCGACATGATGTTTGGATGTGGTGGGGACCGAAAATTCCTTCGTGAAAACGGAGAAATTAATCCCGCTGACTTTCTACGACACGTCTGGGCAGCCACTGGCGACCTCTCGAAAGTTTCTGAATTTGTGAAAAACCAGCGTCCTAGCCGCCCGGTTTCTGCATCTTCTTAAGATCCTCCTCCTCGGATCTCAAGCGAGCGAT
Source organism: Akkermansiaceae bacterium (assembly GCA_029242935.1). GTDB lineage: Bacteria > Verrucomicrobiota > Verrucomicrobiia > Verrucomicrobiales > Akkermansiaceae > SW10. The sequence continues at coordinate 679 of JAQWSX010000170.1, forward strand.
CACCAAATGACCATCCGCGTTAAGATCGTTCAACCTTTGGGCCTTATCCCGGTACATTTGGGAATTCCCCAAGGCTTGTTCTCGTCGTTTATCACTACGCGCAAGGGAGTAGTCACGTTGCCACTGTGATGATCGGGACTTGAGATGTTGAATCTTTAGAAGGCGCAAATTCATCGCGTTCTCGATAGATTCAACTTCGACCTGGATGTCTTTTAAACGCTTCGCGATAGCTTCCTGAGCAGCTTCGCTCTTGCGATCCGCTAGGCCTTCTTTCCACTCTTTGTAGCGCTCCTCTCTTACTTTTGCATTATCCCTCAGTTTAGCACGATGAGCCTCGGCTTCCTCTTCACTCATTTGCAGCATCTCCCTAATTTCTTTCGGGATCTCGCTGACAGGAACCGATTGGGGCCCTGAGCTCTGATAGATGCGGATCTCAACCGGATTTACCGACAAAACCCTAACTTCCTTGAAACCTTCTCCCTTGGTCGCCGAAAGATCCAGATTCTTCCCAACAACTTCTTTCCGCACCTTTGTCCGATACTTCGCCTGATAGTCTTCAAATCCTAATTCGCTCTCCTCCAAGGATGCTTTGACCTCATCAATCGACGCCGTCACTTTCTCTAAGGTCTGTGTAACTTTAGAAATGGCTTCATTAATTTCTCCAGCCTTCTCCAGATCCCCCTCCGCGATCTTGAGCTCAGCAAGCTTAGCCTTGGCCGCATCGATAAACTTGCTGGTCGACTTCTTATCAAACTCAACACCATCGAGTTTACCCTTCACTTCCTCGAGATCCATTTTCACCTCCTCTTCAAGGCAGCCAACAAAAAAGAAGCAATAAGTAACCAAAGCGAATGATTTAATCAGGGAATGCAATCTACAGCTCATGATCCTCCTAACTTAAGCAATCAATCCCAGCGATCAAGAACCATCAGAAGATGATTTTCTTTTCGATTTCGTGCAAAGAATCGACACTAACAAATCCGCCTGCCAAACTCCGACTATGCGCGATTATCAAGGAGAGGAAATTTTGGTCATCTCACGTCAACTCTTTGACGAATTGGGATCTTTTCAAGGAATCAAAACTGATATCGCCGGATACCTTGAAGCCATTCTTGATCCAGCAAACAACTTCTTCATGGATCGTGGCAAAGCCGAAGATGACCCATCCTTCAAACAAATCATTCCTTACGCCTTATTCCACCACAACGGAAAATATCTCCATTACACCCGGGGTAAAAGCGGCGGAGAAACCCGTCTCCACGCCCAAGGATCCGTTGGTGTCGGCGGCCATATTAACCCAGTCGACGAAAGAGCCGACCCACTTGGGAAAGCGACCTACCTAGCGGGTGTGGAGCGCGAAATCGACGAGGAACTCAATATCACAGGTGGTCACCAAAACAGGATCGTCGGGCTCCTAAATGACGATAGCAATGACGTCGGCAAAGTTCATCTAGGTGTCGTCCATATCTTCGATCTCGAATCGGAAGACGTGACATCGGCGGAAGACGCCCTCGCCAACCTAGCTTTTCAATCTTCTGAGGACCTCACAGGCAAGCTACACGGCTCCCTCGAAACATGGTCACGATTTTGTATCGACGAACTGATCTAGTCGACGCAGCAAGGACACTTTTGCACCCAATGATTTGGCGCAATTTCGACAAATGGTAATTCTCGCCCTACACTTTCGGAGTATCGAGCATGGTTCACTCGGTGACCAAAGGCGCAACCTTTAGGGGGATCAATTGGACTAGGAACATCGCCGTCTAACACAACCCGCTCCCGCTCAGCTGTGGGGTCAGGAGTAGGAATAGCCGACAAGAGGGCTTTCGTGTAGGCATGCCGGGGATTGTTATAAATTTCATCAGCAGGAGCCAACTCCACGATCTTACCAAGATACATGACCGCAATCCGATCGCTCATGTGTTTAACTACTGCCAAATCGTGGGCGATGAAAAGGTAGGACATCTCGAAGTCCCGTTGCAGTTCGAGCAAGAGATTCATCACCTGAGACTGAACAGAGACATCAAGAGCGGAAACCGGTTCATCGAGAACAAGGAGATCTGGATTGAGCGCCAAGGCCCGAGCAATGCCAATCCGCTGCCGCTGACCGCCAGAAAACTCAAAGGGAAATTTGCCTGCTGCATTTTCAGGCAAGCCAACACGATTCAAAAGTTCCGCCACCCTTTTCTGAATCGTTACGCGACCACCCATTTTTTGGATCACAAGAGGCTCAGCAACCAATTCGCCCACCGCCATCCGAGCATCAAGAGATTCTGCCGGATCTTGGAACACCATTTGAAAATCCTGACGCAGCGGCCGGATCGCCCCCTGCCTCATGTGGGTAATATCGTGGCCCTTAAAAAAAACCTTCCCACTCGTGGGGCTTAAAAGACGCACCACTGATTTCCCTAAGGTAGATTTTCCACACCCCGA
>JAQWSX010000171.1 GCA_029242935.1 Akkermansiaceae bacterium
GGATGAATCGTTTCCAGTATCACAATGCCGTGCAGGATCTCTTTGGACTAAAATGCACGGTTTATAGTCTCCCAGAGAGAATGATCCGCGATCACGGGGGATATTTCAAACCAGCTTCCGGAAAGATGGACCATTTAGTTAAGGTGGGGAGTCGTCCGCTTGGGAAGTCTCAGTTGATCGAGCCTAGGTTAGCGGGTGTCGCCGCTTTTCCACAGGATCTCAGGGCGGAGCATGGCTTTGACACCCAGGCTGACCACCTTTCCATGTCACCCCTGCTGATGGAATCGTTCCTGAAGCTGGGGCAGTCAATCACAGGGAGTCAGGATTTTGGCCCGCGGCGGGTAGGGATTTGGAAAGAGTTTTTCATACTCGATTCTCGTGACAAGAGGGAGATGAAAGTGGTAGTGCGTGAGCGGCTACAGAAATTTTTGCGAAGAGCTTTCCGGGGCCGGGTTAAGAGTGAAGTGGTGGAGCGCTATGTGGGCTTCGTTGACGTTCAACTTGCTCGAGGAGTTGAATTTTCAGAAGCAATGAAGTTGGTAGCTGCGGCCATCATTTCCTCACCAAGGTTCCTTTATCTCTATGATGACTCCGGAAGTGATGGTGATGGATTTGAGTTGGCCTCCCGTTTGTCGTTTTTTCTCTGGGGGAGTCTACCGGACGAGGAGCTTTTAAAAGCGGCTGAGTCGGGTGAGTTGTTAAAAGAAGAAGGTGTCCAAAAGCAGTTCAGCCGGATGCTTAAGGATCCGAAGTTAAAACGCTTTTGCGATAGCTTTCCGGCTCAGTGGTTGCAGTTGGATCGAATCATTTCGTCGGTTCCGGATCCCGAGAAATTTCCCGAGTTCTACTTTTTGGCTTATCGTGATAGTATGCACATGATGATGGAGCCTCTGCTGCTCTTTGAGACCGTCCTCATTGAAAATCTTCCAGTGACAGAATTTATTGATTCTAGTTTCACTTATCGTTCAGGTCATTTGGAAGAGTCTTATGGAAAGCTGGGGAATCCGGCTCAGAAACGACGTGGGCAGGTGGTCGTGCTCGATTTTCATCGCGTGCCGGTGGAGGATCGACGCATAGGCGGAGTTATCACGAATGCCGCGGTGATGACCATGACCTCTGGGCCTGAGCGAACTCAACCAATTACCCGTGGTGCTTGGTTGGCGGGAGTGATTTTTAATAACCCACCTGAGCCCCCACCGGCGGATGTGCCAACTCTTGGCGAGAAGCCGAAGGAGGGCGAAGAGCATCTGACCCTGCGTGAGAGGTTGTCGATGCACCGAGAGCGGTCTGATTGTCGTGGATGCCACGAACAGATTGATCCGCTTGGGTTTGCGCTGGAGAATTTCAATGCGATTGGCAAGTGGCGTGAAAAGTATGAGAATGATCGCAAGGTTGATATGGAAGGCGTGCTTTTTCGAAAGCATAAATTCACCAACGTGGTTGAGTTTAAGGATGCTATCCTTGTCGAGAAGGAGCGATTTGTGCGGGGATTGGCGGGGCACTTATTGGCCTTTTCATTGGGGCGAAAATTGGGCCCGGCTGATCAGATTACGCTTGATGAGATTGTTAAAAAATCTGCCGCTAAGGGATATCGGATGAAGGCGATTTTACGGGAGGTGGTTTTCAGCAAACCTTTCCTAGCCAAGACAAACCAAGTTAAGGAGTAGAATGTGATACGATGACGACACGACGAAAATTTTTACGAGGATTGGGTGGAGCTGCGCTGGCTTTGCCATGGATGGAAAGTTATGGGGCGAAGACTTTAGCTAGGGGAGTGGCCAAGCGGATGGCTCACTTTTATGTGCCGATCGGGGTGGTGAGGCGGGGGTTCTTCCCAGGGGAGGCAGATGCAACCATTCCTAGAGGAAATTTGGGGAGTCTCAGACGTTCCCTCGACAAACAGGACCCGAATTTCAGCGTCAGGAGTTTGGATCAGTTGACTCCCACGATGGCTCCGCTCTCGGGACTGAAGAATAAAATCAATCTGATCACGGGAATGGATCGGACCTTCCAACAAGGAACCGATGTGCACGCGCAGTGTGCGTCCTGCTATCTGAGTAGTGCTCCTCCTTACACAATTAAAGGAACAGCTTGGCCGCTTGATCGAACACTGGATCATTTGGTGGCAGATGTGGCCGGGAAAGAAACACCATTTTCGACGTTGGAGTTCAGCTGTAACAGCCATAAGGACAATAAGGAATCGATCTACTTCGACAATATTTCGTGGTATGGCACGGGGCATTTGGCTCCATCGGTTCGCGACCCGAGAAAGATGTATCGTCGCTTGTTTTCGACCAAGGAAATTGATCGCTACCGGGACGTAACTGATTTGGTTTTAGAAGATGCCCGGTCGATGAAAAAAGATCTAGGATACGCCGACGGACAGAAGTTTGCCGAGTATTTTGATTCCATTCGGTCGATCGAAAGGCAGATGGATCGCTTGGAGTCGATGAAAGGCGAGTTGGCCAAGGTTTCCTTTGACGAGCCTGCGGAGGCCTATCTCCCGAGGGGTGAGTATATCCGATTGATGGGTGATTTGATGGTGGTGGCGTTGCAATCAGGGCTGACCAATGTGGCAACATTTATGGTGGGGCCAGAGCGTTGGGATACACCCTATCTTTTCGATGGGCTTTTTGACAAGCCAATGAGCCACCACGGGATGTCGCATAACCAGACAAAGATGATCGAGCAACTTCTGAAAGTGGACCGCTTCCACATGGAGCAGTACGTTTACTTGCTCGAGAAGATGGAGGGAGTCGTGGAGGCCGACGGTACCACCTTGCTGGATAACACGCTCTTCACCTATGGCTCGGGCCTTGGTGATGGTTCGACCCATCAATACAATGATCTGCCGATCATTATGGCGGGTGGTGGTAATCAAGTGAAAACCGGGCAACACATCAACATGCCGGAAGGAACACCGCTCGCGAACTTGTGGCTGACCCAGGCCCGTATGATGGGCGTGAAAACGAAACGTTTTGCAGATAGCTCCGGTGAGATTGAGGCGGTAAAGGCCTAGCCGTGAGAATTATTGAAGACATTCAGGCGGATCGGAAGATTCTCGAAGCTTTTAGGCCTTTCACTGTTTTATGCGGTCTTTTCTCTTTCACGGAGCGGGTGGGTTGGTTTCTCGGCGAAACTTTTCTTTTGGCCCACTCAGAAAAAATTTGGCAAGGCGTCAGAGCTTGCTATGCTACTTTGACTCGAAAGGTTTATTCTTGTCCAAATATGTTTTGTTTTCGTTCCAAATCTCCTAAGCATTCGAACCAGCGATCTGCGCGTTCTCTTTCGTTGCCCCATTCTTTGAGGTGGAGACACAGGGTTTCGGTAGTCGTGGGACTCGTAGCCGTTTTGCTTTCCGATTTCGCTGAAGGCCGCACTTGGGTGGACTCAACCGGCAACCCGATTGAGGCCGACTTCATGGGGCTGAAGGCCGGCAAGGTGACCCTTCGTCTTGAAGATGGAAAGACGGTCGAAATGCCACTGAAGGCGCTTTCAAAAGTGGATCAGGAATCTGTCCTTAAGCGCAGCTTTGCCGCCAAGGCCGAGCTGGTTGCCCTCGCGGCGAAGCGGATTGATGCCGCCGTCGAGAAGGGTTTGAAGGAGAAAAAACTCCAATATAATGAAGGCCTGAACGACCACATGTTTCTCCGCCGGATCTATCTTGATCTTGCCGGCCGGATTCCCAGTTACCAAGAGGCGAGAGATTTTCTCACCTCGCGCAAGCCCATGAAGCGTCAGGAGCTGATCACCAGGCTCCTCAACTCCGTCGACAACACCAGCCACAACTATAATTATTTTGCGGAGCAATTGCGAATCCAGTCGCGCTTCCCCGGCACGGTCTTGCGCAACGATGCCTTTATTTTCTGGCTGAAAGAGCAGATCCAGACCAACCGGCCCTACGATGAATTGGTGCGTGAATTGATCACCGCCGAAGGCCATATCTGGGACAACCCCGCGGTGGGTTATCACTTTCGTGACAAGGACATGAAGCTCGATCATGTCGCCTTCATGGGAAAGGTTTTCTTGGGCACCGACATCACCTGTGCGCAATGCCACGACGATCCCTTCAGCAACTGGACGCAATACGAATACTACGAGCTTTCAGCTTACCTCTCTGATCTGGACACCAAGGGACCCAAGCCTAAAAACAAGGCAATCCCAAATCGCAAGCAGATCGAACAGCATCTCGCTCAAAAGAACGGCCTCGATCCCAAGAACGCGGAAGATAAGGAAAAGCTCCGTAATTTGGTTGGTCGCTACGATCGTCCTCTGCGGGACATCAACCGCGCTGGCGAGTTTATGGTCCGTGCTGTCTCGGATCGTCCCATGCGTCTTCCGGCCACCTACGAGTATGACGATGCGGTGCCGAATGAAGTGGTCCCTCCGCGGGTTCTTTTTGGAAAGGAACAAGGGGCCGCGGTTGCCGCCCTCACCTCCCGCGAGCGTCTTGCGGCCTGGTTAACCTCTCGCAACAACAAGCGCTTCGCGATGAATATCGCCAACCGGATGTGGGCTAAATACATGGGCCGCGGAGTTTCCGAACCCCTTTACAACATCGATCCGCGCAAAGCCTACAATCCAGAACTCCTCAAGGTCCTCGCGGAGGAAATGCTCGTGCTGGACTTCGATCTCAAGGCCTTTTCCTGGGTCATCGTCAATACCAAGGCTTACAACCGCCTCGCCAGTCGCACCAAATCTTCGGAAGCCGAGCCCTATTATTTCCCGGGACCGATTTTGCGCCGTATGACCGCCGAGCAGGTTTGGGATTCCATGATGACCCTCATGCTCGGGGACCCCAACCAGTTCCAGCTTGAGTCCGGTGGGGAATTCAACGAGCTCATTGATCTGGCTGGACAGAGCTCCTCGTCGGTCGAGGAATTCCTCACCCGCATTGAGAAGTACAACAAGTTTCGCCCCGAGCACCTTCTCGTGAACGAAGAGGGCACCTCCATTCTTAATGCCAAACTGACTCCAAAAAAGACGGGAGCTTTCGGCACCAACCTCACAAAACCTCCGTTCAAAAAAGGTGGCGCGTCCGACGAGGCCGCGATGATGGAGCTCATGAACGTGGCCAAGAAAAAGAAGATTCTCCTGGCCCGCGCTTCCGAGCTTCCTCAACCCTCCGACCCGGCCCACTTCCTCAGCCAGTTTGGCCAATCTCAGCGCACCTTCGTGATCCGTGCCAGCTCGCTGGAGGGATCGGTGCCCCAGGTGATGGAGCTCATGAACGGATACACTACGGAGATCCTCACCCAACCGGGTTCCAAGATTTTCCTCGATATGAAGAACCTTCGCTCGAACTTCGAGAAGGCCAATGTCGTCTTCATGAGCATTCTTAGCCGCCGTGCGATCGGCAACGAGCACCACCTCATCGACAAGGAGCTGAGCTCCGGAGGCGAGGAGGTTTTTGCCGACCTCATCTGGGCCCTCCTCAACACTCCCGAATTTCTCTTCGTCAAGTAATTACCCAACTCCACCTCACCAGCCATGAAAGACACGTTTCGCAAATTCGACGACCTTGACCGCCGGGGTTTCCTCACCGGAACCGCCGCTGCCGCCCTCGGGGTGACTATTCTCCCCGACCTCGCTTTCGGAGAAGAGAGTGAAATCATCAAGCCTGCCTCCCACGCCACTGCCAAAAACGTCATCTTCCTCTACATGTCGGGCGGGATGCCGCACGTGGATACCTTTGACCCGAAAATTCCCAGCGAGATTGCCGGCGGATCTTCGCCGATCTCAACGAATGCAAACGGACTCCAGATCTCCAGCCATCTCCCTCAGATGGCCAAGCAGGCTGATAAGTTTGCAGTGGTCCGTTCTATGACCACCAAGACTGGCGACCATGCCGGCGGCAACTACCTCATGCATACCGGCTTCAGCCGTCAGCCGGGAATCAATCACCCGCAGATGGGATCTTGGGCCCAGTATTTCCTCGGGCGCCGCAACAAGCTCATCCCCGACAGCATCGTCATCGGCGGCGGCAATCCCGGGCCCGGATTTTTCCGTCCCGATCACAGCCCGCTTCCCATCGGCGACCCCAGCCGTGGTCTCAAAGATCTTGTTCCCAAGATCGACAAGAAGCGCTTCGAACGTCGCATGAAATACGCCAAGGCTTTCAGCGAGACCTTTGAAGAGGGCTTCCCTCACGAGGATGTCCGCGCTTACGCGGATTTTTACGAGGAAACAGTCAAGCTCTTCGACGACAAGACCACCGAGCTCTTCGACATCAACAAAGAACCCGCCGAAATGCGGAGCCTCTATGGCAATTCCCGCTTTGGGCGTGGCTTACTTCTTGCCCGTCGTCTCGTCGAAAACAACGTCCGCTACGTCGAAGTCCAGCTTGGCGGCTGGGATGGTCAGCACGGAAACTACAACGCCGGTTCCAACCGCGCCGGCGAAATGGACGGACCCGTCGCGGCCCTGCTTCAGGATCTCAGCAATCGCGGGCTCCTCGAGGAAACGATGGTCGTTCTCACCACCGAGTTCGGACGCACCCCGAAGATCAACCAACGCGGAGGGCGCGATCATTTCCCGAAAGCCTTCTCCATCATGCTCGCCGGTGGCGGGGTCAATGGGGGACAGTATATCGGCGAAACCGACGAACGCGCCAGCAACATTAAGAGCGAAGGATACGGACCAAAGGATCTTCATACCACCATCGCCTACGGCCTCGGCCTGCCCATCGACAAGCGCGTTCACCCCGGTGGCGGCCGCCCCTACTTCGTGGGCGATCGCGGGAAGGTCATCAAGCAGGCCTTCTCCTGATCCTGGCTAGCTCAGACCCACTCTTCGAAGCGCGGATTTGCCAACAGCACGGGTGAGATTACCGCGGTTAAGGTTGAGGGAGAATGGAGCTGAAAATTCAGCTATTGACGATTTTAGTCTTTAGGCAGGTGCGGTTCGAGAGAGCTGGAGCGGGCTTGTTGAGCAGCGGCAGCTTGTCTAGCGAATAACTGGGTCAGATGGTCTTGCATGCGGAAGCGGCCTTCGCCTTTTTCGCGTTCGATGCGTTTTGAGGTTCCGTCGGGCTGGATAAGGTAGCTATTTTGATTGTCGCGGAAGCAACTCTTGAGGATGCCAATGAGCAGTTTTTTAGAGGCCCGATCCACGATAGGAGTCATGAGTTCGACGCGCTTTTCAAGGTTACGCGTCATCCAGTCGGCCGATGAAATATAGACTTCATTATCGCCACCTTGATGGAAGTGGAAGATGCGCATGTGCTCGAGTTGTTGGTCGACGATGGAGACGATCTTGATGTTCCTTGCTTCTTTTCGTTCGCCGGGTTTGAGGCAACAAATGCCCCGGATGTTGAGCTTGATTTCGACTCCGGCTTTGGATGCGGCATATAGAGCATCAATCATTTCCTTGTCTTGCAGGGAATTCATTTTGGCCAGGATGCGGGCTTCTTCGCCTTCGAGGGCGCGCGACGTTTCTTCTTCGATAAGGCTGATGAGTGTGCGCTTGATTTGCGTGGGAGCGGGAATGAGGACGCGGAAATTCTCTAGTTTGGTGCGGCCGGTGACGGCGTTAAA
>JAQWSX010000178.1 GCA_029242935.1 Akkermansiaceae bacterium
GAATTGATTTGCGAAGGGAGCAGGCTGCTTTTCATCCAAACGCAACTCAGTTTACTCTCCACATGGGAGATCAGGTCTTTTCTTTCTGGCGTCAATCGGTTGACCGACGAAGCAATATATTTTGTCTCAACAATGTTTCAGATGAGGAACAACGGATTCCGGTAGCAGCCATAAATTTGATTTCGACCGAAGAGTGGTTGGATTTAATTTCGGGAGATCTTTTAGAAGATGAAGAGGGTGAGCTTGTGCTAGCGCCTTATCAATGTATCTGGCTAGCCAATCGCCGGAAACATCTTCCTTACTGATTAATCCTCGTTGAGGCGGGCGAGGAATTCTTTTACCTCGGGAGAGTTTTCTTCGGGAGACCATGAGGCGAATTCCTTGTCTGTCTCTGGATTGTAGGGGCCTTTTTTGACTTCAAAGATTACGGTGTCCGGTTCATGGACGATCATGCCGTGCCAAACTCCTGGTTCGATATCGATGAGGGGTGATGTGGTGGTCAGATGATGCCGAGTGTGAATTGATCCTTGCGGATTGAAGATGAGAACCTCCAGATGACCACTGAGAAGGAATACTGACTCGGTGGCCTGTTCCAAAGGATGACAGTGCGGGCGAATATAAGTTCCGGGTTGAAGAAAATTAAGGAGGCGTTGGACCTTAGCCGTTTGCGCGCGCTGCACGGGTTGGATCATGCGAAGGCGGGAGCTTTTTCTGGAAGCGGATTTCCCTTTGGACAAAATTAATTCGTTGAGGACAAAGACGTCTCCGGGGGGATTGGGTAAAGCGTTTGGCATAGCTTCCTAACGATATTGAAGCGCTGCCGATCTGGCGAACTGTTATTTAGGGTGGATTAACTAATTTTCCGAGGTATCGTTTTTAGCATGATCATCACTAAAAATGTTGTCGCATATTTTGTAGTTGGCAGTTTGACCCTGACTTCTTGTCAAACGGCAAATCCATACACCGGTGAATCCCAGCAAGCGAAAGCAACAACTGGCGCAATTTTCGGCGGATTGTTTGGCGCTGGGATTGGAGCCTTGTCTGGAGGTAGTAATGCGGAAAGAAAGCAACGGGCTTTACTTGGTGCCGGCGTTGGTGCTCTTGCTGGTGCTGGAATTGGAGCTTACATGGATCAGCAGGAATCCGAGCTTCGTCGCGAACTCGAAGGGGCCGGCGTTGGGATTAGTCGTAATGGAAACCAGATCACCTTGGTGATGCCGGGGGATATCACTTTCTCGACAGGAAGCTCGGGTATTGTTGGCCAGTTTTATCCGACTCTGACCTCGGTTGCTAAGGTTTTGAATAAATACAATAGGACCATGGTCGCTATCACCGGGCACACCGATAACGTGGGCGCGCGCGATTATAATTACCGACTTTCCGAAGCCCGCGCCAACAGTGTGGCTCAGTTCTTGCAGACCCAAGCAGTTGCGCCGCAAAGATTTCAAGTTAGTGGACGTGGTATGGATCAGCCAATTGCTAACAATAATACCGCGGGAGGTCGGCAGGCCAACCGCCGGGTGAGTATCCAGTTGGCTCCCCTGAATTAAAAATCTTTCGATTCCGACAAACGGTGAAGTGGTTTCTCTACTTCGCCGTTTTTTGTGGGCGTTTTGATTGGATAAACTACGAGATTGGGCGCACCCTTACACCTCTATCCATTTTTATGAACCACCTCCTCGTCTTAATTTGCGGTCTCTCCTTCCTGCAATCCTGCACTCAGCAGGCAGAGGATGAACTCGCTCGTTCGTCCCCTCTGGATGTACAGTTCATAACGCCCTGGCAGCCAGGTGCGGGAATGGGGCTTTACGTGCGGGCAGGTGGGGAGCCGTATCCGATCCAAGAAAATATTCGTAACTTCACCATGATCACCAAGAGGCAGTTTTCGCAAAAAGGCATCCCGCCTAATGCTATCGCTGCGGCAAGCTTTCTTGAGGCTGGGGATTCCAAGGGCGATCTTCAGGCTATTTATGTGATCAAGGTAGATGGTCAGGTTCAGGCTTTTCGAGGATACTTCGTGCCAGGCTTTGGAGGCCCGGTAGAGTGGGAACAGGTAGATCTCTGATAGCCTAGAATCTATAATAGTGTCCGCAGCAATTGGGGCCAAGCTTGCAGGATCTTTGTTGTCTGTGGCTATTCTAGCTGACCTCTTAGATAAATTCCTGGTAGGTGGGTTTAATGATCAATTCGGGGACGACGACGTGTTGGGGAAGCTGAGCGATGGCGACAATAAGGGAGGCGATATCTTCGGGGTGAACCATACGGGCTTTTTGTTCGTCCGGGACTTTGACTGGGCGTTCGTCTAGGATGGGCGTGTTAATCTCACCGGGGAAGATGCTGGTGATGCGAATGCCATTTTCAGCTTCCTCGGCGTTGATGGCAGAAGCCATGCCAGAGACGCCAAACTTGGAAGTCGCATAGGCCATGCCGGCAAGCGGGTAAGCGCGTTTTCCGGCGATCGAGGAGATGTTAAAAATGAGTCCATCTTGCCGATCTCGCATAGCGGGAAGTACAGCGTGAACGAGGTTAAAAAAGCCAGTGCAGTTGATAGCGAGTAGTTTATCAAAGTCCGCAGGATCAATCTCGCTGACCTTGCGCTTCACAATGTTCACTCCGGCCGAGTTGACGAGGATATCAGGCGTGCCAAGGTCAGCGATGAGAGCGTCGACTTCTCCGCGTTTTGAGATGTCGCACTTGCGGGCGGTGAGTTGATCTCCGGCGACGGCCTCGAGCTTTTCAAGATTGCGTCCGCAGATGGTCACGGTAGCCCCAGCTTCGGCGAGGGCCTGTGCCGTGCCTAGCCCAACTCCGCTGCCACCTCCGGTGACGAGGGCTGTTTTTCCTGTGAGTGATTTCATTTAGTCAAAGATTGGGAAGAAAGTGTTGAAGGCTTGTTCTCCGAAGACCGCGGGGTCGTTGAATCGTTTGTGTAGATTGAGAGCAGAGAGCTCGCTCATTTCTTCGGGAGTGAGGGTGAATTCGAAGACTTCGAAATTTTCGCGTAAGTGATCTGGTGATTGTGTTTTGGGAATGGGAATGGTGCCGCGTTGCATGGCCCAGCGAAGGGCAACTTGGGCGGTTGATTTGCGGTGAATCTTTGCGATTTTTTCGAGGACCGAGTGGGAAAGGATACGCTCGTTTTCCTCGGCCATGCCGAGGGGGAGATAGGAGTCTGCTCCGAAGGGCGAGAAGGCGGTGACGGCGACGTCCTGTTCCTGACAGAAACGGAGGAGGTTTTCCTGGCACAGGTAGGGGTGCATTTCGACTTGGAGGACGGCTGGCTTGATGCGGGCATAAGCAAGAACCTCGCGAAGCATGGTGGTTCCAATATTGGAAACTCCTATCCGTTTGGTGAGGCCGGAGTCGATGAGTTCTTCCATGGCACGCCACGTGTCGGAGTAGGGCACGGATACAGGCTTCATGGCTTCGCCTCCGGCGGTCCAGCCGGGAGGATACATTTTGTCGAAGGGAACGAATTCGAGCGCGATGGGGAAGTGGATGAGGAAGAGGTCGAGTTGTTCAAGCCCCAGATCGTTGAGGGTTTTTTCGCAAGCGGAGCGAACATGTTGGGGCTCGTGATAAGTGTTCCAGAGTTTGCCGGTGACCCAAAGTTCGTTACGGGTGCACAGTCCGGCTTTGATGGCGGAGGCGATTCCTTTCCCGACGAGGGATTCATTGCCGTAGTCGGCGGCGCAGTCGAGGTGACGGTATCCGACCTCAATTGCTTGATGGACGATTTCTGGAGTGAGTTCTTCCGGGATTTTCCAAGTGCCGAGACCGGGAGAAGGTAGGGCGGAGCCATCGGGAAAGAGGTGGGCTGACATGTTGCCGAGAGCTTAGGAAAGGAGGAGTGCGTCCGGCCAATAAAAAAGCCACTGAACGTAAAGTAGGTTGGCTTAAAATGAAAAATGCCAGGAAGCCACGGCAATGAGGGACAAGCTGCGGCTGCTACGTTTCCGTCCTGACCGGTTCCACAAGCCCACACTCCGCGGCTCCTGACGAGGGAGAGGTAAGGGAGAGCTGCGGGAAGGGCAATGATTTTTCTTCGTCAGTCGCAGAAAGTGTTTGCTAACGCAGCCAATAGAGCATGACGAAGAGGGTGAGGCGCTGGTGAAAAGTGCGACTAGAAAACTGTAAAACTATAGAGGTGTCATTCACGCTACTTCGCCGCGTTCCAATAAGCATCCATTTGTTCGAGAGTCGCTTCTTCCAAGGTGATTTGGTCCTTTTTAAGGCCTTCTTCGATTTGCTTGAAGCGGTGAAGGAATTTCTCGTTGGTGCCTTCGAGTGCTACTTCGGGGTCAACCTCAAGCTTGCGGGCTAAGTTTGTGACGATGAAGAGAAGGTCGCCAATTTCGGCTTGGAGTTCCCTCGAAGCGGGAGCCCCTTTTTCGTGCTTCGCTAGTTCCTCTCGGACTTCGGCGAGTTCTTCGTCGATCTTTTTGGCGATGCCGTTGGTGTCCGGCCAGTCGAAGCCAACCTTACTTGCCTTCTTTTGGAGCTTGGCTGCTTTCAAGAGGGCGGGAAGCCCTTTGCCAATCCCGTGGAGGTAGGGCTTCTCTTCGTAGCCTTTTTCGGCGCGCTTGATGTCTTCCCATTGGGCGAGGACGCCATCGGTTCCCCCGACGTTGGAATCGCCATAGACGTGGGGGTGCCGGCGGACCAACTTGTCGCTGATTCCACGTGCGATGTCATCGAGATTGAAACTTTTTCCTTCTTCGGCGAGTTCGGCATGAAAGACGACTTGCAGGAGGAGATCGCCAAGTTCTTCTTGAAGGTTTTCCTCATCGTTGGTGCGGATCGCTGCGACGGTTTCGTAAGTTTCCTCGATGAGGTTGGAAACGAGTGATTCGTGGGTTTGTTCGGCGTCCCAAGGGCAACCGCCAGGAGCGCGAAGCCGGTGCATGATGGCGCGAAGCCGATTAATTTGGCGGCCGGGCTCGGCGCAATTGATCATTTCGTCGTCGGTCATTATTAGCGTCGGGCTTTGTCGAGAATCTCCTTTTCCTTCTTGGTCAGGGATTGGATACCCTCTTCGCTGATTTTATCGAGGATCCGGTCCACCTCCTTGGTCAGTTCTAGAGGAGAGCGTTTACTTTCGCGAACTACAGTGGCGTCGCGGGTCTTTCGGATGCCCTTTTTTGTTGTGCCGGATCCGACGAGGGAGAGTTTAATCACGAATTCTTTGAGGGGAGGTAACTTGAGGACGGCGAATCCGAAGATCGCGCCGCCGAGGTGACCGGCGCTTCCTCCGGCATTGTGCCAATTAAAAATGACAGCCAAGGATTCAATGATGAGATAGCCGATCGCGAAGGTTCGCATCTTTAGCGGGATGACAAAAAAGAGGAGGATGCGGGCATCGGGTGCGATGAAATAGAATGCAGCTAGAATTCCAAATAGGCCGGCCGAGGCTCCTACCATTTGGACGGCCGGTGTGTAGGCGTCAAAAAACCCGGGTAGGAAGAAGAGTAGAGTGTAAAAGAGGGCCCCGGCTACCCCACAGAGGAGGTAGAAGGTTAGGTAGACCCGGCTGCTCATCCAGCGTTCAATATGCGGACCAAAGAAGAAGAGCCCAAGGCAATTAGCGAAGAGGTGTCCCAATCCTGCGTGGAGAAACTGAAAGGTGATCAGCCGCCAGACCTCGAATCCATAGATGCCATCTTGGATGCTAAAGCTGCCAAATCGGTAAAATGTGGATTCTTGCAATTCTTCACCCGGACCGGTCAAAAGAATTTGGAAGAATAGAACAGCGACATTGATGATGAGGAGCCATTTGCTGACTGGAGCTCCTTCGAAGGGTCCGGGCATGCGTGGCGGTCCGGATTGATAGTCAGGTTGCATGTAGTCACGATCGCTGTATCCCACCCCGGACCAATAGCAGTGATTTGCAGGACTGGAAAATGAAACTTTTTCTCGAGGCGATTCCGGTTTGAACTCCTAGGCGATGACGCTGCGCGATCTCGGATGGAATGATGACTTTGAAAAGGCCTTTAATGAGGCCTCGAAGGATAGTTGGGTGCCTGGCCGGTTGATTCGGGAGACAAAGATTAATTTTTCGGCTCTTCTTGATGATGCCGAGGAAGTCGATTGCGTGGTCGGGGGTAAGGTTTGGCACGATGCCTCCTGCGACGCCGAGCTTCCTGCGGTGGGCGACTGGGTGGCCATCGAGTTGGGCGCGGGCGAGAACGATGAGCATATCATTCGTGCTCGCTTTCCCCGTAAGACTTGTTTTTCGCGAAAAGCTCCCGGTAAAAGTAGCGAAGAGCAGGTGATGGCGGCAAATGTCGATATCGTAGTTGTGATGACTGATGCGGGATCTGATTTCAATCTCCGGCGCATGGAGCGCTATTTTACGATTATTCAAAAGAGCGGCGCTCGTTGTGTGGTATTAGTGAATAAGTCGGATCTCTTCGAGGTGGAGGTGAATGAAAAAGCCCGCGAAGAGATCCAGGAATTGGCTCCGGATTCGGAAGTTTATGTGACCAGTGCGACACGTCACGAGGGCTTGGAGGTTTTAAAATCGTATCTCAAAACTGGGGTTACTCTCACCCTGGTGGGTTCCAGCGGAGTGGGGAAATCAACACTGGTGAATCAATTGCTCGGAGAAGAATGGTTGTGGACCGGCGAGGTAAACGAAGTTACGGGCAAGGGGCGACATACGACGGTAGCGCGGGAATTGGTAGTTCTAGAAGCAGGCGGAATGTTGGTGGACAACCCAGGGATACGCGAAGTCCAGATGTGGACAGACGAGGATACTCTACGCGATAGTTTTGCGGATGTGGAGGAGTTGACGAAGCGGTGCAAATACCGCGACTGTAAGCATCAGGGCGATAAAGGATGCGCTATCGAAACTGCCGTGAAAGCGGGCGATTTGGACCTGGCCCGCTACGAGGGGTTTCTGCGCCTCGATGAAGAAATCGAGGAACTCAACTTTCGACGCAAGAAGCGACAAATGATTGTCGAGCGCTGGAGCAAGAGGAATAACCGCGTAAAGGCGCGGAATCGCGATGACCGAATCGAGCTTGAGAAAGAAGAGCGGGGAGAGCTCTAAGGGTTGCGCTTATTCCGGACGCCCCCGTTGCCAGCTCTCAACCTTTCCATTGATGAACTTCACCCAGGAAGAAGCGCGGGGAATATAGGCGACATCGGTGCCGACTCCACCATTCCATCCCCAAGGGCCCCAACCGGGTCCGGCGATTCCACCCCGGCGAACACCCCAACCGGGACCCCAGCTTCGTCCACCCCAGCCGCCCCAGGCCGATTGCACGACAACAGGTGAGAGGCTGTTGTATATCCATTGCTCATAGCGTTTGCCATCTTTCTCACCTTCAGCCTCACGGTCGGGACTTCCCCAAGCAAGGAAAACTGCAGCGGGAGTCATGCCGTTTTGGATTTTACCAACTTCGACGAGAGATTGCTGTGCTGGTTTTAGAGCACGAAAAATTTTGGGATTCTTCGCGATGCGAACGTTGGGAGTTTGCGAACTGCCGCAGCTCACTGCAAAGAGTGTGACAAATGGAAGGAAGAAAAACTTTTTCATCCTCTGAAGGCTAAACGGAGTTTTCTGCGTGTGCAACCGGTTTTGAAATCCTTTCCCGTGCGCGGAAAAGATTGTGTGTAGAAGTAGTCGCGATGTCGAGTGGCACGAAGCTCACTCTTGATTGCCCTCTACTTGGTGAGCTGGTGGAGGACCTGAAGGGTAAGTTTTCCGGTGTTTTTGAGGGCGCCGAAGGTGATTTTGTCCAAGGTGTCGCTTTTTTTGTGCCAGTAGGTGGCTTCGCTGAAGTTGCCGATGAGGTGGAGGACGGGAAGGTTGGCGCGATTCATGAGGGGGACGTGATCGTCGATGATGGTCATGGGGTGCAGCTTGACCCAGTTTTGCAGGCTGAGTTTGGACGCTGCGGACTGGGTATGAGTTTTGAGTTTTTGGTGGGTGTCTCCGCCGATCAGGAGGGGGATTTTGGGATCGCCGACGATGTCGAGAACGATGCCGATCTGGGGTTTGACTGAGCGCTTGTCCAGTTGGGAAGCGTAGTAGCGACTTCCGTAAAGTCCGTCTTTCTGATTGATGTTTTTGAGGATGGCTTCTTCTCCGTCAAAGAAGACAAGTTCGACGTTTTTGGCCCCTTCGTTTTTATCGGAAAGAACGCGCGCCATTTCGACGAGAACCCCGGTGGACGATCCGCTGTCATTGACACCGAGGAATTCAAATTCTGCGTAAAGCTTGGTATCGAGATGGGAGCAGAGCAGGAAGGGTGTCGAGGAATTCCAATCGGGCTCGGATTCGGGCGAATAGCGGGCGAGGAGATTGGTGAATTTCTGCGGGCCGATGGGGGTGATCCCGTTAAAGTTTTGGCGCTTGGTTTTCCAACCTAAATTTGCGAGTTCGGTTTCGAGATACTGCAGGCTTAATTGGTAAGCTTCGGAGCCGATGGGCCGGGGGCCGAATGCGGTGAGGGCTTCGACGTGGGTGAAGGCATTCTTACCGGAGAATTTGTCGATGGCCTCCGCTGAAATTGTGCCTGTGATGGAAGCTCTGGAGATGGGCGTGGGCCCTTCTTTTTTTTCGCTACAGGCGACTAAGAAAAGAAGCGCAATGATGCCGGCGAAAGTGGTCTTGATCACGAAATCAGTCTAGGTCGAGACCGAGAAGGTTCAAGATTCTCCCGAGGTCATCGTTGCCGTAGTATTCAATCTCAATTCGACCCTTCTTATCGGTGTGATGAATCACAGTCTGGGTGGCAAAGTGATCGCGGAGGCGATTTTGAATCGCGGTGATATGGGGATCTACGACCTTGGATTTACTTGAAGATTTTCTTCGGCCGGTTTTGTGATAATCTTGGACAAATTTTTCAGCCGAACGCACCGTCATATTTTGTCGAAGGATCTGGTCGGAAACTACAATCTGCTCGTTAGGATCTTTGACTCCAAGGATGGCCTTGGCGTGACCGACGGTAAGGTGGCCATCAGCAAGGTGTCGCTGGATGGAGGGCTGAAGATCAAGGAGGCGCATTGAGTTGGCCACGCTGGCTCGTGATTTTCCAACGCGCTTGGCAATGATGTCCTGCTTGAGTCCAAAATCTTTAGCGAGGCGTACGTAGCCTTCTGCTTCCTCAATGGCATTGAGGTCCTGACGTTGCAGGTTCTCGATGAGAGCCATCTCGAGGACCTCTCGATCGCTCGATGGTCTTTCAATAACGGGGACGGTCTCAAGCCCAACCATTTTGGAGGCTCGCCAACGTCTTTCACCAGCGATGAGTTCCATCTGCCCATCAACCTTTCGGATGATGAGAGGCTGGATGATGCCAAGTTGCTCGATAGATTGCTTGAGCTCGTCGAGCGATCCTTCGGCGAAGTGTTTCCGCGGCTGGAGGGGGGATGGAACCAAGTCGGCGATCGGCACTTGGCTCACGCTTTCGCCTGGTCTCAACTCGACTTTGGCATTGGGGACAGTATCAGAAGAGGCGCCTCTAATGAGTGCTCCGAGTCCTTTTCCTAATGCCTTCTTCGCCATGACGGCTTATGAGATATCCAAGGTCTTCCAGAAAAGGAAGAATGGAATCAATGCTTAATTTATCCGAAATTCTGGACTGGCTCCTCAGCCTTGACGTGGCACGGATCTAAGGGCATCCCAGAGGGGTGAAAAGTCCACTCTTACTTTTATTCATCCTAACCATGAATGCAAACTGTCAGAGAAATGACGTAGCGCTCTCAACGGTTCCCAAGCGAAACATCGTTCCGATGGATGTGAAAGAGCGGGCCCAAGCGGCAGTTCAGGAAGTGGTTAATAAGACGATCCGCGGGGATTTTCAGGCGGCTTTGGACTCGATGAATCCTGAGTATTTGAAGGTGATCGCACGCCCCTTCGGTGGACCAAAAAGGTTGAAGGCCCAGTATTTAAAGCAGATGAAGGAGATGGGACAGAACGGAGTCACTTTCCAAGCTGCCATCACTCGTAGGGCTGATATCGCGTTCGAGGTGGATTATGGTTTCGAAGATTTCTTGGTAGATGGAGAAAAGGTGATGGGGGAA
>JAQWSX010000181.1 GCA_029242935.1 Akkermansiaceae bacterium
TGGATGGAGGCAACAGCCCATGCTGCCGCGGGACTCGGAATGAGGCAATCAGATGAGGTTGCGATAATTGCTTCGGGTCGCCTCAGCAACGAGGAGCTCTATCTCACCAAAAAAATCGCAGAAGCCCTGGGAACCGAGCTCATCGCGACGGTGCCCCGTGTAGGGGAACCCGACGGCAAGCTCATCTCAGCCGATCGTAATCCTAACACCACCGGTGCTTCATTGATTTGGAATACTTCCGAGCCATCTGAGAAGCTCGACGCCATTCGCGAAGGAGTTTCCTCCGGGAGAATTAGGGCCTTGATCGTTCTTTCGGAAGATCTCCTTGAGGAGGCCGGATTTGAGTCCACAGACCTTGAAAAACTCGATCACTTGGTTGTTTCTCACACCCACGCCAATCCAACGGCTTCCCATGCGAACGTCGTTTTATCGGGTGCCGGATTCGCAGAAAAACGAGCAACCTATGTCAATGTTACCGGACGACTGCAGCGGGCCAACCAAGCAGTCATTGCTCCAGGCGATTCCCGTGACGACTGGGAATCTCTCGCGGCTCTTCTGTCGCAACTTGATGAAAACTACAGCCCACCAGCCTCGATGGATTCTGTCCTGAATGACATTTCCTCGGAAGTTAACGAATTCAAGGGCCAGACTTTCGGGTCGATTGGGGACCTTGGAATTCAGATCACTGAGACTGGGGTTACGATCCCGCTTCTCGAGCAAGAAAAGGCTCGGGTAGAATCAGGCCAAATCGTCGGATAACCAGAACCACACCAGATTCTCCCCTTCATGGACACCACTCTCCTCATCGCAGCCGCTATCAAGATTGCCGTTTTCATCGGCATCACGATGAGTTTCGTCAGTATCTGCGTGATTTTTGAGCGCCGATTTTCAGCGATTATTCAGGATCGAGTCGGCCCTAACCGAACAATGATCCCGCTCTCGATTCTTGGATTCAAGAAAGATCTCGCCCTTCCGATTGGTGGTCTCACGCAACCGGTGGCTGACGGCTTGAAATTTATCCTTAAGGAAGATTTCACCCCCTCTTACGTTCGGAAATTTTTCTTTTGGCTAGCCCCCGTTTTAGTTGTCGTTCCTGCCCTCCTCACGATGGCTGTCATTCCTTTCGGGAGCCCGATGGAAATTGCCGGCAACGTCATCCCAATGGCTGTGGCCGACCTCAACGTAGGGCCACTTTATATTTTTGCGATTGCTTCTCTCTCCGTCTACGGAATCACCTTGGCTGGGTGGGCTTCCAATTCGAAGTATCCTTTCTTTGGAGGAGTTCGCGCTTGCGCTCAAATGATTTCATACGAAATCGCTCTCGGACTCTCGATTGTTCCGGTGCTTATGTTTTTTGGGGGCTTGAACCTAGGCCACATCGTCGAAGACCAAGTCACCAACGGTTGGTTGCTTCTCCCACTTTGGAATGAAGGTGGGTTTATCATTAGCTCAGGATATTGGGCGGATCCGCAGGCCTCAATCCAGCGACTCCTTCTTCTTATCCCAATCTTCATTTCGTTCATTATCTTCACCACTTCGATCTTCGCGGAAACGAATCGTATGCCTTTTGACCTCCCAGAATGCGAAACTGAGCTCGTCGGCGGTTATCACACTGAGTATTCTTCGATGAAGTTCGCTCTTTTCTTCATGGGTGAGTATGCTGCGATGGTGGTTGGTTCGGCACTTATCGTGACTCTCTTCCTCGGCGGATGGTCAATTGGTTTTGGTATCGATAACCTCCTCCCAGCCGGGGCTTGGTGGGTCAGCCTCTTACACATCGGGGTCTTTCTGGGCAAAGTGACCTTCTTCATCTTGTTTTTCATATTGGTCCGTTGGACCGTTCCTCGCTTCCGCTATGACCAATTAATGAATCTGGGTTGGATCGTTTTCTTTGAAGCCGCGCTCATTAACGTTTTCCTAGCAGCACTCGTAATCGCCTACCCAAGTATCGGGATCATGGGTCTTGCAATCGGATTTGCTTTGTTGATTACCGCTACCATCCTTCTGATCAAGATAGCCAAGGGCTCCTTAGAGAAACCCTCAGCAACCGCAGTTTAAAAACCCACCTCATTTTCAACCCATTTTAATTTAGCCATGGCAATCATCAAAGTTGAACGCCCCAAGCTTTCCTTCGGAGAAAAAATCTACTTCGGAGCCGCCTTCAAAGGGATGATCATCACCCTTGGACACGCTTTCCGGTCCGTGTTCGGAAAGACCACGGGAGCTGAGGAGCTAAATTCATCCGGTGTCGGAGTGACGATGCAGTATCCCGAGCAAAAGTGGGATGACAAGCTGCCCGAATATTATCGCGGCGCGCCTGCTCTAGTGACCGACGAACGGGATCGGGAACGTTGCGTCTCGTGCCAGCTTTGTGAATTTATCTGCCCACCCAAAGCGATCAAAATCACCCCCGGTGAGATCCCATCGGATAACGAATGGGCCAAGGTTGAAAAGCGCCCCCAAGAGTTTGACATCGACATGATCCGCTGCATTTACTGCGGGATGTGCGAGGAAGTTTGTCCCGAACAAGCCATCTATCTACGTCCCGACTACGTCATTACAGGCACAAACCGCACTGAAATGGTCCACAACAAAGAGCGACTCTACGAAATTGGAGGGAAGCGCGTTGGACTCGTCAACAAGTGGAACGACTTAAAGTAAGCTATGGAAAACCTCGCATTCTATCTTTTTGCTTTTATGGCGGTCGCCGGAGGAGTGCTTTTAGTGGCTCTCCGCAATCCGGTTTCAAGCGCGCTCTCCATGGTGCTCTCTTTTGTTGGATTAGCGGGTTTATTCATTGGCCTGAATGCCTACTTTGTTGGAATCGTCCAAATCTTAGTCTATGCGGGCGCAATCATGGTGCTCTTCATCTTTATCATAATGCTTCTCGACCTAAACGACGAGAAGCCCGTCAAAATTAAATCTTCCTCGGTCGTTGCGGGTCTCGTTATCCCTCTCCTCCTAGTCGTTCAAATTCTTGGAGTGATCCAGACCGGATCCGAAGGCAACAGGGTTGAATTTGAGGAAATCACCAATGAGTCGATGCGGAAGTCGGCCGAGCAGTTTACTCAACTCGATGAAGATAAGGTTGTGTTGCCGCGCGAGAAACAGTCAGCAATCTACAAGAGTTTGACTCATGAAAAGAGCCCTAAACTTCCAGACACCAATCTTATCGGACACACCATCTTTAAGAGCTACAACTACCCTCTTCAGGTGGTAGGGGCCCTCCTCCTTGTCGCAACGATTGGCGTCGTAATCCTTTCCAAAAGGACGAACAAGCAAGCTCCCACTGACTCCTAACGATATTCCTTCATGGCTTCACTTAACGACTACCTTTTTGTTTCTGGTCTACTTTTTGCAATAGGCCTTGCCGGCGTCATCGTCCGGCGAAACATCATTGTGATTTTCATGTGCCTCGAGCTAATGCTTGCTTCGGCAAGCCTAACCCTCGTGGCATTTTCAAGATTCCATTTATTAAATGGGCTGCCGGACTACAACGGTCAGGTTTTCGTCTTCTTTATCATTACTGTTGCCGCCGCCGAGGTCGCTGTTGGGCTTGCGATCATCGTGGCTCTCTACCGCGCCCGCCAAACCATTAACGTCGAGGAACTCACCTCAATGCGCGGCTAACCCCACGAACTTCGAATTCTCATGGAATCACTTCCCTGGCTAATCCTTGGTCTCCCGCTCCTCACGGCTGCGGCTATTCATCTTGGGCTCAAGAAAAAGCAATCTCTCTCAGCTCTCGTCTCTACGTGTTCGGCCGCGGTGACCCTCGTGCTCACCTTAGTGATCATTTCGAAAGGAAGTGATCTTGCCGGATCCTTCACTTGGGCTTCCATTCCTGGTTTCGATGGGATCGAAATCGGTTATGAATTAAATCGACTGTCCCGAGGCATGATGCTCGTGGTCGCCGGGGTTGGTTTCCTTGTTCACGTGTTTTCCCTCGCATACATGAGGGACGATTCAGCACTCGCTCGTTACTTTTGCGGACTATCGCTCTTCATGTTCTCGATGACAGGGATCGTCCTTGCCACCAACTTCATCATGATGTTCATGTTTTGGGAATTGGTGGGCTTGAGTTCCTATCTTCTCATTGGGCATTGGTATCAAAAAGACTCCGCGGCCGATGCGTCAAAAAAGGCCTTCCTCACAAATCGGATTGGTGATTTTGGGTTCATGATCGGCATCCTCATCCTCTGGGGTATCACCGGGAGCTTCACCTTCAATGGAATAAGCGAGTTCTTCGCTGATGCTGGTCACCCTAAAACTGTCGTGCCCTCCATGACAATGTTCTCAGCCGCCATCCTTCTGATCTTCATGGGGGCCATGGGCAAATCGGCACAAGCTCCTCTTCACGTATGGCTCCCAGATGCGATGGAAGGCCCCACTCCAGTTTCTGCTCTCATTCACGCCGCAACGATGGTTGCAGCAGGTGTTTTCATGATGGTCCGATTCTTCAGTGCGGTTGGAATGGAGACTCTCGACTCCATTTGGGGACCTGATGTTATCGCTTGGATTGGTGCGATCACTTCTCTTCTCGCAGCCTTAATGGCTACCCAACAGGACGATATCAAAAAGATCCTCGCCTATTCCACCCTTTCCCAGCTCGGTTACATGGTGATGGCTGTGGGCCTTCTGGACCCGGAGGCCGGCATGTTTCACCTCTTCACACACGCTTGGTTTAAGGCCCTTCTCTTCCTCGGCTCCGGTGCTGTCATCTTCGCCTGCCACCACGAGCAGAATATTTGGAAAATGGGGGGGCTCAAAAAGACCATGCCTATCACTTTCCTCACCTTCGGCATCGGAACAATTGCTCTTTGCGGAGTCCCAGGAACTGCCGGCTTCTTCTCTAAAGAGCACATTCTTGAGTCTGCCGCCCACAGCGGACAATGGTTTCTCTTTGGGATCGCCGCACTCGTGGCATGCCTCACGACTTTCTACATGTTTCGCCTCTTCTTCGTGGCCTTTCTTGGAAAGCCTCGGAGTGAAAATGCAGATCATGCAAAGGAGGTCGGCCCCCTCATGTCTGCTCCATTGATTGTCCTAGCACTCATGGCTATTTTTTCCGGCTATCAGTTCCTTGGGGGTAAAATTTCGCCACTTTACAAACCTTTCGAGTTTCACCCGGATGCTCCAGCGTTCATCGCTTCAATATCGGCTGTCGTGATCGGGCTCTTCCTCGCTTGGAAACTCTACGGGAACACTGAAAATGATCCTCTTGAAAACAAAGGTGTTTTTAAGCACTTCCGCAATAAGTTTTATATCGACGAAGCATACGCAAAACTCGTTGGCTACGGTCAGGACACTCTCGCCGCCTTCATTCACTTCTTTGACGAACTGATCATTAATGGGTTCATTGTTGATGGGTTTTCGCGAGCCGCTGGCGGCTTTGGTCGTATCTTCGGACGACTTCAGTCCGGCAACCTTCAGGGCTACGCCGTCCTCTTCGGTATTGGCGTTCTTTTAGTCATTTATCTCACGGTCTTTGTTTCATGAGCATCATCCTCATTCTCATCCCACTCCTCGCCGCCTTCGCTATTCTAACCGGGCTCGGTAAAGCAAAGTCGATTGCAACGATCGCTGCGACTGCCAACCTCGCGCTAGGACTTGGCACCGTTTTTTGTTGGAGGGCCTCAATCTGGGATCTCTCCTGGGAAGTTCTCTCAAAACCAAACATCCATCTCTCTCTTGGCTTCTACGACGGAATGAGCCTAGTGATGGTTATCCTAAGCGTGCTGGTTCTTTTCACAGCAGTCATGTCCGGAAAGTGCCCTGAGGGACGCGAAAAACTATGGTTCTCATCGATTCTTTTCATCGGAGCAGGTGGATTGGGTGCCTTTCTATCCACTGACCTATTTTTCTTCTACGCCTTTCACGAGCTAGCTCTTATCCCAACATTTTTGATGATAGGAATTCTGGGGTCTGGCGACCGGAAAAATGCGGCTTGGAAGATCACGATCTATCTCGCTTTGGGTTCTATCATTCTCTTAGCAGGCCTAATTTGGCTTGTTTCAGCGAGTGGTTCAGACACCTGGCTTTTCGACGATCTTCTCGCCTCCTCAATCTCACCGGATGCCCAATCAGGAATCGCG
>JAQWSX010000216.1 GCA_029242935.1 Akkermansiaceae bacterium
TTAAGGGGGTGCGATGATCGTAATCTTCTTTGGTGATCCACACCTTAAAATAAGAGGGGTCGTGTGTCGCGGTAGCGAACCAGTTGATCTCCAACAACCCCGCAATCACTGGGGTCGCAGGCCAGTTCCACGAATCGCTGGCGAGATCGAGTCCCGAAAAATCGAAGCTCGACTGCCCGGTGTTTCCACCGCTCGCAAGCTGGCCGTCCGGAATCACCGCGGCATAGGAATCATTGAATACCGCAGCAGCGTAGTTGGGCACGTTCTGAGAGATTTGATTCCAAGTGTAATATTGGTTGTTTCCCGCCACCGCGAGAGCCGCCACCGCCGAAGGACTGCTCGCCGAATCCGGCCCCTCCTGAAAGATGCGATACACTCGGCTGGCCGGACTGTTCACCGTGCCATGACCACAAGAAATCTGGGGCCATATCATCAGAATAGCCCCCCACATGATGAAACGTAATTCAGATGAAATCGGAAAAAAACGAGTAATCGGGGCCTTCATCTTGAATAAAGGCACCACCCTTCACACCCAATGACAAGGTCCATTCTCTTTGAGACAAAGAAGTTCAAATTCATTAGCTCAGAAGAGAGATCAAAATTCTTTCTGTCCGATCCCCCAAGACCTATGAGAAGGTTACGGAGGTATGCAGAAACTGGTCAACAGCCTCACCTTCATTCTCCTCATCGTCTCCTCTTACGCAGACTCTATTCCGCCCAACCATGCGGGACGAATGAAGGCCGGCACTGATCTCTTCAAAAAAACGATCCGACCGGCTCTTATTAAAAATTGTCTGAAGTGCCACGGCGACGAAAAGATCCGCTCTGGACTCGATATTTCAACTCGCGAGCTTCTTCTTGAAGGGGGGGAGACTGAGGCTGCCATCAATCTCAAGGAACCCGAGAAAAGCTATCTTCTCAGTCTCATTCGCCACGAAGAGGAACCGGAAATGCCTCCCAAGAAGGCCAAACTCCCCGATTCCCTTATCGCCGACATTCAAAAATGGATCGCTCTTGGAGCTCCCTACGACAAACCCTTACTCGAGAAGGAAAGCGCCCAATCCACCGCCATGCAGGTCACCCAAAGTGATCGTGAATTTTGGTCTTTTAAACCCCTTGTCAATCACAAGCCACCAACCATCAGACACTCCCAGATCAAGAACGATCTCGACCGCTTCACCTTCGCAAAACTGGCCCAGAAAAACCTCATCCCAAACCCGCCGGCTTCAGACGCTGTCCGGATCCGCCGCGCCTACTTGTCCGTCATTGGGCTCCCGCCTAACCCACAGCAACTGAAGGACGCTCTCTCAAAACCACACGCCGAACTCATCGACGAACTGCTCGCTAGCCCTCACTACGGCGAACGCTGGGCTCGCCACTGGCTTGATGCTGCACGCTTTGCCGAGAGCCACGGCTTTGAGCAAGACTACGATCGTAAATACGCTTACCACTACCGCGACTTCGTCATCAAGGCTCTCAATTCCAATATGCCTTGGGACCAATTCATCCGCTGGCAGCTCGCGGGCGACGAATTCGCGCCCGATGATCCCCTCGCAATGATGGCCACCGGGTTCCTCGGAGCTGGAGTCTTCCCGACCCAACTCACCGAGAAGGAATTTGAGAGCGCCCGCTATGACGAACTCGATGATATGGCCGCCACGACCGGCACCGCTATGCTTGGCCTCACCATCGGTTGTGCGAGATGCCACGATCACAAATTCGATCCAATACCGGTTAAAGACTATTACCAATTGGTCTCGGTCTTCACTTCGACAATCCGCAGCGAGGTCGACATCCCGCTCAACTCCGACACTTACGTTGCTTCACTTAAGAAATGGCAGTCTTCCCACCCATCCCGCCAAGAAGCTCTCACAACTTACGAGAACCTTCCCGATACAACCAAAGCCTTCCACCAGTGGCTCAAAAGCAAGGCTCCCGCAAAACTCTCCACCAACGACTGGAATACCTTAAACTTCATCAAACCAACCTCCGATCAAGCTGCCACTACTCTCACCCCGCAAACCGACGGGGCCATTCTTGCTTCAGGAAAAGCTCCGGCGAAAGAAACTTATACCCTCACCACAAAGCTCGGCGCTCAAACCATTCGTTTCCTCCGGGTCGAGGCACTCACCCATTCCTCTATGAACCAAAAGGGCCCTGGACGCGCTAGTAATGGCAATTTCTCTCTGACTGATCTCAAGATTTTCGCCAGCTCACCTGGAAAGGAGAAGCAAGACATCAAGATCATCTCAGCTCAAGCCACTCACGAACAAAACAAAACCAATTTATCCGCAGTTTCTTCCTTCGACTCCGATCCCAATAGCTCCGGTTGGGCCGTTGATGCCGGAGGGATTGGCAAAGACCAGGCCGCCGTTTTTAAACTTTCCGACCCCCTCACGATCGGGGAAAAAACAACGCTCGAATTCCAGCTTAGGTTTCACACCAACAGCCAGCACAGCCTCGGGCGATTTCGTATCTCGATTAGCGAAAAAACCGCTCCACCAGTCGAAGTAGGTGGCGGAAAAAATCTCCAAATTGAAAAAGCTCTCAAAGCTCTTCTCACGGGAAGTTTCACCGAAGAGCACCGCAAAGCTCTCCTCGAACTCTTCAGGCAAAGCGACCCCCACTGGAACCAACTTAATGATGCCGTAAGCAAATCGCTGACTTCCAAACCCAAAGCCTCAAACGCAAAAGTCCAAGTCACCAGTGAAGGATTCAGTCCAACCAAGCACCATGCCGACGGCCGGGGTTTCCCTCACTTCTATCCACAGACCCACTTCCTCAGCCGCGGCGACCCCAATCAGAAGAAGGGAGTCGCCCAACCAAGCTACCTTCAAGTTCTAATGAGAAACGGCAAAGGTGAAGATCATTGGAATGAAGAACCACCCGACGACTGGACCCGCACCAGTTACCGCCGGCGCAGTCTCGCCAATTGGATTACCGACTCGGAGAATGGAGCGGGCCACCTTCTCGCCCGTGTCGCTGTCAACAGACTCTGGCACCATCATTTCGGACAAGGGATCGTTTCCACTCCCAACGACTTCGGCCTGCAAGGGACACTCCCAACCCATCCTGAACTCCTGGATTTTCTTGCTCAAAAACTCATCACCAGTGGCTGGGACGTCAAAGCACTTCACCGCGAGATTCTCATAAGCACGACCTGGCTCCAGAGCAGCGAACCGTCCAAAGAAAAAGCCGCCATTGACCCCACCAACAAATTCCTCTGGCGCTTTACCCCACGCCGCCTCGAAGCCGAAGTCATTCGCGACTCCATCCTCGCCGCCTCCGACCAACTGGACCCCACCATGTTTGGCCCGGGCACCCTCGCTGAAGATCATCGTCGCCGCAGCATTTACTTCATGATCAAGCGTAGCCGCCTCATTCCCATCATGCAGGTCTTTGATCAACCCGAGCCTCTCGTAAGCCAAGGCAGCCGACCCAGCACCACCATCGCCCCGCAGGCCTTGCTCTTCATGAACAATCCGCAGATCGTAAAATGGGCCCGCAGTCTCGCCGAAAAACTCGATGCTAGTCAACCCGACGCCGCGATTCGCGAACTCTATCTGCGCACCCTGACCCGCAAACCCACCGCCCCAGAGCTCTCCGAAAGCCGGTCCTTTTTTGATTCCCAATCCGCCTCTTACTCCAAGGGCAAAAACGCCGCTCAACTCGCGCTTGCCGACCTCTGTCAGGTCATGCTCAGCCTTAACGAATTCATCTACCTTCCATGAACCAAACCGATTTTTACACCCGGCGTCATTGGCTGCAAAAAGCCGGAGCCGGCTTCGGGGGCCTCGGTCTCGCTTCACTCCTCGCGGACGAAGGGCTCCTTGGAGCAAACGATCCCCTTGCTCCCAAAATCGCCCACTTTCCGGGTAAAGCGAAGTCTATCATCTGGCTCTTCATCAACGGAGGACCCAGCCAGGTTGACACTTGGGACTACAAGCCAGAACTCGAAAAGATGGATGGAAAGGAACTCAAGGGCTTCGACAAAAATACCGGTTTCTTCGCCAACGCGGTCGGACCGCTCATGAAATCACCCTTTGAATTCACCCCGCGCGGAGAGTGCGGGAAAATGGTCTCGTCCATCTTTCCCAAGCTTGGAGAACACGTCGACAAAATGGCTTTCATCCACTCCGGCTACACCGAGTCGAACAACCACAGCCCGGCCCTTTTCATGATGAACTCCGGCCTCCCCCGAATGGGTAATCCTTGTCTTGGTTCGTGGGTCACTTATGGCCTCGGCAGTGAGAGCCGCGATCTTCCAGCCTTCGTCGTCATGTCCGATCCCCTCAATCGTGGCCTCCCTAAAGGAGCCGCCGCTAACTGGGGAGCAGGCTTCCTTCCCAGCGTTTATCAAGGGACGTGGCTCAAGCCCAAGGGCGATCCCATTGACAACCTCAACCGCCCCGCCCACATGAATGATGCCCAACAAACCCGGCAGCTCGCTCTCCTCAAAAAGCTCAACGGCGGACATCTCGAATCACGCCCCGGCGATGCCGAATTGGAGGCGCGCATCAAAAGTTTCGAACTCGCCTACCGAATGCAGACCGCTGCTCCGAAAGCTTTCGACATCGAGCAAGAGCCCGAGCATATCAAAAAGCTTTATGGGATTGGCGAAAAGCGCTGCGACCATGTCGCTCGCCAATGTCTCACCGCCCGCCGTATGGTTGAGCGAGGAGTCCGCTTCGTTCAGATCTACTCCGGCGGCATGGCAAACCAACGAAGCTGGGATGGCCACAACGACATCCAAGGAAATCACAGCCAATTCGCTGGCGAAACCGACACTCCCATTGCTGGTCTTCTCTCCGACCTCGAACAGCGCGGTCTCTTAAAAGAGACCCTCGTCATCTGGGGCGG
>JAQWSX010000219.1 GCA_029242935.1 Akkermansiaceae bacterium
GCATCCCGATTGTGGGATTCCTGACCGGATACTTCTGCCACCCGACCTATATTGCCACCCGCGCCGACGGCACACCAGTCATGCGCGTGCGCAAGCAACCCGCTTTTTTCGAAGGGAAATTCACCATCGAAAAACTCGCAGACCTTTCACCCCAGGAAGAAATTAACCTGATCTACTCCTTCCTTATGCTCATCCTTCTGGAACGGGCCCGGGGCTAGCTAAGACTCCAGCCCCTTTCTCCCCCATGTATTCCGCCAAACCCGGGTTTCCGCGACCTTTCCCGCCAAAAGCAATTTCCTAGCAGTCAGTAATTTCCTAGCAGCGAGAGAAGGGCAGGATTGGCTTGCCTATTTATGCCATATTTAGAACTAATACTTCTAGTGATGAGAAATCGAAAGCAATCTGTTGTTATTCCGTTGACTCTGGTCTCTCTCATGACTGCTGGGCAGGCTCAGGAGTTGGCTCCCGATGATCCCGCCATTGTTGAGAGTCTGGGAGCTTGGTTTAGGGATGCGGCAGCGACATTCGATCCTGAGACGGGTATTTGGGCTGATTCCAGCGGTAAGGACAATCACGCCGAATCTGTTGGTGAGGTGGATGTCACCGGCCTGGTGACGTATGCTGGTCCGACGCTTGGAACCATATCCGGAGGAGAGTTTTCTGCCGAAGACGTATCATCTGTCCGTTTTAGCAGCGATGTTGATGACCTTCTGGTTGCCGCAGACCTGAATATGGATGCCGGCCTGACCGACCTAACGATCTTCGTCGTTTACAATGTCAATTTCCTCGGTTCCAACCCCAACCTTACCCGCCCGGTCGGTTTTGGATCGGTTGCTGGGACCCAGACCAATCTTGGAGACCACTTCAATCTCGCGGGTGACCCTTCGCTTCGCAAAGACAATGGTCAGCTGGGCAGCGGTGCTTACAGCCTGCCGTTCCCGGTGGAGACCACCTTCATTCGCACGGCGCGCATGTCGGCGACAGCAGTTGATGACTGGTTCAATACCGATGGAACACTGACAAAAGTCCTGAGCCTTCCCGGCGTTTCCTACACCACCAGCACGGATGATTATTTCCTCGGAGATTTACGTGGGGGGAATTCTGCCGTTCCTGGTTTTGGGGCGGCTGTCTCACGTGCAGACCTGGATATCGTCGAAACAATTGTCTACACGACGGCCCTCTCGGATGAGCAAGTTGCCGGGGTTAATGAATGGCTTGGTAGTAATGTCGGAAGCGGTTCGCCAAGCAATGACCTGGTAATCACTGGAATCGAGGTTGATTCCGCTGCGGGTTCGGCGACAATCGAGTGGAACTCTAGAGCCGGGGGCTCTTATGCCGTCGATGTTTCCGAAGACCTTGAGGTGTGGGCAGAACTTGACGATGGAATCGAGTCAGAAGGAGAGGTGACCACATTTACCGAGACAGAGCTGGCCGGCGCCACTCCACGTTTTTACCGGGTTCGGGAACTTTAAGAAAAAAGGTTCCACCCAGTTAGATTCTTTTTTAACCATCAATCCAAAATCCAATGAGATACTCCTTAACCACACTTCTTCTCGCTATCGGCAGTTCAGCTGCAACTGCAGCCAGCCTGGCACCGAATGATCTATCAATCAGTGCATCCCTCGGGCTTTGGCTCACGAATGCTGCCAACAATTATGCGGGTGGAACCTGGAGCGACTCCAGCGGAAATGGTAACGATGCTACCACCCTGGGGACGGTTAATGTTAATGCTCCAGTCACCTATAATTCACCCTCGCTTGATTTGGCCACAGCCAGCGCCGACCACAATACTTCCTCGGTCGCGTTCGCTGGTAATACCGACGATATGCTGGTTGCCAATGACATCTTTGGCGGTGCCGGCGTTAACGAGTTGACGGTCTTCGTGGCCTACCACCTGACTACTGCTGCCGGAAACCCTAACCTGACACGACCTGCCGGGATAGGATCGGTTGCGGGAACACAAAGCAATCCCGGTGACCACTTTAATTTGGCGAATGATCCTTCAGTGCGCAAAGATAATGGTCAGATTGGCTCGGGAAGTTACTCAGGCTCCGTCACAGCAGGCACGCCATTGATCCGTATTGCGCGGATGGATGCGGGTGGTATCGACGAGTGGTTCAATAGCAATTTAACGATGAACTCTGTGCTTTCCAATGCTGGCGCACAATTCACTACTTCGAGCGACGACTTCTTTATGGGCGACTTGCGCGGCGGCTCGACCGCTGTGCCCGGATTCGGCACAGCAACTTCCCTGTCTGAGTTCAATATCAGCCAGGTTATCGTTTACAACTCCGCGCTCACCGATCAGCAGATCTCTGACATCAACGAGTTCATGGTCTCGGAGAATGTCCCGGAGCCTGGTAGCACCGTGCTTTTGGGCCTTGCCTCGCTCGGAATTCTCCGTCGTCGGCGATAGAGAGTTCTTCAACTTATGATTCGAAAAATCCGCGCAGCGGTCCTTGGGGTCTCTTGCTTTTTCAGTGTGTCCCAATTTGTGGGAGCCGCCGAGCTTTCTCCTGACGATCCAAGTATTTCCAGTGACCTTGTTCTCTGGCTGCGCGACGCAGCCATCGATTACAACGCTGGGGCCGGTAATTGGACAGATTCATCGGGGAATGGAAACGATGCCGTGGGGATCGGTTCTGTAGGGACTGTCGACTGGGCCACTCCTGCACTTGGGTCAATTTCTGGTGGATCACTCATCCCGGGTGATCTCGATACCGTCCGCTTCAGCGGAACCACGAACGACATGCTCGTTGCCGCGGGTCTTAATGGCGATAGTGGTCTTGCCGAGCTAACGATCATTGCTGCCTATGCCGTCTCGGATCGACAGAGTCTCACGCGTCCCGTGGGCTTTGGTTCAGTTGCAGCCACGCAAGCAAATGCCGGCGATTTCTTTTCACTTGCCAGCGATCCTTCAATTCGAAAAGACAACGGGCAAATTGGAGCGGGCTCGTATAGTGCCGCAGTGCCGCTCGACACCCCGTTTATTCGGAGCGCGCGAATGGATGCGGGGGGAGCGGATGAATGGTTCAATACTGATGGAGTAGCGAACATAGTGCTAACCAACGCCGGAGCTGCTTTCACCACGAGCACCGACAATTTCTATCTCGGGGACTTACGCGCCGGAGTTACCGCCGTTCCCGGGTTCGGCACGGCCACTAGTAGGGCGGAGATTGATGTTATTGAGATCATCGTTTACAAGGGAGCTCTCTCTGACGTTGAGATCGCCGATATCAACGAGTGGTTGGTTGCCAATCTCGGTGGTGTGCCAGCGCCAAGGGTCAATCGCTTTTCCGCGACACCGAGTCTGATCGCTCCCGGAGGATCGAGTCTCTTGAATTGGGAAGTGGAACGCGCTGATACCGTTCAGATTAGCGAGACAGTGGGAAGCGTCTCACTGATTGGCAACGCGAACGTGTCTCCGTCCACCACGACGACCTATACCCTCACTGCAACCGGAGCCGGGGGAACGGTGACTGAAGAAGTTACCATCAGGGTGGGAGCTGCGGTGGAAGGCCCGGTGATCAGTGAGATCATCGCGATCAACAACAACACCTTGGATGATGAAGATGGTGATAGTTCGGATTGGATCGAAATCCACAATCCGTCGGACTTTGCTTTTGATCTTGGCGGGCACTATTTTTCTGATGATCCACTTGTTCCCGATCGCTGGCAAATTCCTGCCGGGACGGTTCTCGATGCGGGGGAGCGTATAATTATATTTGCTTCCGGAAAGGACCGTGCCGTAGCCGGATCTGAACTTCACACCAATTTTAGTCTGAGCAGTAGTGGTGAGGATCTACGACTTTTGGCCCCAGATCAATCAACTCTGGTATCCCAACTTTTTTTCTCAGAACAGATTGCGGATATTGGATATGGAATCGATGAAAATAATGTCATCAGCTTCGTGTCCCCGACTCCTGGAACAGCCAACGGAACTGGCTTTGACGGAAAGGTCGAAGACACAAAGTTCAGCGTTGATCGGGGGTTCTTCGAGAGCCCGCAGACTGTGGCCATTACCACGGCCACGCCGGGCGCGGAGGTTCGATTTACGGTCGATGGTAGCGAGCCCACCCTTGAAAATGGGATGGCCTATCGTGCGCCCATATTAATTTCCACTACTACGACACTTCGGGCCGCGGCCTTTATGCCGGGACTTCTTCCGACTAATGTTGATACCCAAAGTTACCTTTTCCTCGACGATGTCATCCGCCAGCCAGCCAATCCGCAAGGAGCGCCACCGACCTGGGGGAATCGGGCTGCTGACTACGCCATGGATCCCGATGTGGTCGATGATCCAGCGTATCGCGACGAAATTATAGATGCCTTAAAGAGCATCCGGACTCTTTCGATCGTGGTGCCCAATGACGAGTTTTTCAACAACCCGCGTGGTATTTATGCAAACCCTCGAAGCGATGGTCGTGAATGGGAGCGCGAGGTGTCGTTTGAATTTCTTCACCCGGATGATGCCTCCCGGGATCATCAAACCAACTGTGGAATCCGCATCCATGGTAATGGTTCTCGTAGTCCGACGGGGCAACCAAAGCACGGGTTCAGGATTGAGTTTCGTAGCGAATACGGAAGCAAAAATCTCAACTACAAGCTGTTTCCCGATACGGAGGTTGATGAGTTTGATAGCATTATTTTACGCGGCCAAAACGCGCACGGTTGGACACGTTCCTCGCAGATTAGCAATAACGTTGGAACTTCCGAACGCGAACAATCCCAGTATATTCGTGATTCCTTTGCCCGCGATATCATGAAGGATATGGGGCAGGTTTCCGGTGAGTCAACTTACGTGCACCTCTATATCAACGGGCTCTATTGGGGGCTTTATAATCCGGTCGAGTATCCCCGTGCAGCATACGGAGCATCCCACTTCGGTGGACCGGAGGAAGACTATGACTCCATTAACCGTCGGACGGTTACGACCAAGATCATCGACGGGACTTTTGATGCCTGGAATGAGATGCAGGCCCTTGCTAACTCCGGTCTCACCACCCAGGCGAAGTATGAGGAGATGGAGACGCACATGAATATCGACAACTTGATCGATTATATGCTCATGCACCAGTACATGGGAAGTCGTGATGGTCCCGAGGTTTTTAACTCCAATAACATGCGTTCGATCCGGAGATCCCGTGGTGATGATCTCACAACATGGATTGGGATGCCCTGGGATATGGAGGCCAGCATGTTTGAAATTGATGTCACTCGAAATGTGAACCCCGATGACCCGAACACTCTTGTTCGAGTCTACAGGAAGCTGCGTGAGAATCCGGAGTTTCGTTTACGATATGCCGATCGTGTCCATCGTCATTGTTTCAATGGCGGGGCCCTGACTCCTTCGCGGGTCGAGGGAACCTGGGAAACCCGTGCCAATGAAATCTATAGCGCAATCATTGGAGAGTCGGCGAGATGGGGGGACTACCGCAGATCCAATCTGCCTTTTACCCGTGATGCCGAATGGCAGGATGAGCGCAACCGCCTGCTCACGACCTACTTCCCAACGCGGAGTGACTTTGTTGTCGACCTCCTGCGAAACAATGATCTTTACCCGTCAGCGGATGCGCCAGTTTTCAGCCAACATGGTGGAGAGATTCCTGCTGGTTTCCTCTTGTCGATGTCGGCCACCGAGGGCGACATTTACTACACTGCCGATGGCAAGGACCCAAGATTAACGGGAGGGGCAATCAACCCTGGAGCAGGGATGCTCAGTGGAGGATCACAGTTGAATCGATTGATTGCGCTGGAAGCAAACGAGTGGCTCTACCTTGATACGGGGAGCGACCTTGGCGGTAGTGATATCGTAGAGGGGCATCCGGAATATGGGGCGGGCAATTGGAAGCATCCTGATTTTGTCGATGGAGCCTGGAAGAGCGGCCAGGCGATGTTGGGATATGGGGGGATCAGTGGAGGCACCATTAACCAAACGGTTGAGTATGGAGGAGTCAGGTCAGACCGGTATCCAACCACTCATTTCCGGAAGCACTTCACCGTGAGCGGGGCGTCGACTTATCAGGACCTGAGAATCGACCTTCGGCGTGATGATGGGGCGATTCTCTACCTGAATGGCCGCGAAATTGTTCGAAGTAACATGTCCGATGGAGTGGTGGGTTTTGAAACTTTCTCTGCGTCAAGTGTGAGCGGAACGAGTGAAAGTGAACCGAACTTGTTTACTCATATTCTTTCTCCGGGAGAGCTTCTCGAGGGTGATAACGTGTTAGCGATTGAGGTTCATCAGACGTCTCCCGGCAGCAGTGACCTCGGATTGGATGTCCAACTCGATGGGCTTTCCCTGACTGACAGTGGAGGGGTCGTGCTTGATCAGTCAACCTTGGTTCGCGCCCGGACTTTGTTGAATGGTGAGTGGTCTGCTCTGACGGAAGCAACATTTTTGGCGGGAACACTGGCTTCATCAAGCAATCTCGTTGTCTCGGAAATCATGTATCATCCGGTTGATGGGGAGAGAGAGTTTATCGAAGTCGCCAATATTTCGGATGGGCCGGTTGATTTGAGTGGAGTTCATTTCGGGAGCGGAATCGATTTTACAGTTCCAACCGGAACGAGCCTTCCCGCCGGAGGGTTGTTCCTGATCACGGAATTTGAAAATGATACGGCCCTCGCCAATGGTGGTGAATTGATCACTCTGCTTGCGGCTGATGGTTCGGAAATTGAGAGTTTCGAATATAGTGACGATTTTCCCTGGCCAAAGAGCCCCGATGGACTGGGGGCAAGCCTGACCCGGATTTTGCCGCCCGGCCCTCCCGAGGATCCGGCGAGCTGGCGTTCGAGTGTGAGTGAAGGAGGCTCCCCTTCTGCCGGGGACTCGGTTCCTTTCACCGGGGATCCCGATGCTGATCTCGATCGTGATGGATTGACTGCCCTTCTGGAGCATGCCTTTGGGACGAGCGATATGGTTTACAATGTTGGAGAAGATCTTTTTGCGATCGATGTCGATGGTTCTCTGAACATATCCATGCAACAGAATCTTGCTGCGGACGATGTGGAGAGGGTGATCGAGTATTCCGATGATCTTGAGAACTGGCAGTCTGCGACGGATGATCTTATTTTTGTCAGCACTGTTCATATCGGAAATGGAAGAGCGAGGCTTCAATATACCAGTGAGGAAGGGCCTGCCGGGACACAGTTTTGGCGGGTGCGGGTCCGGCAGCGATAATGCTTTGGCCTGAACGGTCCGGATTTTTCTAGCCTTTATCGTCGTAGTATTTCCAATTGCCTTTAAAGCGCCAGAACCGGGAGTGTTCGTGGAGTTGCTGGACTTCCCCGTCCCAAAAGTAGTCAGCGATGAACTCGACCTTACCCCGGTTGTCTTCTTTTTGACCTTTGGATTTCGATACGATCGTTAGAAATTTCCAACAACCCCCTTTTCACCCCCTCCGCTCCGGTCCTAATGCGACTTCAATGCCTTCCCGCCAAAAGCAAACTCCTAGCAGCCGGGGAGGACTGCGAAAGATAGCCACTTCCGGCATACCCTTCCAGCCACTTTAAAATGGCATCTTGCTCGAGTTTACAAAACAGGCAGTGCCAGCGCCCAGGGAGCTTGTTATCACCTCGCCAACACTCGCCCGAGCCGCTAGCCTCCGCGCATGAAAATTGGAATCATTGGCTACGGCTGGGTTGCGGGCGCGCACATCGACGCACTCAACGCCATCGAAGGCGTTGAAGTCACGGCGATCTGTTCTTCGCGGCCGCAAAACGATACCGAGCTATCGGCGAAGCACGGCAGCGCAATCACCAGCTACACGGAAATCGACGATCTACTCGCGCGCGATGACATTGCGGTGGTGTCGATTTGTTCATACCCGAGTCAGCACAAGGCCCATGCGCTCGCGGCGGCGAAGGCTGGCAAGCACCTCATCCTTGAAAAGCCGCTCGCGCTTTCGCTCGACGATTGCACCGCCATCCGCGAGGCCGTCCGTGCTGCTAACGTCCGTTGTTGCGTGTGCTTCGAGTGCCGCTACTCCAGCCAGTTTCTCGCGACCAAAGCGGTGATCGATCAGGGCTTGCTCGGCGACCTGCACTACGCCGAGGTCGACTACTACCACGGCATCGGCCCTTGGTATGGGCAATACCGCTGGAACACCAGTAAGGAGAATGGCGGCAGCAGCCTGCTCTCTGCGGGCTGTCATGCGCTCGACGCGCTCTTGCTCTGCATGGGCGGCGAGGTCGAGGAGGTGACCTCTTACGCGACAACTTCGAAGAACAAAGATTTCGCCAAATACGAGTATCCCACAACGACGACGACGATCCTCAAGCTCACCGACGGCCGCATCGGCAAAGCCACCTCCTGCATCGACTGCCTGCAGCCGTATTACTTCCACACCCATCTCGTCGGCAGCGAGGGCAGTCTTTTGGATGACAAGTTTCACTCCACAAAGCTCGCCACCAACAAGGCTCAATGGAGCGCCCTCTCGATGAAGATGCTCGACTCCGGTGACGTCAGCGATCACCCCTACCAGACCCAGTTCGAAGCCTTCTTCGCCGCTTTGGAGAAAGGCGAGGAGATGCCCCTGACCTCGCTCGAGGAAGCATACAAAACCTTCGAAGTTCTCTTCGCCGCCGACCGCTCCGCTGAAGAAGGACGTCCCGTGAAACTGCGCGAGTAGACGCTTCCGCCTCCGTCGCCAGAAACTTATGAAATCTGCCATCGCCATCGTCGCCCACCCGGATGACATCGAGTTTCTCTTCGCCGGCACGTTGCTGCAGCTCGGGCGCGTCGGCTACGAATTGCACTACTTCTGCCTCGCCAACGGCGGTTGTGGCTCGTTGACCATGGACGCCCAAGCCACCGTCAAGCTACGCCGCTCTGAGGCCAAGCAAGCAGCCGTCATCCTCGGGGCTAAGTGGCACGAACCCTTGTGTAACGATTTGGAGATCATCTATTCCGTCGACCTGATCAAGCGCCTCGCCGTGACAATCCGCGAGACGCGTCCGGAGATTGTCCTCACTCACTCGCCCGACGACTACATGGCCGACCATACCGAGACCGCGCGTCTCGCCATCACCGCCGCGTTCACCCACGGCATGCCAAACTTCGACACAGAGCCCCCGAGCGAGGCGCTCAAGGACCACCGACTTGCCGTCTATCACGCCATGCCGCACGGCCTGCGCGATGGCTTGCGGCGCAGGGTCGTGCCAGATTCCTACGTCGACACGAGCGACGTCATGGAAACCAAACGGCAGGCGCTCGAAGCGCACGCCAGTCAAGGGGCATGGCTCGATACCAGCCAGGGCATGGGCTCATATGTCGCCAACATGGAGGAGATGTCGCGCGAGGTCGGTGCCATGTCCGGCATCTTCGAGCACGCCGAGGGCTGGCGACGCCATCTGCATCTCGGCCTGAGTATTGAGGAGTTCGACCCTCTAAGTGAGGCGCTCCAAAATAGGTATCAAGTGAACCTTGATTACAAGGCCAGCCTGTAGCCGCTCTGGTTCACGTCTTGCTCGCCATTGCTCACGTTCGCTACTACCTTTCACCATGCCTCGGAAGCTCAGCACCATTGCCCCCGACTGGTGGGACTATACCACACTCGACGAAGAAATCATTCGCGATGCCGCCGCGTTGAGCGAGCGCGATCTCGAGCAACTCTCGCGCCCCGGTTTCAACGTCCGAATGTATGACACTCTCGAAGATTTCTACCTCGCAGAAGCGTTGGAATACATCGATGCCTGGAAGCGCTCGACACCCGACAATCCTATCGGGATTTGCGGCCCGATTGGTCCAACCGAGCAGTTACCGCTGGTCGCGCGATTGGTCAACGAGCTAGAGCTCGATCTCTCGAACGCACACTTTTGGGGCATGGACGAATGGCTTGGCGACGATGGCAAAGAGGTGCCCGTCACGCACCCCTTGTCCTTTGAGCGTGCCGACCGGGAACTGCTCTTCAACCGCATCGACGACAAGTTAAAGATCCCCAAATCAAACCTCCATTTCCCCGCTGCCGAGGTCTCGCACTACCGCGCCTCCTGGGAAGGCGTCCGCTGCGCGGTCATGCAGGGAGGCCAGGGCGATATCAAACACTGGGCCTTTAACGATCCGCCACGCCGCCAAGGGGCCCACGCCGATGCCCCGCCGACCCCGGAGGAGTATCGCCGGCTTGGCACTCGCGTCGTCGAACTGCACCCCATTACGCTGGCGCAGAACGCCCGAACTTCAGGCGGTGGCAACATTACGATGGTCCCACAACAGGCCATCACCGTCGGTCCTGCCGAGACTTGGCAGGCGGAAAAAGTGTCGATCTGGCAAGCCGGCACCCACGATAACCCCTTCGGCCAACGCCTCACCGCCCTCATGATCTCAAAAGGCATCGCTGATGCCGCAGTCCCCATGAGCCTGCTCGCCGACCATCCGAGGGTGCAGTTCAACTACTTCCGCGGCGGGCTTGGGAGCTGCGCGATAGAAATGCACTAGATTACTCCAACTTCTGCCCTAACCAGGATCTCTGCGTGATGCGCTGGATCCTTGCCCGCCCGCTCGCCTGAGGCGCGCATTGCGAGAATTGCTCTTGTCCCGATCGAAGCGTGCATTTTGTTGAGGGATTTCATGCAACCCCCTTTCTCCCCCATGTATTCCGCCAAACTCTGGTTTCCGCGACCTTTTCGCCAAAAGCAAATTCCTCGCAGTAATTCCATAACCCTGATCAGGTCATCTGGAACTCAGTAAACGGTCGATCATACATGTCGAATTCTCGACAAGTTTGGTCGCCGATTCATGGTTCGAGCTAGCCGGTTCGTTTATGGCTAGTGGCGATGAGACAACCTAGATTCTGCCCCTTCCCCCCAATCCGCTCCGATTCTTCATCCGGGTTGTGGTAAATACTGCTTAGCGAACCTGTCTCCCTTTCCCGAAGGTTAGGGCTGTGAAAGTGTTAGACGGAATGCACTTCCCGATGGATCAGCCATTGGTGGGCGGGTGTGACGATCGCGAAGAAGATGATGAGAACGAGAGTTAGATCGGAGGGTGATAAAAGATTTCCGGTCAGGAAGGCAAAGATTCCAATGGTGACCAAGGAAGGAATAAGGAAGGGACCGGCAAGGCGATAAAGCCACCCTGGTCGGTCACTGCCAGATTGAAAAGAGCGAAGGTGGGAAAGGTGGCGAACACTGTGCCAGCAAAGGAAGTAGATCCCGAGAGCGAAGAGCGGATGGAGGACAGCGAAGAGAAAGATCAGAAGAGCAACTTCGAGCAGTTGGCAAAGTCCCGTGCGCCAAGACCCAAGTGCGCCGGCCCGGAGAACCTGGCCCGCCACGGCCATCAGAGCATAGAAGATCACAAAACGGGCTCCCGATTCCAGAGTGGATGTCATTTCGCCCGGAAGAAAGCTGGATCCCAAGATTCCGCACCACAATTGACATGCTGAGAACATGTCGTCGATCCGGAAGGCGAAAGGAGCGGCGACAATGAGGACGCCGCGTGTGAGCGATGAAAGAGCGAGCGTTTTTGGGTCGGACGCCTGGCCGAACTGTTTGGCAAAGTCGAGCGCGTCGGCCGATCCAAAGTGCCAAGCTGAAACCGCAAGGAAGACAACGAGGCCAAGCATGGGAAAAGCCAGCGTGACCGTCCCAGCTCCAACAAGCAAAATGCCATAGCCGGTTATAAGAAGAGAGGAGCGACGCCACCCATTTTCACGAACTGCGGAACGCAGAATTCCCCAGTCGGCGGCGCCGTGGGGAAGTCCGAGGTAAAGGGCCGAAAGGAGAAAAGGAACGAACCAAAACTGGTCTAGTTCCTCGGGAAATAAAAGTCCCCCGGCGACCGCTAAAGAGATGAGGGCGAGGGGGAGGAAATACATGATAGGAAAAAGGTGAAGGGGGAGTGCGCCGTTTAGCCCACACTCCCCCGAGGTTTGAAGGGAAGGTCGATTAGCTTTCGGTGGTGACCTCTTTCCCGGAGGAAGCAACTGAACTCATGGTTTTGACGCCATAGTAGGCGACGAGTCCAAAGCCAACCTTGTTGATGACATCAGCGATATTGTATGAAATCTCACGAATGCTCCCGCCGTCGGGTCCGGCGAGCGCAAGCAAGAACCCAATTGGATAAATCAACCATCCAAAGAGGATGAAGCCACGCATTCCCCGAAGAGCTTTGGCAATAGGTGCTTCAGCCTTCGCAATGGCATCCTTCATGCCGGCAAAGAGAATCCAAACGATGGCAAGTTCGGCAGCACAGGCAATGAGGAAGAAGCTCCACCAAGTGCCTGATGCGAGAGGAGAAACCTCTGCAATGTAGGCGGTGACAATCATGACCACGTCGAGCGCGACAAGTTGTGCCAGCCACTTTTTACCACTGGATCCTAGGCCAAGAAGCATTGGGAACTTAATCAACATGAGTGGAGTCGTAATAATCCAGTCGATGTAACGATATTCTGTCGGGAAACCGCCTTCGGCATAGATCCCGGCCATTCGGTAATAATGGAAGGCGGCCACACCGGTAATCAAGCCCGAGACAATGAGCGTGCTCCGATATTTGGGAAGAACGTCATCTTTGGAGAGCCAGAAGAAGGCGGTCCCACAGGCCATTGCGACTGTGGCGATCCAGAAGAGATACTGGGTCACGCCTTGGACATCAAGTCCACCGGAGACGGCGGATGCTAATAAGATATTATCAGGGTTCATTTTGCTGTTGTTTTGGGTTTGGTTAAATTTTAGGGGAGGAATTTGGCTCTCCTATGCTGCGGATCGTTCTATTTCCGGGGTGTCCGGGCTTGAGTGTTCCGCCACCGCTAAGGCAGGGACTTTGAAGACAGTGGAAAGAAGGGAAAGGTAGGCCATCTGTTCCGACCGTCTTCCGGCTGAAGGAAGAACATTTTTTCCGGACTCGTCTTTAAAACCGGAAAGGGTAGTGAATCGTCCCTTTTGAATAATTTGTGTAGTCATATCATTACTATATTTGCACAAAAATTTATTTGTGCAGAAAATATCGACTCTTAATCCCAATTTTTATGATTTTGTGCATTTTTTGTAGAGATTTTGGGTTTGCGACTTATGATCCGCTCGTGAACCTCGAAAATGAGCAGACCTTTGGTATTAGTGACGTGGCGAGACGGACTGGATTGAACCAGTCCACAATCCGGATGTGGGAGGCCCGTTATCAGGCGGTTGA
Source organism: Akkermansiaceae bacterium (assembly GCA_029242935.1). GTDB lineage: Bacteria > Verrucomicrobiota > Verrucomicrobiia > Verrucomicrobiales > Akkermansiaceae > SW10. Next base: position 13,130 of record JAQWSX010000219.1, read on the forward strand.
ACCTTTTCGGACTCAGACCAATCGGAGGCTCTATCGCGAACAGGACATCGAGCGCTTCATCCTTCTGCGTAGTTTAACCCAAAAAGGAAACTCAATCAGTTCGATCGCAAATCTGGAATTGGATGATCTCCGGGAGCGTCTCATTGGCGATGAAATGGCCGCTCCTGTTCCCGGAGTAAGAAACCGGGTCCTTACGGTCGGGGCAGGAGTGGGCGAAGTGGTCACGAGTGAGCGAGTGCCGGAACTGGAGATTATCGGGCACTTCGGAAGCTGCTCTCTTGCGAGCGAGCAGTCTGATCTTAAGACAGATCTGATGGTGGTGGGACTAGGGACACTCTTTCCAGAGTTAGTGGCAGAGGTCAGGCAATTGATTCAGCATACCGGAGCGGAGAGAAGCATCGTGGTGTATCATTTCGCATCGACCAAAACCGCGACTGCTTTGGCCCGGGCGATTCCGGGTCTTATCCTTTTCAAAGCACCGGTGGGGGGGGATCAATTACGCCGGGAGTGTTTGGTTCAGTTGAGTGTCTTGAATGCAACCGAAGCGGTCGTGCCAATTGATACCGGCCCCATCGCTCCGCATTTATATAATCAGGAGCAACTAGCCAAGCTTGCAGAAATTTCAACGACAGTGGAGTGCGAGTGTCCTCAGCACTTGGCCGGTCTCTTGCAAAGCCTAACCGCATTCGAAAGTTATTCCATGGAATGCGAAGACCGGAATCCCCAAGACGCCCTTCTTCACGCCTTCTTACACCGCACCACCGCGAAGGCAAGACGGACTATGGAAGAAGCTCTTCAACATCTGGTTCGCGTGGAAGGGATCACGGTGACATGAATTTTTTTCAAAGCGAGGAAGGGAGTCGGTTACTTCGCTGAACACACACCTCAAGCCTAAGATTCCCCTTACTGCGTAGTTCTGCGTTTTCTAAATGGAATGAGTTATCTGTTCCTAGGCTGGCGGAGAAGTCGATCTCCTGTCAAAAAAGGGGTCAATGAACAGGATCTGCACCTCTTCCTTCCCCGGAACCTTCTCCAACTCCAGCCTCGAGTCACCCAGGGCACCGGGGTCAAAGAAGGAATCACCTCGCTATCAATTCCAGAAAAACCAATGCTGATCAGGTCACCATTTCTCCCCCATGTATTCCGCCAAACCCGGGTTTCCGCGACCTTTCCTCCAAAAGCAAATTCCTAGCAGTAGGTATTTCATTACACTTAGTCCAGTAGTCAAACACTGGGGAGTTTCAATGCGCATCATTCATTTTGCACTGTATGCCCTATGCATCCAAGTAAGTTTCTTTTCGTTTTCCGTATGCGCTACGGAATCGGATGGTAGTGACTCACGATATATCACTGAGCAAAGAGCTGAAAAATTTGATTGGCAAGCAGAATGGGATAGCCAGTCCTGGACCTCGATTTCCACTCTAAATATCAATCGCTTTCATCCGCTCAGCTCGGATCATCGCCCGCGTGTGCAAGCTAAGCTGACCTACGATGAAACACATATTTTTGGCATGTTTCGCGTGGAGGATTGTTATGTGTTGTCCAAGCGCACTGAATACCAAGAGCCGGTAGCCCGTGATTCTTGTGTGGAAATTTTTGTGAAGCCTAAGGCGGACAAGGGATATTTTAATTTCGAGTTTAACGCGGGCGGAAATTTGTTATTGTTCTATATTGAAGATCATAACAAATTGCCGAGCAAGGATCGTAAACCGGGTGTTCCTCCATTCAAGAAATTTGAAATGGTTTCGCCTGAGTGGGGTAAGCAGGTACGCATTCAACATTCATTATCCGAAGTGGTTTGGCCGGAAATCCAGGAGCCAACGACTTGGACCTTGTCGTTTGCGATTCCCATCGCCTTGTTTGAGGCCTATTGCGGTTCGATAGGTGATCCAAAAGGTCAGGAGTGGCGGGCAAATTTCTACAAATGCGCGGACGATAGTTCGCATCCGCATTGGGCCGCTTGGGCTCCTGTGGGCGATAATCTAAGTTTTCATAATCCCGAAATTTTCGGCACGCTTGTACTGAAGTAAATGTTATTAGGAGTTTCCATGCGCTATCTTAAATCGTTCATTCTTTTCGAGGTCTGCATGGTCATGTCCTCGGCGATGGCTTTAGACATTATGGTCTCGGTTGGTCAGAACGATGCAGAAACCCTCAAATGGTTGCACGAGAAAGAAATCTGCGAGTTCATCGAAGTGCATCCTGGTTTTAGTCCAGAGCAACTGCGTGCACTCCGCAAGCAGGGCTGGGGCGTGGCACTGCAAATGATGGGGCATCCAGAGTCTTTTGATCGGCGTTTCATCAATCGCCCCGGAAAACCTGCACTCCTCCCGGATAAGATCTACACACAGGTGGAAGAAGTGGATCGTCACATTGAAGGAGCCGATGGCGATGCCCAAAAAGTAATTTGGCAATTTATCATGGAAGAGGATAGTGCTGGAGTAGCCTTTCCTTACCGTATGTTGATCGAGGATCCGCAAACGCATGAAGAAGCCTATGCTCTCTTTGAAAAGCGCCTGAATGAGGCCTATGAAGCGGCTCGATCCTCCAAGGAAAAGGGTGTGCAGTTATGGGGACGTGCCGGATACGCCTCCTCCATGCATCCTTTTGCCAAGGTCGGCGTGGAAATGAATATCATTGAACGCACCAACGACGATATTGAAGACTTGTCTACGGGGATCGCCTTTGCGCGTGGTTCGGCACGGCAGTACGGCTGTAAATGGGGCGTGGACTATTCGCAGTGGTGGGGCGTTATTACCGGATTGGACATGGACTTTGGTGGCGCGTATTTTCGTCGCAATTTTTATTTAAGCTATTTTTCTGGAGCGGACTTGATGGGTATCGAGGCCATTCGCCCACCCAATTATGACCGAGAGGCAAATGAACCGAGTAGTCTCGGGGATGCGCTCGAAGAGTTCAGTGACTTTCGCAAGCGTGTGGATGCTGGGACCCCGGATCGACCTGTAGCCATTATGTTGCCGCGCGATCACGGCTGGATTACTCCGGCGTATTGGCAAACCCAAAACGAAGCCTGGAATTATGCCCGCATTCCTTATCGTCCCGGTGATCACAGTATTGATGGACTTTTCGCCGCCGCCTATCCAGGCAGCACCTTTGTTATGCAGCCCTTCCCTTTCGGCGCGTATGAAATCGATGAACCCTCTTCCAGTCCATTTGCCTTATCCAGCGTGGAGCGAAAATATGTAGCCGAAGATGCACACGTATACCGAGCACCTCCGGCTGTACCCTTTGGTCGTTTTCGGGATCGCAAGGAGGCGAAACGCATCACGAAAGAAGAAAAACTGGACACCTCGCCTTATCGTCCCATGGCCGATAGTCGTTGGGGTGATATTATTGATGTGCTGACCGACGAGGTTTCGTCCGAAGTCATATCGCAGTACGAAGTGCTTGTGATAGGCGGGCCGCTTGAAGTCACAGACGCGATGCAGACTGCGCTCGAAGCATACGTGACTCAAGGCGGCACCTTAGTCTGGGCGGCAGGAGTCGCGCGACCTGAATATGAAGCCCTCACAGGCGTGACGATACAGCCGGAGCTTCGTGTAGGGCGCGCCTGGAACTGGCAGGGTGATGCGACTGCAAATGAGCCTTATCTTTATTTTCCGTCTGAGCTAATTGATGAAAATCAATCTGAGGTGCTTGCAGAAAACTCACAGAATGGTGCACCTTTAATTGTCAGAAACACTTTTGGTAAAGGGGTTGTGGTGACTTGTCTCAGCCCTTGGTTCGCCAGCGAAAAATCTCCACTCGCTGACTTTGCGCTTCGCGCACTGGACACCGTGATTGATGCTGTCCAGCCAATCACCATCGAAGGTCTTCCTGTACAATGGTGTAGCACACAATCCAAAGATATACGCACCGTTGCCATCGCCAACCACTCAGGCGAAACATGGGAAGGCACGATACACATCAGCAATTTGGATTCCAATCTTAATCACTGCGAAGAAATGCGTAGCCAGACGCCTTTGAAATCTAAACGTAGCCAACAGAACACACAGGTCACCATTCAGATCCCTGCTTACGATGTAGCCGTCGTGCGTTGGTCGAAAAGATAATCGAAAGTCATTGATTTTAGCAACTACAGGAATAGCCATGACTCAACCACAAAAAAGGACTCGGTCATTCCACCCTAAGTCACTGAAGATCATAAAAGTAGCGGCGATGGGAATCGGACCCATACTTCCGAGGAAACGCGATTTTGAATCGCGCGCGTCTACCAATTCCGCCAGCATTTAGGAGGCTTGTCGCCCACTAATAGTGGCTTGATCACCCCGTGTAGAGCCCACCAAAATGGGTGAAGGAGCTCTTCAGACAAGCCAATGAGGTGCGTAAACAAGATCAGCCGCTATCATGCATGAAGGTTTAACCCATGTTCTCTTCGTTATAAAGTCCCTCCCTGCCATCTAAAGACCACCCACCCTACCGGGGGAAGATCTTGCGGTCGCTTTATATAAAGCGGTGAGAGATTTTTTTGGCTGTAATATAGGTGTCAACTAGGTGGTTAATCTACCCTCGCTAGTTGATTCAGCGCACACCCCTTTCTCCCCCATGTATTCCGCCAAACCCGGGTTTCCGCGACCTTTCCTCCAAAAGCAGATTCCTAGCAGTTAAGGAAATATTAGAGAGAGCGAACCCGATAAAAAACCTTCGCAGTTCCGGCGGGAAGAGAGAGGTCAGTGAACGTTGTGGTTTCTCCATCGCTGTTAACGTTGTCATTGAGTTCGTCCCAAATTATTAGATCGGTAGAGCGTTCCACGATATAGGTGGCATTACTTACTGAGTCGAAGGTGATCGTAACTTGTCCATCGCCAGGGCCGAGGTTCAAAGCAGTGATCACGAGGTCTCTTGCGGCTCCGGTAAAGCCGGCCACCCCATTCGTTATGATAGTATTGATGTCCTGTTCAGAGAGCGCGGCGCGGAAGAGGCCGACATCATCGATTTTGCCGTCAAAGAAAAAGTTGAGTCCATTGTCTTGACCTGAACCAATATGGAGATTTTCCATTTCCACAGTCCCATTGGGAGAATATTGGTTGGCTGCGGTCTCAGAGGCCGAAAGAACGCCATCGACATAGAAGCTTTTCGTC
>JAQWSX010000204.1 GCA_029242935.1 Akkermansiaceae bacterium
CGTAGAGCCTTTACCTCCGCCCCTAACTGCACCTCCACCAAAGTTAAAAAACCTCCCACCCGAATCGCCTTATCCCCTCGGTAAATCTCGCTCCAGCGATCTTTCTCCAAAGCTTCAATCCCAAACGAAAATGGCTTTCTCAAAGTCCAGCGCTCCGACCAAAACGACAAAATCCTCTTTTCCCCAAGCGGCTTTTTAAAAACTAATTTAACCTCACGTTCTTTCCCGCCAAGCAAGCGCAGGGATTGCTTGCCGTCTTTGGCATGGCGCCCATGGATAACTGCATTCCCTTTTTTAGTCAGCAAGGCCCCAAACTCAATTTCGACCTTTTGAAACTCACCCAAAGGTAATTTTTCAAAGCCCTCACCAGCCGCCTTCAAGCAAGCCATCACTAGAACCATCCACACAAGTGCTTTCATGGGGTAATGATGTCATAGCATTCCAATCAATATCTATAATATTAACTGGTATACAAAAAAGACCATCTTACCTTTTATAGGTATGCCTCGACTTCCTAAGCGCCAACACCTCTCCTTACAAGCCGCCGGAATCATCGAAGAAATGATTACCACCGGAGAACTCCGGGATCTTATCCCAGGTGAACGCACTCTTGCAGAAAAACTCCAAATCGGGCGCGACACCCTTCGAGCTTCCCTCGAGATTCTAGAACAGAAAAAAGTCATCTCAAAGCGCCAACACGGAAAACGACGCTCTATCCTCAAACAGTCTTCCACCCCCACACGGGCTTCCACCAGGAGGGTCGCGTTCCTTTCTCCCAAAAACCTGCTCCAACTTCCTCCCAAACTTCTAGCCGAATTCGATACCCTCCGCGAGCTTCTTCAAAAACAATCTTACGAACTTGAACTCGTCTCGCCTGGAGTCTTCCACCTCCAAAATCCCTCCGAAAAATTAAAAACACTCGTGAAAGATCACGAGGCTGATCTCTGGATTCTCTACCAATGCGATCGTAAAATTCAGGAATGGTTTTGCGATAATCAAATCCCCACCCTTGTCAGAGGGTTCAGCCACGATGCTGTCGATCTTCCCTGCATCGATGATGACTGGCGCTCAGCCGCCTTCCATGCCGGGCTTCACCTTAAGCGGATGGGTCACAGCCGAATCGGGCTTCTCATGCCCGACACCAAACTTGCCGGGCTCCGCGCTACCGAAGCCGGACTTCAAGAAACAGCCGCCGAAAATCCTGAGTCGCTTTCCATCCACAAAATGACTGATAGTGGTGACCTTAAAAGCGTCACCCGCGCCCTCGAAATCGCCTTCGGCCTCGACCAACCGCCAACTGCCCTCGTCGCCACCCGCTCGCGCCACGTTCTCACTCTGTTTTCCTGGCTCGCTGCTCACAGGCTCGCGATACCCCACGACCTTTCTCTGATAACTCTTTCCTCAGAAACATGGTTCAACCATCTCGTCCCATCCCTCAGCCACTACCGATCCGATCCAATCATGATGGCACGATCGGTAACCCGCAAGGTTCTTCAACTGGCTGAAGGAGAAACTTCCGGCGCAAAAATAAAACTCCTAGTCCCTGAATTTTTCGATGGCGGATCGGTCAAAAATCTGACTCGCTCCTGAGATGCCCGAACTCGCTGAAGTCGAACTTGCCCGCCGCCAATGGGCTGTATTCCATGGAGATACCATTATCGATATCGACGTTCACCATAAGGCACGTATCTACCGCGACTGTCCCGCTGCGGCCCTACACATCCTGAAAGGGAAACCCCTCCTCTCCTCCCGCGCCCACGGTAAGCGCATGCTCTTCACCTTCGCGCCCGAACTTCATCTCGAAGTCCACCTCGGCATGTCAGGAAAACTCTCCACCGCGCCGCCGGGCTACCAAGAGCAAAAGCACGACCACCTCATCCTCAGCACCGCCAACGCCGCTCTTATTTTTAACGACTACCGCATGTTCGGCCGTGTCATGCTCCACGATTGTGCAGACCCTTGGTCCAATTTTCCACCCCAACCACAAGATTCAAAATTTTCCCTCGCCCATGTTCGCAAACTCATCAAACACCATCCCAAAAAACCTCTAAAGGCACTTCTCCTCGATCAAAAATCCTGCCCTGGGATCGGCAATTGGATGGCAGATGAAATCTGTTGGCGATTAGGAATACATCCGGGCATCGCAACCGGCAGGCTCGAGGCCGCAGCGCTTCGCAAAGAAATCCGCTTCGTAACCTTGGGATCCCTCAAACATGTTGCCGATAAAAACACCACCGCCTCATCCGATGGTTTCGCCCCCGGCAGCTACGTTGCTAACGTGCCCCCCAAAAACTGGCTTTTCCAGCATCGCTGGAAAAAGGGCGGCACATGTCCCAATTGCAAAACTGCGCTGGCCCGCGATACAATCGCCTCCCGGACTACCGCTTGGTGTCCCAATTGCCAGTGTTAGTCGCATTAAAATACCACATTGATTCCAAATTAAAAAACAACATTCTAAAGATATGGCTGCACAAAAAAAAGGCTACGGCTTTCTCATCACCGCTCTCGTTATTCTGCTCTTGGGCGGAGGCCTTACGATCTTTCTTGGGATAAGCGCGTTCAACTCTGGAAAAGAATTGACCGCAAACTTCGAAGGGGGTGAATCCTTCATCACTCCAGAGACATTCAGCTATACTTCCGAGGAAAATAAGGAGGTTACAATCTGGATTCTGGGCGATGAAGATATCGACCTCAATGAAATCGAGATCGAATTCACCGATCTTTCGACGGGTATTACAAATAAGGCTTCCAAGCCTAACGGCACAAACCATGTAAATAGCCAACATCATCTCGCCGACTTTCGCGTGGAGAAAGGCCGAACCTATCAGGTCACTGCGAAGGGTGCTACCAATGGCAGCACCATGTTGATCTCCCATGTCTCGTCTGACGCAATTCTACCCACTCTTGGCAAAGTATTCGGAGCATTCGGGGTTGCCGGCGTCACCTTTATCCTCACTCTCATCTTTGGTATCATCGGCCTAGTCAAATACCTCGATTCCAAAAAAACAAAACCTCATCAATCTTCTCCTCCTCTCTCCTAGGAAATTCGATCACTCCTAGCAAAACGAGGGACCACAATTACCAAGCCCCTCGTTCTCTGCGTTATTGTGGCCTACGCCCACCACTTTCTGAACACCATTAAACATTAAGACAGTTACTGAGATAGCAAGGGAGACGATCTGAGTCACTGCCTCCACATAGCTTACAAAGCAATCATCTCAAAAAGTCATCAGGCAAAACTTGAACTTTCTCCGGATATAGCTCATTCATTGCGTTTCCCATTGTTTAAAAATGAAATTTCTCTCAATTGAAGAATCCAATTCCCAGGAACTTGAGTCTCTTCTCGATCTCGCTGCCGAAATGAAGTCGACTCGTGGCACAACTTCCAATCAGCCACTTGCGGGACAAACATGGGCCATTATTTTCACCAAGGCCTCGACCCGAACACGCGTCTCTTTCGAGGTCGGGATTCGCGAACTCGGTGGCAATGTCATGTTCCTTTCCGGCAACGACATCCAGCTTGGACGCGGCGAACCCATCAAGGACACCGCCCGTGTCCTTGGCCGTATGGTCCACGGAGCTGTGATCCGGACCTTTGATCAAGAGGACGTCGAAGATTTCTCCTCCTACTCAGGAATTCCCACGATTAATGCCCTCACAGACAAGGAGCATCCCTGCCAAATTCTCGCCGACCTTCTAACGATTCAAGAAAAACTTGGCACCTGGGAAGGCAAGAAAGTGGTCTTTATTGGAGATGGTAATAATAATATGTCGCGTTCTTGGATGTGGGCCGCCAAATATCTTGGCTTCGAATTCGTCGTCGCGGCACCAAAGTCCTGCCTTCCTCCACAAGATTTCATCGATCATCTCGATGCTCCCAATGTCGCTCTTATCACTGACCCAGCGGCGGCAGCCAAAAATGCGGACGTCATCAACACAGACGTTTGGCTTTCAATGGGGCAGGAGGGCCAAGATGAAAAAGAAGCACTTTTTGGCGACTACCAAGTTAACGACGATCTTCTTTCCCACTGTTCTCCTAACCACATTGTGCTTCATTGCCTACCGGCCTACCGAGGCAAGGAAATCAGCGAAGAGACTTTGGAAGCGCATGCTAACACCATTTTTCAACAGGCAGAAAACCGCCTCCACGTCCAGAAAGCGGTCCTCGCAACTCTCGTCGAATGATCACACGGGAAGTCGGTAAAGCCTGGCAATTTTTTCGGGAGCAAGGGTTCAAGAAAACCCTTCTTACACGCGA
>JAQWSX010000026.1 GCA_029242935.1 Akkermansiaceae bacterium
AGAAGCAACCCACTGAAGCGGAGCGATCAAAGATGTTATCGTGGGTTGCGGCAGAGCTCAAAAAGCATAATGCGTCTACCCTTGAGGGGAAATTGCGCTATCCCAATTACGGGAATCATGTCAGTCACGAAAAGCTCTTTAGTGGGGAAATTGTCGCAAAGCCTTTTACTCCGGCCCGACGATGGTTGGTGAGTCCACAGATCTTTGTCGAGCGTATCAATGCGGTGTTTGGTCTCGAAGGAGGGGCCCGCCAGCGTTCTTTTTATGGGGTCACGATCCCGGTCATTCTTCCCGACCATTCCGGCGTGCGTTATTATGATACAACCACTCTTGATGGTGGACATCTTCTAATGATGCTCACTAATGCTGATTGGATCTCAAAGAAGCAACTTCGCGAGGCGCGGGTCAAGAATGGGGAGGTTAAATCAAATGAGTTTCCGAACCCGAAGGACAGGTGGAGCCCTCGCATAACGCCGGAAGCTTTTGAGGTGATTGTGACCAAAAAATCTCCTCCAACCGAAGCGGAGATGAGTGCCGCCATTCACACCCAATACCAGTGTGTCTTGCAGCGTGATGCGAACAAGTCAGAGTTGGAGAGACACCTAAAGCTTCTCAAGGAAAGTATTTTTCTCGCAGGTAACACCGAAGGTTTGCGCCAGATGCTTGTGAGTGTTCTCCTGAAATCCGAATTTATGTACCGTTATGAGTTCGGCGCGGGCGAAGTGGATAGATCCGGACGGCGTAAGTTGTCTCCGCGTGAAGCTAGCTATGCGATTGCCTATGCTCTCAGCGACCGTAATCCTGGCGCGGAGTTGCTCAAGGCGGCCACGGAAGGCCGGCTCGATACAAAGGAAGACTATCGCCGTGAGGTGAGCCGGATGCTCAAGGATGAAAGTTCCTTTGCGGGGCAGGGTGCTCCGGAAGTTAGCGGGAAAGGTCTCAGTTCCCATAAGGTTGCACACCCCAAGATCAATCGTTTTTTCCGCGAGTTTTTTGGTTATCCCAACATGACCAAGATCTTCAAGGACACCAAGCGAAGTGGGGGCTTCTATTCGAATGCCGGTCGTGGCACGGCGGGAACCTCCGGCCATGTCATCGATGAGGCCGACAAGATCGTTGATCATATTTTAAGAAAGGATCAAAACGTCTTCGAGCAACTCCTCACCACGGACGAGTACTTCGTCTACCACACCCGCCCGGACGAGCAAACGGCGGCCATTATTGGTCGATGGCGCGAAGCTTATGATGTTCTCAAAGATGAACCTTGGCAGGAAGAACCTGAGCAGGTGAGCTTGAAACACGAAGAACTCCTCAAAAAAAATCTTGGGCTCAAAGTCCCCCAACAAAAGCGGGGCAAGGGGCGCCATGACAATACGCTCGTTCGCCTTATGGGATATTTCGAGTCCACCTTTGGACGGGGCAGCACACCTTACACGAATCCACCTTGGGCCCATGGATTTCGTCACCAGTATTCCGAGATCTATAATCTTGCCCCCATCCCAGGATCGAGGGGGGGAGATGCCGGACAAAAAGGTTGGGACTTTCAGGTGAAACAACCATTCAAAATCCAAAATCGTAAGGGGATCCTCACTCATCCAGCCTGGCTTCTGGCTCATTCACAAAATACTGAAACTGACCCGGTCCGGAGAGGAAAGTGGATCCGTGAGAAGCTCCTTGCTGGTTACGTTCCCGATGTCCCTATCACGGTGGATGCACAAATCCCTGAAGACCATCATCGGACTCTTCGCGAGCGTCTCGACGAGGTCACTTCACCGCAGGAATGCTGGAAGTGTCATGTCCACATGAACCCTCTTGGGGTGACCTTTGAAATGTTTGACGATTTTGGTCGCTTTCGCACTGCCGAGGCTCTGGAGCATCCTGAAAATTTGATCAAAGCAGGAAATGGAAAAAGCTCAGCTAGCGTTTATAAGACAAAGCCGCTGAACATTTCTGGTGTCCTCAATGGGACGGGTGACCCTACGCTCGATGGGGAAGTCAAAAATGCTTATGATTTGATCGATCGTCTCGCCAAATCACGGCGGGTCCGCCAGTCGATCATCCGGCATGCTTTCCGCTACTTCATGGGCAGGAATGAGCTGCTTTCCGATTCGCAAACTTTGATTGATGCCGAGACCGCTTATGCCAAGAATGGTGGCAGCTTCAAGAGCGTCATCATCTCCCTGTTGACTTCCGATTCCTTCATTTACCGAAAAGAAACCCAATCATCCCAATGAAAAGCCGAAGAAAGTTTCTAAAACAATCCATGTTGGGCGCTGGCTCGATGGCAATGACTCCAGGCCTTTTTGCGGCCAATGCTAAAGGTAAGGCGCCCAAAAGATTTATCTTCATTCACAAAGGGAATGGTTTGTTGCCCAACACCCTCGTTCCTTCAACGCTCAAAGGGGTAGAGCTTGAGAAGGAGAAACGTAAGGAAGCTTTCGAGGTTTCGTTGGATGATCACGAGCTTCCGGAGTGGATGGGTGCGCTGAGCGAGCACAAGGGGGAGATGACGATTCTCCAAGGACTCTCGGGTAAGATGTGCACCACTGGTCACCACACTTGGCAGTCTTCGCTTGGAGCTTATAAGGCGAACGAAAGGCTCAGCTCCATCAAGTGGGCCACTGTTGATTTTGAACTCGCCAAGCTTTTTCCATCTTCGCTTGAGCACATCGAGTTGGCCTGTTTCCCGAGCGGCGGCGGAAATTCACGCGGCAATATTAATGGAATTGAGAAAGGCTTTTCGGCACGTGGGCCACAGCAGCCCAACTACGCTTTCGGATCACCTAAAGTTGCCATCGAGGAGCTCTTCAAATCTGTTTCGGGTGATAAAGAATCGAAGATTCAGTATCAACTTGAACGACGCCTGTTGGAGTTTGCGGCGATGGGCGAGGGGGCGATGGCCGAGGAGCTTCGTGGTCTTGAGAAAGCGAAAGTAAAGAACTACTCAGACTCGATCGAGAACATCCGGGAGCGTAACCGTAAAATGGACGCGATGTCCGATGTCATTCGCAAGCACGCGCCACGCCTCGATGATAAATATTTTGCCGACGACCTTAACACAGTGGACCGCCAAATCGGCCATGCTGAGATTGCTCTTTCAACCTTGATCTCAGGTATGACCAATGT
>JAQWSX010000047.1 GCA_029242935.1 Akkermansiaceae bacterium
AATTCATTGAGTTGACCAATATTGGTCCCGATCCACTGGATTTGTCCGGGGTTCGTTTTACGGACGGAGTGGAAGCGGAGCTCTCGGGTTTACTTGCTCCGGGGGAATTTGGATTGGTGGTTTCTAACCCCTCTCATTTTCTTGGACTTAAGATTGTGGGAATTTTTTCGGGGGCTCTGAATAATGGAGGCGAGCAGCTCACCTTGCGTGATGCCGCTGGAGAAAATGTTCTCTCGTTCGACTTTTTGGGGGAGTGGTTCACGGCGGTGGGGAGTTCCGGGTATAGTTTGGCTCTTCAAGATAAAGCGGCCGATTGGTCTACTTGGGACGATCGCTTGAGCTGGGCAACTAGTAGCGAAGTGGGAGGGTCGCCAGGGGTTGATAATCCTGTTCCATACAGCAACGATTATGAGTCTTGGATTCAGTCGTTTTTTACAGAGAGTGAGCTTGAAGATCCGTTCGTCAGCGGTCCCATGGCGGATGCCAATGGGGATGGGTTTAGCAATCTCATGCACTACGCTTTTGGGATCGATCCAGAGATTCTCTTGTCTGGATCATTCGCCAACGTCGTGATAAAAGAGGAAGTTATTTCACTTCAATTTGACAGGCTGATGAAAACTCCCGATCTAAATCTGACTGTGCAGATCTCCACTGATCTACAGGATTGGTCGTCTTTGGCGACTCTCACGGATTCTGAAACACACGTGAATGGTCGTGAGACAGTCACTTATAGTAGCCCAATTTCTCTTTCACTGGGATCCCAGCAGTATCTCCGAATTCGGGTTGCCCGTAATCCTTAAAACACAAAAAGAAAAATGCAAAACACACCCATAAAACTTGCAACTCTGGCTACTCTATTAATCGGTCCCACGGCTCTGGCTGATTATCCAGCCACTGTTCTTGCTTCAAATCCGTTGGCTTATTATCGCTTCGAGGAAGCGCCGGGAGCGACGACCCTGGTCGATTCCAGCGGTAACGGTTTGGATATTGACAATAGTTTTCCGGCTGGGACTACGGTCCTTGGTTCGGATGGAGCGGTTGGCTCGGCAGTGACTTTTAATGGTGATGGATATTTGGTTTCACCGTTGGGTTTGGACACATCGATTGGAGATTTTACGATCGAAGCGATTATTAAAAGAACAGCGGGAGTTCCAGAGGGTGTAGTGATTGCTAATCAAGATGGTAACCTCGGGCCTGGGCGGAGCAATTTGGTCGTCAACGGGGCTGGATTTATTACGACTTTTTCGGGAGGAGCGACGACTAATTCAGGTGTCATAAATACGGGAGAATCTTTTGATCATGTCATTTTGACCTTCGATCAAAGTACAGTTGCAGAGGGAGTGGATCCCACTTTTCGTTTCTTCATCAATGGTGCGGAGGCTGGGACTGGGACTGCGATTCCGGAGGCCGCAAATGGAAGTTGGGTTATTGGTGCTAATAAGATTCTGACGACCCAGTTTTTCAACGGAGTCGTCGATGATGTCGCAATCTACGGGAGTCGTCTTGACGATCCGGATGGTGATGGTGATCCTTCGGATTCAAAGATTGGGGAACACTATAAGGGATTTCTTTCCGATTCAATCACGGTAGAATCCTTTAGTTCGAGTGTGCTCTATCTTGATTCAGGGCAGAGTGCGGAGCTTAACTGGCTGGTTTCTCCCGAACTAAGTTCGCTGACACTCGATGATGGAACTGGGCCGATTGATGTCCTGGCGCAAACAACTGATGGCGAGGGGTCGCTCATGGTCTCACCAACGGTCACAACGACATACACTCTCACTGGAACCGGAGGTCTGGGGACCGAGTCACTCGAAGTTGAAATCACAGTTGATGAAGCTGCTGTGATCAATTCATTTACCTCGAATGCTGCGGAGGTAAGTCCAGGCTCGAATGTGATACTTTCGTGGAATGTTACCAATGGTTCGAATGTCGTTCTTGATAATGGCCTTGGTCCGGTTGATCCCGTTTCCGGTAGTGTGATTGTTCCCGTAAATGAAGAAACAACCTTCATCTTGACTGCTGCCAATTCCCAGGGGTCAGTGACTGAAACGATCACCATCAAAATGGCGGACGCGACGAGTCCGGTTGCTCACTGGAAAGTAGGGGAGTCTGCGGGGGAGCAAGATGGAACGATCTTGAGGGGTGAGGGTAGTTCGGTATACGACGGTATTTTTGCTGGAACTCCGACCTTTGATTCCGACGATCCTGCCCCGGTTGCGGACGGCTCGACGGCGTCGATTGTCTTTGATGGTTTCAGTAGTTGGGTCGACGTCAGTGGATACGATGGTATTGGAGGCGGTTCAGCTCGCACCTTGGCTTTCTGGTTTAAGGGCGATCTTGTTCAGCCAAATGCAAACGCTACCTTGGTTTCCTGGGGGACTGGTGCGACCGGCGCGAGGTTTGATACCCGGATCAACACAGCAGGAGTCAATCAGCTGAGAACGGAAGTCGCTGGCTCGGGATCTAATGCAACTACTCCGATTACGACGGGTGAGTGGCACCACTGCACTGTCGTTTTTAATCCGATTCTTGGCACCACCATTGGAGATATTTTGTTTTATGTCGACGGGAACTTGGATGCTTTAACCTTTCAGGGTGGAACGGCTGTTAATACAAGCGCGAGCAATGGAGTGCGAATTGGCGGATCCCGCGTCTTTGGATCGCGAGCGGTGGCTGGAAAAATGGATGACATCCGGATCTACGATCGTGCCTTGAGCAAAGATGAAATTATGGCCTTGGCGACTCCGGGAACTGGTCAAGAGCTTAAGATCTCTGCGATTCGTCAGCTCGAAAATGGAAATATTGAGGTCGATTGGACCGGAGCTCCGGGCGACTATTTCTTTGAATATTCCTTCGACCTGACCCCGGATAGTTGGTTGGAGATCAGCGACAGTGAGTCAATTCTTCCAGGCGAGACCATTTCTACTGCGGTCGATGACTTCATCGCGCCGAACGCCGAAAACCGTAAGGTTTTCTATCGTCTGCGACCTGTCGAGTAGTCGCTTTGTAAAGAAGATTCAATTCTCGTAAGCCTCGGTGGATCCAATCCAACGGGGCTTTTTATCTGGTGAGGTTGTGGGAATGATTAGTTCCTTTGCATTACAGCCCGAAATCGGATAGCTTATATCATAAGATGTCTAGATTGGGGAAGATTCATTGCGCGGTGCTTGGTGTATTAATTATCTACACGTTTATCGCTTGGGCGGGTGTGAAGCGTGATGAGAGTAATATTAAAGAGGCGGCAAAAGAAGCTTCTGAAAATGGTCAATCCGATCCATGGGCCGAGGTGAAGTTAGGAGAGGATCGACAGAATGTTGCCGAGGGCATGGTGAAGGTTGGCATTCCCCTTTTGGTGACGGTGATCTATGGAGGGATCCTTACGATTCTGTATGTTTTGCCGGTTTTGGTCGATAAGGTAAGTGAGGAAATGATGGGGTCGACGGCAGAGGTAGATGACGATCCGCTAGATGAAGCGCGCGCGGCGGTCACGGAAGGTGAGTATGCTGATGCTATTGCGGTGTATCGTAGATACTTGCTTGAAAATCCTGAGAGCCGACACTCTTTGGTCGAGATTGCAAAAATTCAGCGGGATCACCTGAATAGTCCTGCCGGGGCAATAAGCACGCTTGAGCAGGGTCTAGATGAGTATGAGTGGCCGGAGGATGACGCTGCTTTTTTGATGTTCCGGATTGCTGAAATTTCTGAGGAAGATCTTGCTGATAAAGATCAGGTGATTGCGGTGATGAAGCGTGTCATTAGAGAGTTGAAAGGGACTCGACATGCGGGGAATGCGGCTCACAAATTACGCGAATTGGAAGAAGCTTAAACTGTGGGGCGGGTGCACAAAAAATGGAGACATTTACTGGCAGTTGCCCCTCTTGTTCCGCTTGCTCTAACGTGCTTGGCAGGAGCGGTCTTTGGTCAGTCTCCTGAGTTGGCTGCATTTTTCATAGTGCTTGCTTTGGCTATAGCTCGTCCGGCCATTTGTTGGTGGTTTGGAATTGTTACGATGGCGATTTCGGTGGCGTGGAGATCGGAGTTATTAGAGTCTCCGGTAAAGGAAAGTCTTTCCTCACCCTCGAGCGAATTCGTTGAGGGTGTTCTTACCGTGGGCAGAAAAAGTAGTCCGACTCAAGCGGAGCGGTTTGGCGTGTTGGACGAAGGAGGGGTGAAACGTCGCGTTATTATCTTTGAAGCGGAAGATTTTCAACCGGGTGAAATCAGGAAAATCAAGGGGAAGTTTTTTGTTCCGTCCCGTGAACGTAATCCAGATCTTTTCCCACAGATTGAGTTTTGGGAACGACAGGGAGTTTTGGGTGGTGTTTGGATTAAGGAGAGTGAATTGGAATCCGTAAGTTGGGCTTCAGCTCCTTATCGCTGGGCCGAGAATCTCCGAAAAGAATTGTCGATTTTGATCACTCTTGGATTGCCGGTCGGAAGCTCTGGGCGTGATGTGATTATGGCAATGGTCTTGGGCGAAAAACCTCCGCGTGATTCCGCGATTAGCAGGGCCTTTCGCCAGAGTGGAGCCATGCATGTTTTTGCGGTTAGTGGACTTCACGTGACACTGGTGGGTGCGATCTTCTGGATGGGACTGATGCATCTACCAATTCCGCGTAGAGTGAGTGTCTTTCTCGTGATTTTGGCCATGCTGACCTACGCGCTTGTCACGGGATTGAGGCCTCCGGCAGTCCGAGCCACCTTGATGGCCGTCTGTTTTTTGGGTGCCTTTTTCTTTCGGCGAAGACCATCCGTTTTTAACGCTCTTGCCCTGAGCTTTGTGTTGGTGGTTTTGTGGAGGCCCTCCCAAGTTTTTGATGTGGGGTTTCAGCTTTCATACGGGGTGTTGCTTGCGATTGGAGCGGGTGTAGGAATTGCACTAAAACTGACGGGAAAGATCGCGGAGTTGGATCCGTTTTTCCCTTCACGACTTTTAAGCGACGGTCAGCGAAAAATTCTTAAGGTTCGAACCTATTTCGCTCATCTTGGAGCTAGTTCGTTGGCGGCTTGGTTGGGATCTATGCCCATCATGATTTGGCATTTTGGAGTTGTGACTCCGATTGCGGTTCTGACAAGCTTGCTATTGATTCCTCTAACCATGGTGATTTTGGCCCTGGCCTTTTTTTCAGCAATTGTGGGCTCCTTAGATGATCGTCTTGGTGTCGGTGTCAATCGAATCAATGAGGGAGTCGCTACAAGTGCATTTTATATCGCTAGAGGGTTTTCAAAAGTACCGCTGGGCCACTGGCGATCAAGGCGTCTAACTCCGGGAGACTGGGTGATCTTTGATACCCATGATGGGGGGGCGGCATCATTTCTCGATGTTCAAGGGGGGGTGATGATTGATGTGGGAAGTGAAAAGTTTTTTATACGCGAGTTACGCTCTATTTTAGGTCGGTGGGAAGTAAAGCCAGCGATCACCTTTCTGACCCATCCCGATGGCGATCACGTCGGAGCTCTCCCGAAAATGCTAGATGAGGGTTTGTTAACGCAGGTGATTTCTCCGGTGGATAAAGCTCTCAGTCCTAAGTATCGCGAGTTTTTCTCGCAAGTGAAAGGCTCTGATTGTGAGGTGAGATTGGGGAGAGCCGGAGAGCGGATTGAATTAGCCGAGCAAGTTTGGGTTGAGATTTTAAGTGTAGGGGAGAAGGGGATACGCAATATCGCCGATAACAGGAATATGGTTATGAAGGTTCATTGGAAGGGCTGGAAGATTCTTGTGACTGGTGATCTGGGGATGTTGGCTGAACTCGATTTGATTGCTAATGGCGTAGATCTAAGTGCTGATATCGTTTTAATGGGACACCACGAGTGGGGTTATTCTGGACAGCATCAGTTTTTCAAATCGACTGGAGCTAAGGTTATTATCTCAAGTGGCGCAAGCTACCCGGAATATGAAATGCCAAGAGAAAGTTGGGTCGAGCATTTAAGAGAAGAGGGTTATGATCTTTTTAATCAACGGGAGACGGGAGCGGTCATTATGAACTTCTCGGAAGAGAAGGTAACGATCCAATCATATCTCGATGATGAAAAGCGGGTGTCACTTCAGCGATAAAACCGGGTCACCCTTGGGGTGATTTGCGTGAGGATTTCCCATGGAATAGTCTCTGCTTTTTTAGAAAGATCTGAGACGAGAAGGTTAGGTCCAAAAAGTTCAGCTTCATCACCTGGGCAGCAGATTTCCAGCTCAGTAACATCGACAATGATTTGATCCATGGTGACGCGGCCGAGGAGTGGGCATGGTGAATTGTTAATGAGCACGCTGACCTCTTTTCCCGAAAGCGATCTAGGGTAGCCGTCACCGTAGCCAAGGCCCAGAATGGCAGCTTTGGTGTCACGTTTCAGGATTGTCCGGCCATAGGAAACGCCATGTCCTTTGGGGAGGTGGTTGATCATCGAAATTCTGGATTTCAATGCCATGACTGGCTTTAAGGCCTTCTGGTATTTCGGAAGCGGAGAAATTCCATAGAGCAAAAGTCCGGGGCGAGCTAGATTGGTGGTTCGACTTTGATAATCCAGGAGGCCGGCCGAGTTACTGAGGTGAATATGGAATTTTTCGTTACGTCCCGGTATGCTCTCCACCATCGAGTCGAAGAGTTCGAATTGCTTTCGGGTAAACACCGGATCTTCATCCGCGACAGGAAGGTGCGAGCCCACGCCGGTTAGCTTGATCCCCGAGGCTTTACTGAGTTTTTCCAAAGCCTCACCAAGTTGATGAGGCAAAAACCCTCCACGGCCCATTCCAGTGTCGAGTGCAAGATGAGCCTCGATCGGGGAGTCTTTTCCGAGCAAGTTAAAATGCTCCATTTCTTCAAAAGAGCAAAGACAGGGAGTCCAGCCGCAGGCCGCGATTTCTTCCCGCTCGGACTGAAGGGTCGCTCCAAGTATGTAAGGGCGGGTCTTAATTCCCTCTTTGGAAAGGCACCGCGCTTCTCCGGTATTAGCAACACCCAAGAAGGGAAGGTTTTGCTTATCCAATTCTTTAGCAATCTCAACAAGGCCGTGGCCATAGGCTCCTCCTTTGATCACGGCCATAACCTCCTCACCAGAATGGCGGCGGGCAAGCTGAAGATTATGATGGAGCGCAGAGCGATCAATTTCAGCCCAGGCGCGTGGAGGAGATTCGGTCACGGAGAGAGAATAATTGGAAATTAGGAATTAGAAATTCCCAAATTTGTGGCTAGGGATGAGCGTAATCAAAATAATGAGTGAATGGTCAAAATTGAGATCTTGTTATTTTGGAGAGAATTGTGACACCAGAATAAGGAAATTGAATGGCGAGCTTGTCCTTTATTTGATTCCAAGGCTTTGGTCACTCATGAAGTGGTTTTGGAAATGACGGGTCCCGGAAGATTGGGGTTCCTGCGTACCTCTAGGAAGGCTAGATCTTCCGTTATATGGGGGGAGGCTTGTTGGGAGGGATAAAATTGCGTATTAGTTCAGCCAACGGTCGAAGGTGGTGGATCAAACCCCATAAGTGGGCCGAATCCGGCCACTTGAAGAAAAATAACCTGCTTAGTGAACGATGAAGCTCGAAGATTTAAAGTTAACGACCGAGGAGGAAGTCATGTTTTTCGACACTGACTGTGGTGGTGTGGTCCATAATCTTGCGTATCTTCGTATGATCGAAACTTGTCGGACCAAGCTGGCGGGCCTCATGGGTATGGATTTGCGAAGGATGGCTGAAACTCAGCTATTTCCCGTGGTGGTTCGGACTGAGATCGATTACAGGCAACCCGCCAAGCTTGGCGACATCCTCAAAATTCACGGTCATGTGAGTGAGATTGGCAAAGTGAAATTTTGGTGTGATTTCACCGTGGTTCGGATAGGGGAGGAACAGCCATTGATCACCTGTCGTCAAGGTCTGGCTATGGTGCAAATGCCGCAGGGTCGGCCAAAGCGCCTGCATTTGGATTGGACCTGAATTTTCCCCGTTTTCTCTTTAAGGATTGATGGGAAGACCGTAACACGAGTGCGCAATGACTCACAAACCTGTCGTTCTCATTATCCGTGATGGCTGGGGGCTAAACCCTGGCGGAAAAGAAACTGCTGAACAAGATGGCAACGCTGTCGAATTGGCAGACACTCCCTTTCACGATGAAATGGAGGATGTTTACCCAAAGGGTCGTGTTTCTGCTTCTGGAATGGATGTAGGGTTGCCGGATGGTCAGATGGGTAATTCGGAGGTGGGACATCTCAATCTTGGAGCTGGGCGCGTTGTGTATCAGGATCTTACGAGGATAAATAAGGCGATTTGCGAAGACACGCTAAAGGATAACGAAATCCTCAAGCAGGCTTTTGAAAAAGCCAAGGGGCGCCGTCTTCATTTCATCGGGCTGATTTCCGATGGGGGAGTGCATAGTCATCAGGATCAGCTCATCGCTTTGGCCAAGGCTGCTCGCGAGTCAGGCTGTGAAGAGATCATGGTCCACGCGATTACTGATGGTCGCGATACTTCCCCGACGGGTGGGAAAGAGTATCTCAACTACGTTGAGGATGAGTTGGCAAAGTATGATGCGCGAATCGGCACCGTGATTGGTCGTTATTACGCGATGGATCGCGATCAGCGTTGGGAGCGCACCAAGTTGGCATGGGACGCCATCGTTCACGGCCAGGGAGCTAAGAGTGAAGTTCTCGCGAGCGAAGCAATTGCCGGTCAATATGCCAAGGAAAAGACCGACGAGTTCATCTCCCCTATGATTTTTTTTGACCACGAAACCCAGCGGGTTAACGATGGTGATGTGGTTCTCTTTTTTAACTTCCGAGCGGACCGTGCGCGTCAGCTTTCCGAGGTATTCCTCAGCGGTGGCGAATTCGATGGTTTCGACACTGGAGTGATTCCCAAGGTTGATTATTACACGCTTACGGAATATGATGAGACTTACAATTGTCCTGCGATCTTTCCTCCAGAAAAAATCAAAATGACGCTCGGTGAAGCGGTTGCAAAGTCTGGTAAGAAACAGCTTCGAATTGCCGAGACTGAGAAATACCCCCACGTTTCCTACTTTTTCAATGGAGGAGAAGAGACCCCTTATCAAAACGAAGACCGTAAGGTGATCCCTTCTCCAAAGGATGTCGCGACCTATGACCTGAAGCCTGAGATGAGCTCGGAAGAGGTTGAGGAATTCGTCCTTGGACACCTCAAGGATTATGATCTTGTCATCATCAACTTCGCCAATCCAGATATGGTTGGTCACACTGGAGTAGTTGAGGCGGCCAAGACTGCGGTGACACGAATTGATGCTGCCGTTCGGGCGATCACGGAGGAGACCGTAAAGCTTGGAGGTAAACTTCTCATCACGGCCGATCATGGAAATTGCGAGTTTATGCGTAATGCTGATGGCTCGCCTCACACCGCCCATACCACGAATCTGGTGCACCTTTGGTATGTTGCCGACGATGCTGAAGGTCGGAAGGTTGAGGATGGTATTCTTGCCGACGTTGCTCCGACGTTGCTTGATATGATGGATCTTGAACAACCGGAAGAAATGACTGGCAAGAGTTTGATTAAGTAGGACGATTCAAGCTATCGCCTCATGATTCACGGTGCGCCTTGGGTGAAGGTTTTCATTGATGGAGGTAAGGAAATCTCTT
Organism: Akkermansiaceae bacterium; assembly: GCA_029242935.1. Classification (GTDB taxonomy): domain Bacteria; phylum Verrucomicrobiota; class Verrucomicrobiia; order Verrucomicrobiales; family Akkermansiaceae; genus SW10. The sequence goes on from JAQWSX010000047.1 coordinate 9,595, forward strand.
TGGAGTATGGCAAATTTGTGGAAATACTCGAGAGTTTAGGGGAAGTGCAGTTCTGGTAAAACTACCCTATCTTATGGTCGATCCAGTGATTGAGATGCGCAAGGAACTTCTCGCGCGTCGAGCCACTGAAAGGCTCGTGAAGGGCCTCTTTGATTTTTTCGAATGAGATTTGATTTGAGGTGATCTTGTTCAATCGATTCTCCAAGATTTGTGCAGGGCAGATGGCATCAGAGCCTCCTTGTGTAAATAGAATAGGTTTTTCGAAGGGCATGGTGGGGAATTGTTCGCGGAGTTCTTCGGCGGCGTCACAAAGGTCGCGACTCCAGCCGATTGAAATACGACTGTGGAAAAGAACCTGATCCTTCTCGGTTTCGCTTCGGGCTGTCTTCTCGCCACAGTCCGAACTGCTGACTCCGGTGCTGATAGTTATCGTTGGAAGAAGTTGTGCGGCAAAGGGGAGGACAACTCTCATCCACGGTTTGGCTTGACGCAATGGGTTGAGAAGAGGAGAGCTGATCCAGGCTGCATCAAAAAGGTCGACGTTCTGAAAAAGAAAGCGCAAGGCCAGGAGGCCACCCATGGAGTGGCCGGCAATTACAATTTCACCTTCCAGCGATGAGAGAGAATCTTGAAGAAGTTCGTCTGCGAACATGAGTCCTGGAACAACTCCGCGCCTTCCCTGTGAACGACCGTGGCCTGGCATGTCGGTAAGGATGCAGCGATAACCGGCATCTACGAAGCTCTTGAGGATGGCTGGATAGCGGTCGATAAAATCGCCTTGTCCATGGAAAAAGACGAGTCCGCCTCGAGTTGATGTCTCTGGATTGAGGGTGAGGCGGTGGAGGGTTTGGCCCTGAATCTGAACTTGTGATTCTTCGATCTTCATGGGCGAAAGGTTTTCATGAGATCTCGCACAAGGGTGGCATCTTCGAAGCGGCCCGCCTTGTTGAAAGCGAGATTCATGTTCGCAAGAATCCGCAGAAGCATGGCAGCGAGAGAGCAAGGCTGTTGCACTGCTTTTTTTGCCTCTGCGGAGAGTTCGGGGTGCTCGTTAAGAAGTTGCTTCACTATGATGGGCCGCCCCTTGTGAAAAGCATCGATCAAAGTTGGGCCGTCTGGAGAATCAATGAGGCAGAGAAAATGGCCGGGATAATTTACTCCATAGACGGTGAGGCTCAGTCGTTGTGCCACGAGGATATAAATCAGGGAGAGGCCGAGCGGATTGCTTTTCCCCTCTTCAAGCGACCAGGTTAAATCCGAATTACGTGGGTCAAAAGGAACTGAGATATTACCGATAAAACGTCCTGACTTAAAGAGCCAGTCGGCAAGTTCCCGAGCGGTTCCAGCTTCGGGTTGAGCGTCCTGAGCAATGAGGTCGAGTTCGTCGGAAAGACTGGGTCGCAGTGTAATACCATCGTGGAGAAAATCCGAGATCAGGCGGAGAAGGGCTTCAAATGATTCATAATCGCCGTCCGGGTAGCGGAGATTGCTGGCGGGCACGACCCATTGCTCTTTAAGAAGCTTCTGTCGGCCGGCGTGAAGAGATTCGGAGAGGATCTTACCTTCGTTAGACTTGAGATTGATCCCGAGGGCCGCTAGGTCGTGGCTGGCATCTCCTTCAAATTCCAGTAGAGCACGCTGAACTCCTTGTTGGACGTCTTTATTTTTATCGTCCAACAATTTGAGCAGAGATCCAAATCGTTCCATTCGCGCCATACTTGAAAGATGGATTGATCGGAGAAATTCGCCAGTAGATTTGTTAATCAAATCAGCTAGCAATTGGTTCTATTTTTGACTCCCCAAAAGGAAGCGAAGAAGTGGCTCGACAGGCGATAGGCCGTGAGGATGGTGGCCAAGACCGGGCTTGCGCCAGATTTTTAGGGGAGAGTTCAGGTTGGTGAGATTCGCAGCGAGTGGTTTTGCGTTTTCAGCCGGTGGAACCACTTTGTCGGCCGTTCCGATGACTAGGGCAACGGGGATTCCTTGAAGTTTTTTGGCAAAATCTGGATGAGTGATCTGCGGATGGGTTTTGGCTTCGGTTGCAGTGATGCCATAAGCTTTGAGGCAGCGGTCGTAGTCAGCCTTGGATAACTTGCCATTTATGCCGCCGGGCCAAGATTGAAAATTGCAAACCGGGTTGTCTCCGTAAATGGCGGTGACTTTATCGGGGTGCTTCGCGGCGAAGTTAAAGATAAAGAGACCACCACGTGACATTCCTTCGAGAATGGGTTTGGGGCTTAGCTGAAATTGAGTGGTGAGAAATTTGTGGAGTTCTTCACCGCGAGCCATGGCGGTTTCGTTGCCATAAAAATTGCCAACGTCGACAAAGGCGAGATGGTAGCCGCGGTCGAGAAGGGCGAGATCTAAAGCAGGCTGATGGCCCCAAAAGCGGGCTCGCCAAATCCACGGTTGACCTTTGGCCGCGGTGTGAGGAATGACCAACCGTGCGCTGGCCCCTGACTTAGGAAGTTTCAAATTATAAAGCTCAAAGCCATTCCAATTAGAATCTTTACGAGAGGTTGAGGAGAAGTTGGCGCGTCTTCCTGTATCACTCGAAAGAAGATCTAGATAGTGCTTGGCGAGTTGCTCGTGGCCGTCGTTGTTGGGATGGACGCCATCGGTGGTGTTGCCTTGGGAAAGGGCTCGGGTGAGATCGTGGAAGTGGATTTTCTCATCGGTGGCGGCAGCTTTTGAATAAGCTTGCTGGATCGCCGGGAGACGTTTTGCGCGTGTGGTTAGATCGATCTTGCGCTCTGGTTTTAACCCTTTCTGGTTTGGAAACATGGGCGTCGGGGAGCAAAGGTGTAAGACCATTCTAGGGTTCACTCCTCGAAGTTTATTAATGAGGGCTATAGCGTCGGTTGTCAGATCATCTTGATGTTGCCAGTTTTCACGTTTGTCATTTTGGCAGGTATCGTTGGTTCCAAGTGCGATGACAGCGATATCCGGTTTGAATTCAAGAGCCCTTGTGAAGTGAGGTGTTTTAAGAAAGGGGCGATCAGATTTCTGAAGGACGCATAGTCCGCCGCCCGCAAAAGTTTTCACGAGGTAATCATCGCCCAAGAATTCTCCAAGTTTTGTGGAATAGCGATTGGCTTTGATTGGCGTAGCTCCGGAACCAAAAGAGATTGAATCCCCTAGAATGGCGACTCTGACTTGGGTTGCTTGAAGTTCAAAAAATGGAAGAAGGAGGAAAAGAACTAACTTCATAGGTCCATGATACTTGGTGAGTTCCGCATGTTTATCGATGAATATTGTTAGGCTATCGAAGTGATTCCCTCCGATGTCGTTGTTCAATTCCTGGTAATAATCGTTTTTACTCTCCAGTATAAACTTTGTTTATAGCTTAATCTTTTGGCTGATGGAGGTTGTTGGCGTGTCATTTCCACAACGATCTTTCACACGGAAGATTGATCGGAATCCGGCTCGTTCGAGTTCTTGGAATCTGCTCTTGAGAGGAGCCTGATTACCGGTAAATGAAGTAACACCACTAGGATTACAATTAGCATGAGGACGATGAAGCCACCTCCTGCGCTGACGGATTGAAGTTCCCCCCAAAAGATTTCATAAAAAGTGCCGTTAAATGGATCGGGACGCAAGAAGGCAACCTCAATTGACGGAGTGCCAAAAAACGGCCTCATGATCCATGAGAGTTGAGCTCCTACAAAAGCATTCCCCCCTAGCCAGGCTACTAGGGTTACGATGGCGGTGCGGGAATGCGGAGTGACTGCGACTAGGAGTTTGGCGAGGTGCAGGTTAGCAATGATTCCTGCTAATGCGATGAGAACGGTGTGAGTGACGAGGAAGTAGGAATGAGCACTCGCTGCGTTTTCGGCGTCCGGAGCGGGAGCATTTAGGGACATGAAAAAGGTAACTGGCGCCAATCCTCCAAGCACAAGGGCGGCGATAGTGAAGCTCATGAGTTGGGCCATGATCGATTGCCGAAAGCCAAGTCCGCTCCCCAAAAGAAGGCCCAGCATGCCGTTAAGGAAGCCATTGCAGGTGATTGTGAGCAGGATGAGGGCTGGCATTTTAATCCCAACAAAAACCCCCATCTTGGGATCCCTCCAAAATCCAAGCGTCATGCCGTAAACTCCAAAGGCCAAAACAATGGTAATGAGGCATAAGCGCAGACTCCCAAGCCCGGGATCATTGATCCAATTGCGGAGATCTTCTGGAGCTCCTCTGAGAAGAATGCCGAGTTCGTGACGCATTAAGAAGTGGTAAGGATGAAAGATGTGAACGATTGATATCCGGTTGGATTATTTCGAGAAACTGAACCGGGATTGTGAAGTGATAATGTTCGGAGTGTGAAGGTTTCGGGAACCGGTCAGTTGGAGGCGGGGATCACTGGGAGTTCCATTGCCGCTTCGGTTCCACCTTCTTTTCGACGGGAAATTCGCGCTTTACCCTGGTGGAGTTGGGCCACTTCTTGAACAAAGGTAAGGCCAAGTCCGTTTCCTTTGCCCCGTTCCTCACTGCGGAATGAATAGAAACGTTCGAAGGCCTTCTTGGCTGCAAAGTCTGGGATTCCACTCCCTTGATCTCGAACGGAAAGGATGATGAGATGTTCTTGGATCTCGGCAGAGAGCAAAACTGTCCCCTTCTTTGGTGAGAATTGAATGCCATTTTCAAGGAGGTGGGTAATAGCCGATCCTAGGAGAGGCTCGTTACCAAAAAATGGAAGATTCTCGGAAATTTCGGATTCTATAGTCACTCCGGCTGACTCGGCTAGGCCGGTCAGCTGCGAAAGTTGTCTGCGTCCGCAAGCGGCGAGATCAAATTGATGTGAGTTTTCTAAATGGCTTTGGGCTTCGAGAGTCGAAAGCTCAAGAAGCTGGTGAATCATCGCCTCACATCTCTTCGTTTGATTGCGAATGTTATCTACAAATTTAGCGCGGTCTATCTGGGGCATTTCTTCATTCAGAAGTTCGGCAGCTCCTTGAATCGCGGCTAGGGGTGATTTGAGCTCGTGGGTCAGGGTCTGGATGTAACGTTCTGCATACTGGCGTCCCTCTAGTGATTCTCGCATATCATGAAGGGCATTCGCGAGAGTATTTACTTCGCGACCAAGGCCGACTTGTGGTTTAGGGCGACGCTCACTCCGGGTAATGGCTCGGGCATAGGCTGTTAGTTTTCCAACTGGGCGAAAAAGCCAAATAAAGACAGCGACAATAAGAGCAAGAATGCCCAAGCCAATAAGTGCGACCGACCAGATAATGGTTCGGCGGCGAGCTTGGACAAAAGGCAGGACGTCTTTTTGGGATTTGTAAACACTAAGGCAGCCAACGATTATTCCGTCTTTACTTACGGGGGCGCCGACGAACATCACTGAGGAGTCAGATTTAGATTCGTCCTCTCGTGTCGAGCGTGCTCCATATTTTCCACGAAGTGTTTTGTAGACGTCGCTCCATTCACTGAAGTCCTTGCCTACGTTTTCTGGGTGGCCGCTGTCGAAAAGGACTATGCCATTTTGGTCGGTAAGGTAGGCGTTTAACCCGATTTTTTCTTTTGCGATAACAAATATTTTGGCGCTAGGGTTTCGTTCGTCGATACCTTCAAAAGCTTTTTCTAGATCCAAGTCGTTTTCCGCTAGATTTGCGAGGATATGAGCGGCATCAATCATCGATTCCTCGGTTGCTTGCAAAGTTTGAGTTTCGAGATCTTCGAGAAGGTAATCGGTGAGACGATAAAACCCCGCTCCCATAATGAGAGTGATCAGAAAGAGGGTGACACGAGTCAGACGCATTTAAAGAACCAGGGTGTAACCGAGGCCGCGTCTGGTTTGAATGGTTTCAGCGGCATCTTCGGAATGTTGGCGTAGTTTCGCTCGGAGCGATTTGATATGAGTATCGATGGTGCGATCCATAGCTGAGCCAGGGTCTTCCCACGCTTGTTCTAGAAGTTGTTCGCGAGTGAACACCCGGCCAGGTTGTCCAAGCAGAATGGCGAGAAGTTTGTATTCGTGGGCGGTGAGGTCGAGGTAATGATTGCAACAGGTGATACTCATCGTTTCGGAATCGTGGTGAAGCAGAGTGGAGTTTGCTTCAGGCGATGCTTTGCCACGGCGGAGAATCGCTCGGATCCGGGCAACTACGGTTCGTGGTGAAAAAGGTTTAGGAACGTAGTCATCGGCGCCAAGCTCGAGGCCGAGGATGTGATCGATCTCGGAATCGCGGGCTGTCAGAAAGAGGATAGGGATTTGCGAAAAACCCCGGATCTTTCTGCAGAGATCGAAGCCAGTGAAATCGGGTAGGCCAATGTCGAGAACTGCAAAGTCGGGAGCGTGGCTATCGAAGTGATCAAGTCCGGCTTGTGCGGTCGAGACGTGAGTCACAGAGAAATTCTCGGTTTCGAGTGCATAGATCAGAGTGTCCGCTATAGCGGGTTCATCTTCGACGAGAAGGACTGAGGGCATTTCATGAGCTTAGAGATCGTTCTTCAGGAGCCAATCGTAATTTTAAATGCCGGTCGCAATTTTTGCGAGATCCCAGATTTTCCAAGGTCATCTTCAGGAGGTTTACCCAAGGTCGTAGGCATCTAAATCTGCGGTGACAATGACGTCTTCTGGTGTGGGGGTGGCACGAAGAATTTTGTTGAGGTGGTGGGAGAGAACTCTCGCATTGGGGCCACGCATGAGTAGCTGGAATCGGAATTGAGAGTGGGATTTGGTGAGTGGTGATGGGATGGGGTCTCCTAGGATGACTTGGTCGGGAAGATTTTCAGCGAGTTTGCGGTGGAGGGTTTGAAGAGTAAATTCAGCGCGGCGTTCGTGGCTGGATCTTGCAAGGAGGAGGGCAAGATGGGTGAAGGGTGGATATTGGAATTGTTGGCGGACATTGAGTTCTTGGGCCACGAAGCCATCGAAGTCGTGGTGTCTCGCAAATTGGATGGAGGGGCTGTGAGGTGTGGAGGTTTGTATGATGACCTCCCCGGCCATTTTTCCACGACCTGCGCGACCTGCGACCTGGGTTAGAAGTTGGAAAGTACGTTCGCCTGCTCGAAAATCCGGTGCGTAAAGCGAGAGGTCAGCGTTGAGGACTCCGACGAGAGTGACGTTTGGAAAATCGAGGCCCTTGGCTATCATTTGGGTGCCGAGGAGAATGTTGATTTTCTTAGAGCGGAAGTCGCGGAGGGTGTCGCGGAGGGTGTTTTTACGTCGGGTGGTATCAGTGTCGAGGCGGGCGATTTTGGCGGAAGGAAAGACTTTGCGTAGAATAGATTCGGCCTTTTCGGTTCCGTATCCCTGAAAGCGAATAGCTGGGTCTTGGCAATTGGGGCAGAGGCGGGGGACAATCGATTGAAAGCCGCAGACGTGGCAGACGAGGCGTTCGTCGCCGCGGTGGTAGGTAAGCGGAATGGCGCAGTGGTTGCACTCGATGACATGTCCGCAGGGCGGGCACTGGAGGGATCTGGCGAAGCCGCGGCGGTTTAGAAAAATGATGACTTGTTCATTCGCTTCAATACGTTTTTCGACCGAAGTACGAAGAATGTCGGATATAATGGCATCACGACCTTTGTGTTTCTTGGTCTCAATACGCATGTCTACAACGCGAGTGAGAGGGAGGGAGGCTCCATCAGCGCGCTCTGTCATTTTCACTATCTGGTATTTTCCGAGTTGTGTGTTTTGAAAGGTTTCGAGTGAGGGGGTGGCGGATCCGAGGACGACGGTGCATTTTTCGAGGTTGCAGCGGACAACTGCAAGATCACGGGCGTGGTATTTAGGGGGATTTTCCTGTTTGTAGGCGGGTTCATGTTCCTCATCGACGATAATGAGTCCGGGGTCTTTAACGGGCGCAAAAATGGCGGAGCGAGCTCCAATGACGATGCGTGCTTTGCCGGCTCGGATTCGGTGCCATTCGTCGAAACGTTCACCTTGGGAGAGGTTAGAGTGAAGAATGGCGATTTGGTCGGTGAGATCGTGAAAGCGGGCTTTGAAGCGCTCTACGGTTTGGGGTGCAAGCGAAATTTCGGGAACTAGGACGATGACATTTTTGCCGAGGTTCAGAGCGGCTCGGGTGGCCTGAAGGTAGATTTCGGTTTTTCCTGACCCAGTGATACCGTGAAGTAGAATTGGCGTGGGTTTTTCTGAATGGAGGCTTCTGGAGATCGTTTTGTGAACTTCTTCCTGTTCGTCGTTTAGGGTAAGCGGTTCGGTTGGCACAAAGGTTTCGTTGGCATCAGGGTCACGCCGGACTTCGAGATTGATAACCTTAACCCAGCCTTTCTCTGTGAGGGTTTTGATAGAAGAAGATGTGGATCCTCCGCCGAGTTCGGTGATGGGGACTGGTTTGTCTGCAATCGAAAGAAGGGTGATGATTTGGTGCTGACGTTTGGCCCGTTTGGCAAGCCTGGCGAGTTCTTTGTCGGTTGGTTTATTTGCAAGAATGGCGGCTTTACGAATTTTGGCTGAGGTTTTCTCTCCACGAATGGAGGCGGGGATGATTGAACGAATGACTTGCTCGAGCGGAGTGCCGTAGTAAGAGGTGATCCATTCGGCGAGTTTTAGAAGCGCTGGCGTGATGAGTGGTTCCGGGTCGACGAGACCGGTGAGGAAACGGAGGTCGAATTCTGATTGAGGGGCTTCCTGAACGCGGAGGACGGTTCCGGTGGCGTTTCGGTTTCGGAGGGGGATACGGACGCGGCAGCCGGGGAGGACCTTAAGGTGATCCGGAATAGCGTAGTCAAAGACGAGCTCGGAAGGCCCGTCGATGAGTACGCTTGCGGCGAGTGGCATGGATGGATCTTGAACGTTGAATGCGCAACTTCCAACGCTGAAGATGAAAGGTCTCTTTCTTCGCCAAGATTACTCTCAAGAGTATCTTAACGGATCGTGACTTTTAGACGGTAGAATTTTGCTTGGGTGATCGGTCCGACTTCGTAAGTTTGGATGCTGAAGCCATTTTCAGGCAGTGATTCTAGGATAGGATTAGAAAGAGTGGCCCAGTTTTTGAGATCAGCGGAGGTTTGAATTTCCTGAATGAGGTCGTCGGCTGCGAGGTTTTTCGGGACCTGGATGCCGGTCATAGTTGGGGTGAGTTCTTTACCCTGAAGGGCGTAGCTGATGAGGTCGCCTCCGGGGAAAGTGGTTGTGTCTGTTCCCCCTGGGTTTCCTCCCGCTGTGGTTGAGGCGCGCCAGCTTGAAGGGAGATTGGGATCGAGTTGTGACGAGGGGCTGATGCGGACGAGGCTGAATCCTTTGCCGTCGCTGGCTTCAGGCCATGGGAGACTGTCATCGAAATTGAAGCTTTCGATGACGGTTCCGAAAGCATCGTTTAGGGTGATGTTCTCGCCTGCGTTGTCGAGATTGCCCTTGTAGTCATTTGTTCCGATAATAAGCCGGGCACCAGGCGCGAGGGTAGTGTCGAGAGGGAAGATGTATGTCAGCCCGGTGCTGAAGCTGAGGTTGCTAAGGTCAATCTCATTGTTGGAAATGTTGGTGAGTTCGATAAATTCGTTTTCCTCGGATGGTCCGGGCTCGTTGTAGTAGAGTTCGGAAATCACGAGGTTGGTGGCATCGGCAGGGGTCCCTGCGAGGATGTCAGCCGATTTTAGGGCAGACCAAATACCGTTCTCTAGGACGCGTGATTTGTAGGTAGCGCTTGCAGTGAGAGTCACGGTTTTTGAATAAGTCGAGGCGCCTGGATCACGCGGGTCAGAGCCATCAGTGGTGTAGAAAATTGAACCTGCTCCGTTGGGGTTTTCGATGGTGAGGGAGTTTCCGTTTTGGGTGTAGGTGGGAGCGTCAACAGACGGATAGAGATTTCGGGAGCGAAGCTGATTTAGGAAAATGTTGGGTCGCTGTTGGAGGTGGGTTCCGATAATATAGTCTTGTGTGGCGAGATATTGGTCGTCTTTTGTATAGAGTTCGTAGTTTGAACTTTGCCACCCTCCGGCGGACTGAACATCTCGACGGTAGTCTCCCCAGCGGGCGGACTCGGCAATGATGGCGTCGTCCATCTCATCGGAGCGGCGTCGCCAAATTGCAGTGGCTCCGGTGGGGGAGAGAGGTCCTCCATTGAAGAGGGCGGCGTGTGCCCGATCGGCGAAGCGCAGTCGGTATTCTGCATTCTTTGTTAGGTCTTGATGAATGCCGGAGGCTCTGTTGTTACGATTGTTGCGTCCGGTGACGTTGATGTTGAGTGCTCCTGCGATATTGAGATAAGCAGGACTATTACGGGCTGGTGAGATGGCGAATTCTGAATCCCACGGGAAGTAGTGGAAGGGAACGCCGGTGGGTCCCATACCGGCGGCTCTCCAGTTGTTGCCATCCCAGTCGTTGTTACCGATGTAAAAATTGAGCATCATGTAGTCGATGAATGAATCGATATCGAGATGGTTCTGGAGGATCTCGTAAACAGAGTTGTTCGCTATGTTGTTACGTGAAATGGAAGCCATGGTGTTGTATCGGGCGATGGATCCAGATTGTGCTTGGCCTTTATTGATGGCATCGTAGTCATCGTCTTCGCCACCGAAGTAGGCCTCCATAAAGTCCTGATCGGGACGCTCGTGGAGATGGTATAATCCCCAGTAGATTCCGTTGATGTAAAGATGGGTCCAGCGTCCGTGAACTCCGATATTTCCCAGCTCCATAAAAACATCGTTGGTGAATTGATCGCGATTGTATTGGGCTTTATCGCACTGCCAGAAGTGACGGTGGGAGAAGCCATAGTTATAGTTTGAGCGCAATTGTAGCGTATCGAAATTTTCCACGGCTTTGCGGCCGTTCGGGGCATCGCGGTAAAGAGGGTAACGCAATTTTCCGGCTCCGTATTGGGTGCGGAAGCGGAGGCTCATACTGTGTTTCGGAGTGTCGGGATTTCGGCTGCTGCCTCCTTGTACACGAAGTCCGGCATTGATTTGAAAGCCGGACTCGGAGCCATCGTGTGAGATGAGCTCAGCTGAGACGGGACGTTCCCAGAGTGATCCTTCGCTTTGAGGGTTTTGGTAGATTCCGTTGGGCCCGTAAAAGTCGTCGGGAGCGATCGTGAGCGAGAGGGTAGGAAATTTTTGCAGTGCCGGAATAATTTTATCGGTAGAATCCGGATCGCCGACGATTTGCGGATCCATCTCGTAGTCAGCGATGCGACCGGCCCACCGAGAGGTGGTGTTGGGCGGGTTGTTGGGTTGATTGATAACGTCGTTCAGGAAGATGTAACTCTGGGTATCGACGTTGGTGTGAATGAAGTTGTCTTTGAAGCCGGCGGCCCGGAGGACAGTGGTAGTTGAGATGGTGATCGGCCGGTTGTAGAGGTAGCCGTTGTCAGGGGTAGGGGGAGTGCCATCGGTGGTGTAGTATATTTCAGCGTTCGGAGTGGTGGTCTCAATAGTGATATCGAAAGGCGCGTTGTAGTGGCCTCGATCGATGTCGAAGGTGGTGTCTCGGACATAACCTTGTCGGGCAGTCCCGGTGTTTTTGGATCGCGGGGTTGGAAGGGAAAGAAAGCCCTGTGAGGTGTAGCTGGTGTTGGTTTTTTGAGGTGGGTAGGTTGGTGAGAATTCCTGCACGATTGTGTTGCCATCGGGAGAGATCAAGGCGAGGTGTTCTCCTTTGGTGCTGAGGCTGAAATTAGTATGGAGATTTTTTTCGGAATCGGGTGTGTCGGACCCTGAAGCAAAGACGATGAAGTATTCATCACCCTCCAAAATGGTGTTGGTCGGGAAGGTCCACTTGGTCAAATTGCTGGCATCGTCGGTAAGGTGATAGCCGGAGATGTCAAAGGGTGTGATATTTCGGTTGTGGATCTCGATCCAGTCGGTGGAGTTGCCATCTCCATCATCGAAGGATGAATTATTCGCGACGAATTCGCTAATTTGTGGTGCGAGAGCCAAGCCATCGACGGTGATTTGCACGGTTGCGCTTGTCGGGCCTTCGGCGTTGGTTGCGGTAAGCGTGTAGATTTCGGTGAAGGCTGCGGTGAAGTTGGACGTGCCGGTTGCGTTGACGGAACCAATGTCGGGCGTAATCTTAACTGAGTCGGCATCAGCAATATCCCAGCTGAGGATGACGGAGTCGCCGGATTTGAAATCGCTTCTGTTTGCGGTGAAAGAATTGATGGTAGGACGTGGGGCGGGAGGGTCGAAGGCGAGGGCTCCGTTGTTGAAGATCTCGGCGAGATCGGTATCGGTAAGGACTCCAAGTTTGTCTCTAGTTTGAAAGATGGCGATGTCATCCATCGCACCTCCGAAATCGTTCGAACCTGCCGCTCCGGCGTCGTCGGCGGCAAAGAAAACGCCGGTGTTATGGGTAATTGTGTTGGTGCCGAGAGAAGTCTTGGTAGTTGTGGATGACCTGATGTTCGAAGCGGTGATGTCACCGCCGGTGTCGGGAAGAACAGTGACTTTGCAGGAATTGTTCAGCGAGTCATAGCGGAGGGCAAAGAAATACCAAGCTCCGGCCGTGAGGCTTAGCGGACTGGTGACAGTGGTGTTGGTGGAGCCGTTGCCATCGCGAAGGAGAGCGCGTATCTGACGACCGTTTCCTCCGAGGTCGATTCGGATGCCGGAGCCGTTATTACCGGTTCCAGAGAGAGTCTCGTAAAAGCGGTCAAAGGCGTTTAGAGTGGTAGGGCGGAACCACCAAGTGATGGTGAATTGATCTGTTGGCTGAACTTCGGGAGAGGGGTTAACGCGAAAGCCGGAGCGAAGGGGGAAGTTGTAGCCGGTGCCATGAAGGGCTGCAAAATTCTTGGTGGGATTACTGCTTCCAATGAGGAAGCCATTGTTCTCCTGGAGGGAATCCTGAACGACACTTGTGGTCGTGTCGGTTTCATCGAGAGCATAGTGGACCACAAGGTCCCCGCTTAGAGGTAGCAGGCCGCATAAGAAAAGAGACAGGAACTTCTTCATTGGAGGTTTCAGTGATCACGCTAAACGAGTTGGAACACCGCCACAAGTGCGAGAACTAAGCGCTGCCGCGGGTGCGTTCTACTTTTGCGCCGAGCTGGAGAAGTTTTTCGTCAATCATTTCGTAGCCACGGTCGATGTGGTAGAGGCGATTAATTTCGGTGGTGCCCTTGGCTTTTAGTCCAGCAAGAACGAGGGCTGCAGAAGCGCGTAGGTCGGAAGCCATGACAGGGGCCGCGCTGAGTTGGTTTACTCCCTGAACGACAGCTGTGCCATTGTCGACATTGATGTCGGCCCCCATGCGGGTGAGTTCGGCGCAATGCATAAAGCGTTGCGGAAAAATGGTATCCTCAATGACAGAAATCCCTGGGGTTGTCGCGAACATGGCTGTGAACTGCGCCTGCATGTCGGTTGGAAATCCGGGATGAGGAGCGGTGGTGATGGAACAGCCGTTCGGTGAATCTCCTGGGTTGATGGTGACACTGTCTCCGGCTTCGTTAAACTGCACGAGGTGCCCGGCTTCGATGAGTTTTTTCGTAGCTCCGGTAAGTTGGTCTTGGCGAATACGGTTTAGAGTGATTCCTGATTCGCTTGCCATCGCTCCGGCAACCATAAAGGTTCCTGCTTCGATGCGATCGGGGATTACGGTATGGTGAGTTCCACCGAGAGAGGTCACTCCTTCGATGGTGATCCGGCGGGTTCCGGCACCTTCGATTTTGGATCCCATGGAAATGAGAAAATTGGCGAGGTCGACAACTTCGGGTTCGCACGCGGCAGATTCAATGACAGTGGTTCCCTCGGTAAGAACTGCCGCCATCAGCAGGTTATCGGTTCCTAGGACGGTGGGGCCATGCTTTCCGCTAAGATCAACTTCCTGACCTTTGAGCCCGTCCTTGGCTTCGATGAGAATATTGCCACCTTCGGTATCGATGTTGGCACCAATGGCCTGAAGTCCTTTCAAATGGAGGTCGATAGGGCGGTCACCAATGACACATCCGCCAGGAATGGAAACGCTAGCGCGCCCAAGTCGGGCCACGAGGGGCCCCATGACACAAATGGAGGCGCGCATTTTGCGAACAATCTCGTAGGGCGCCTCGGGATGAATATCTGCCGCGGTAATTTTGACGGTACCGCTGTAGCGCTCGACTTGGCAGCCGAGTGCGCTGAGAATTTGCAGCATATAATTGGTGTCGGAGACATCGGGGACGCGCTCAATGACAACTTGCTGATCGGTCAGAAGAGCGGCTGCAAGAATGGGGAGAGACGCGTTTTTCGATCCGGAAATATTAATGGATCCGGAGAGAGAGGTGCCGCCGTGCACTAGAAGTTTGTCCATAGTCCGTTATTGTTAGGAGGAATGAAGTGAGCTTTTTAAGCCTTCTGTGCAAGTGGAAAGCGGGGGATTCCATTGAGATCATTTCCGATCGAGACTTCGGTAAGTCCGGCGTTCCGAAGATATTCGGCTACGATTCCACCCTGATCATATCCCACTTCCAGTGCTACGATTCCTCCGGTATTGAGAAAGGCGTGACACTCGGCACAGAAGAGGCGGAGGAGATCTAGTCCATCTGGGCCGCTGAAAAGGGCCATCTCGGGATCGTGAAGAACCTCGGGCTCGAGTTTTTCGCGCTCGCTCTCCGCTATGTAGGGAAGGTTGGCCACGATGAGGTCAAAGGTTCCGGTGATACTGGAGAAGAGATTGCTCTCAACGAGTGTCGCTTCGACTCCGAGGGCATCGCGGTTTTGTTCACAAAGCGAGAGGGCGTCTGTGGATAAGTCTGCCAAGATGAGTTGTTCACAGTCTGTTCCCAGATCTTTCAAAAGGGTGAGCCCAAGAACTCCGGAACCGCAACCGACATCAAGAATACGGGCAGGTTTTGTGAATAATTGCTTTTTCACAAGATCGACCAGCTCTTCGGTTTCGGGGCGGGGAATCAAGGCGCGGTGATCGCAGTGGAATTCGTGATTACCAAAGTGAACAACTTGGTTAATATGTTGAATAGGAACATGTTCGCTTCGTTTCTTTAGTTTTTCTCTAAGCGATGCGAGGGCTGCTTTTTCGAGTGGCTGGTCGAAGCGAAGATAGAGATCCATCCTCTTGATACGCAGTTCATAAGCGACCATGAGTTCCATGTTGAGCCGTGGCTCGGCGATTCCTTTTTTTTCGAGGAAAGAAGTTCCTTTCTCGAGGACATCAAGGATGGTTGTCATACTGAGAGCTGCAATTCTGCTGTGAACAAGTTGTGAATGGATGTTGGGATCTTAGCCCAACTCCTCTTCTGCGAGACGTTGCTCCATCTCTGCCTTTTGGAGGTGGTCGGTAAATTCGTTAATATCACCAGTCATAATTCCTTCCATATTGTGGGAGGTGTGGTTGATGCGGTGATCTGTGACGCGGGATTGAGGGAAGTTGTAGGTGCGGATTTTCTCAGAACGGTCGCCTGAGCCGATAAGAGATTTTCGTTGGGCCGAGTAGCTCTCCTGAGCTTCGCGTTGGGCGGCTTCGAAGAGTTTGGCACGCAGGATTTGTAGGGCCTTTTCTTTGTTCTGAGTCTGGGACCGACCGTCCTGGGATTTAACCTGAATACCGGTTGGAAGGTGGGTCACTTGCACCGCGGAGTCGGTAGTATTGACGTGTTGTCCTCCGGGGCCACCAGAGCGGGTGGCCTGAATGTGCAGTTCATCAGGCTTAAGCTGAACGTCGACCTCTTCGGCCTCAGGTAGAACTGCGATAGTGACTGTGGAAGTGTGGATACGACCCTGAGTTTCAGTTGCGGGAACGCGCTGAACGCGGTGGACACCGGACTCGTATTTTAGGTAGCGGAAAACCTCTTCACCGGTGATTTTGAGGACTACTTCTTTGTAGCCGCCAACGTCGGAGGGAGAACTTCCGAGGTGCTCACATTTCCAGCCGCGCTTTTCGGTGTAGCGCTGGTAGAGGTTCATGAGCTCGCCGGCGAAGAGGGAGGCTTCATCGCCTCCGGCACCGGCTCGGATTTCGAGAAGGGCATCACGGTCCTCGGTTTCGTCTTTGGGAAGGAGAGCGTATTGTACCTCCTGGGCTAAAACTTCGTGGCGTTCGCGTAGGCCGGGAAGTTCCTCTTCAGCCAATACAGAGAATTCCTCGTCGTCGCCCTTGGCAAGTTCCTCGTTTCCTTCGATGTCGCTGGTGACTTGCTGATACTCATCCCAGAGCTCCAAGAGCTTTTTCAGAGAGCGGTGCTCGCGCATGTATTGGGTCGAGTTTTTCTGGTCGTTGAAAAACCCCGGATCTTCCATGAGTTTTTCAATCTCGGTAAGGCGTGCTTTGCGTTTTTCGATGAGCGTTCCGTAATCCATGGGAGGCTGCGAACCTCTTGGTTTTTGGAGAAGAGGTCAAGGGTTGGCTTCTCTGGTTTGGATTTTGACGAAGCTTACTAAGATGGATTGGGTTTTGGTGTGTTTTTTCGACACAAATCGATCTTACAGGGGCAAGAGGAGCCTTGGAAGTGGGTCGAGCAGAAGAAAAATAGGATTTCCGCCTATTTCGGTCTTGCAACGGTGCGAGACTGAATTTATTCCTCCGCCGCACGCTTTTAAGCGCAGGCAAGGATCCAGTCCCATGGTGTAATTGGTAACACAGCTGATTTTGGTTCAGTCATTCAAGGTTCGAGTCCTTGTGGGACTGCCACTCTTTCTTTAGAAATTTTGGAAGGTGGCAAATTTTTCTACTTGATGAAATCGACCAGGTCTGTGCGCATTTTTTCTAGATCTGGCTGGTTGAGATAGAACATATGTCCGGCTTCATACCACGTAAACTTGATGGCCTTTCGGCGCTCCTTGGGGATATTAAAAAGGTGATCGATGGAATATTGCATGTTGGCCGGTGGAGTTGCCAAGTCTGTGTAGCCGCACATCACCAGTATTTTAAGGTCTGGGTTTTCGCGCATTGCTGACTCAAGGTTACGGGCCATATTGACAATGGTGTTGCTTGTTCCCCAATCCCAAGGGCGGACATCGCTCGTGAGTATCTTATAAGGATGGTGGCCTTCCCAGCCGAGGTCTCGACTGAGGTAGTCGTTGATGGCTGTTGAAAAGGCCCCATAGGCCACGGAGTAGGAGGGATCGTAACTCGGGTAATCGCTTTCTGGAGAAGTTGTGGGCCAGGCAATACGGGCGTCGAAGCGACCGAGGACTTTGCCTTCGTCGCGAAGGAGTTCCTTGCGAAATCTAGTAGACGAGAGACGCAAGTTTGTTTCGACGAAAAGTGAAGCGGGCAGGCCGGTGAACTTGGCCATTTGGTCGGCGACTGATTGTTTTTCTTTGGCGGAGATCGCAGCGCCCTTTAAGAGCGCTTGGGAGTAGGTACCGAAGGCGAAGGTGCGGGCTTGCTCAACAAGTTCATTACGATTGCCTTCAATCTTCTTGTGATAGTGGGAGGTGGCTGTGAGGCCCGGAAAGAAGATAGAGTAGCTAAGGTCATCGGCAATATTGGATCGTAGAGTTCGGAAGTCGATGAGTGAGGAAAGAAGAACAACCCCGTTGAGGGACATTCCAAACTCATCCTGCAAGTGGTCGGCAAGGCCGGCCGCACGAATGCCACCGTAACTCTCACCAAGGAGATATTTTGGCGAGGCCCAACGGTCGTTTTCGGTCACCCAGCGGCGAATGAAATCACCGACCGAACGGATGTCTCCCTTGACTCCGTGGAATTCGTCGGCCTTGGTTTTTCCCTCTGCACGTGAGAAGCCGGTCGAGACTGGGTCGATGAAAACAATATCAGCGATATCGAGAATGGATTGTGGGTTTTCTTTGACGGTGAGGGGAGGGGGCAGGCTTTTGGTGCCATCTGGGGTGGTCGGAACAATGCGTGGTCCGAGGGCACCCATGTGAAGCCACACCGCCGACGAACCGGGGCCGCCATTAAAGGCGAAGACAACCGGGCGTTTGTGGCGATCAGCCATACCGATACGTTCGTAGGCGACGTGAAAAATAGAAGCGCGGTCTTCGTCCTTTGCTGTTTTTAGGGCGAGGGTGGAAGCCGTGACCCTATAGTCGATTTTCCTACCGGCAATGGTGACGGTATCTTGTTTGGTCACGATGCTTGGGGGATTTTCTTTGATCTCTTCCTTATTATTTTCCTGGGCGTGGAGGAGAGTGAAAAGGAGGGGGATAATGACAAAACGCATGGGTAGATGATGGCGCAAAGAGGAGGCTGTGCAACATGGGATTTGGACAACTGGGCAGCTTTTTAAAAAGAAAGCCACAGCCCTCTCGGGGTGTGGCTTGGAGATTGAGTCGAGGCCCGATTACTCGGGGATTTCGTTGAGAGTGTAGTAAACGTCCGGGTGCCAGAGAGAATCTCCTTTGGCTGACTTTAGTCCGCCGAGTTTGAAGTGATGGACGTGGCCGCGCACGCGTCCAGAAACCTTCAAGTTGATAGATTTTCGGTCAGGTGAGACGGTGACAGAGTCAATTTTAGGGGTGACCTTGTCGACTTCAGGACTTCCGTATCCACTTTTGTAAATATAGGTCCAGGCCTCACAGGCGTATGATTTCATATCTCTGGCAGAGGCTGCGTTGATTGGCTCGGTGAAGGTGATGGTGAAGCCCTCTGGCTTTGCGTGCATCTCGTGCATTTCGAAGGGCGTTTTCCCGGTCCAGCGAACGCGTTCGAAGGTGAAGTTCTTGCCGCCTCGGGCACCCCATCCACGGTTTGTTCCTCCAACGAAGAGCGTCGCGTCATCACCCATCCGAGCTGGAACAATTCCAGAGCGAAAATCTTCGAGGTATTTCCAAACAGCACCTTGGTAAAGTCCTTTGACCTTTTCTAAGTAGACGCGTTGGACCTGAGAGTGGGTCTGCTCTCCGACGAGAACCTGTCCTTCGAAAGGGCCGAACTTTCCTTTGGTGCTATCGTAAATAACTGCAGTTGGGGATTGTCCGACTTTGCCGTGTGGCAGGATGATGGCGGGTGGGATGATCCGCTTATCTTTGTCATGTTCGATGACCATCCGTGAATCGCTTTTTGGATTCGGCGGCTTTTCCATACCGTCCACGAGATCAACGTATCTGTTGCCGGTTGGGTTGCCCATGAAGCCGCCGGGCTTGAGCCATTTGAGCGAGGAAGATCCATTCCAGAGTCCT
>JAQWSX010000063.1 GCA_029242935.1 Akkermansiaceae bacterium
TGGATACTTTAAATTTAGCAAAGAAAACTCCGATGATGCGAGATGGTCAATATGGCCGGATTTCTCTGGGCAAGCATAATTCGATTTTCATCGGGGGGATTGCCCACGAACTTGGTCATGCTCTTGGTCTTCCCCATTGTAGAGAGCGGCCTGATGAGGCGTTACGCGGAACAGCCTTGATGGGGTCGGGAAACCGAACCTACGGTGATGAATTGCGGGGCGAGGGCAAGGGATCTTTTTTGACTTTGGCTCATGCCTTGAGATTGGCGTCGCATCCCCAGTTTTCGGAATCGCTTAAAGGTATGAATCTTCCTGTGAGCTCAACAGTTGAGAGATTGACGATTAGGGCCAAGGGGAAAGCGATTCATGTTTCTGGAAGGCTGGGCGCGAATCCCCCAGTTTACGCGGTCGTGGCCTACTTTGATCCAGAGGGAGGCGGGGATTATAATGCAACGACTGCAACTGCAGTGCCGGATGCTGATGGAGATTTTAGTTTTTCCTGCGACGCACTTCCTCCGGGTAAGGCAGGTGAGTTGCGTTTAATTCCGCTCCACGTCAATGGTTCGACAGGTGGATGGATGTCGCAGACGAAGTTTAAATATCCTTACGCGGTTGGTAAAGATGGCACGCCGGATCTGGCGACGTTCCAGATTCGTGCGGCCATGACTCCTTTTATCGAGGCTTTGAGTAAGAGAAACCGTGAAGCTGCAGTGGCCGAAGCACGACAACTGCCTGAAGGGAAAATGCGGCAGATTGCCGAGAAAATCTTGGAGCGTGGGCGCAAAGCGGTGAAGTCGCCCGCACAAGCCGGGCAGAATCAAACCGCGGCGGATTTAACGCAGTTTAAGGCATCTGCCGCCAAGGTGGGGTGGGGGCGTCCTGCCTACAATTTTTTACCAGAGCCACCTTTCCTTCTGGAAGCGGGGGGAGAGATTTTTTCGACTGGGATTTATGGTCATGCTCCGGCCAACCATCGTTACAATCTCGGGAGGAGATGGAAAACTTTGCGCGGAAAAGTAGGGATGGCTACCGGGAAACAGGGTACGGTTCGGTTTGATATTAAAGGCGATGGCAAAACTCTTTGGAAATCGAAAGTTATTAAAGCTGGTGGCTTGGTGAATTACTCGATTGACGTGTCTGGGGTGAAGACACTGGAGCTGGTGGTGGATCCCTCGAATGACGGGAATAGCTCCGATTGGGGGCTCTGGCTTGAGCCCAAATTGAACCGGTAGAAAATTGCGACATCTTTGACTTGGGTCGCCTTGCGTAAAATATGATCCTACCGACCGGTGAACAAGCAAAGCACGATCAATACGGATCAGAGCCAACTGATGAAGTTGGTGGGGTTATCGAAGTCGTATGACAGGGTGGTAGCCCTTGATGATATTTCTCTGCAAATGGGAGTGGGTGAGTTTGTCGCCCTTCGTGGTCCGAGTGGGGCGGGGAAATCAACTCTTTTATATGTGGTGGCTGGTTTGTTAGGTCCTGATGCAGGATCGATCGAGGTTGCTGGTCACGACGTCTCAAAAATGAGTGGTTTTGAGAAAACGCGCTTTCGCAAAGAGGTGATTGGATTGGTATTTCAAGATGCAAGACTGATCCCCTATCTTGATATTCGAGAGAATATTCTCGTCGCTGGCGGAGATCAAAGTCGGGCGGATCAGTTGATAGTTTCGCTGGGACTTGAGGGGAGGGCGTCCCATATTCCGGGGGAGTTGAGTGCAGGAGAGCAACAAAGAGTAGGCCTAGCCCGGGCCTTAATTCACTGTCCGAATTTAGTTTTGGCAGACGAACCAACGGGAAATTTAGATGACGTGAGTGCCGAAGCAGTGATCTTTGGGCTGCGGAATTATGTTAAGGGTGGAGGTTCAGTTTTGGTAGTGACTCATGACCCTAGAATTCTTGAGAAAGCAGATCGGGTAATTACTTTAGAGAAAGGGAAGATTCTATTGTGAAGTACGAAGATTATTATACTTGGCAGGAAGATGTTCCGGGATTTGGAAGTGAGGCTCAGGAGAAGTTGAGAAACTCAACCGCTTTGGTTTCACGAGTGGGTGGACTGGGCGGGCCCTTGGCCTTGTCTCTGGCAGCAGCAGGAGTGGGGCGAATCATTCTTGCGCATGGGGGAGAGCTGAGACCGGATGATTTAAATCGTCAGATTCTGATGACTCATGAGGGTCTAGGTAGCGCGCGTCACGTTCAAGCTGCGGAGACATTGAGGCGATTTAATCGGGATCTTGAGATTGAATCGATGGGGCAGAATGTTTCGGAAGAGAATATTGCAGGGCTTGTTGAGCGAGCTGACATTGTGTTTTCATGCGCTCCTCTTTTTGAAGAGCGTCTCTTGATGAATCGGGAAGCGATGAGTCAGGGTAAATTTTTTGTTGATGGTGCAATGTGCTCGATGGAGGGGCATGTGCTCGCAGTCGACCCGGGTAAGTCGGCTTGTCTTGGGTGTTTAGTAAAGGCCCCGCCCGCTTATTGGAAACGTCGCTTTCCGGTAATTGGGGCGGTCTCAGCAATGATAGCTCAAATCGCGGCTTTGGAGGGTATTAAGCTTCTGACCCGCTTCTCCGAACCAGCGGTGGATCGAATGATCCATGTTGATGCGCAATGGATGCGGATGAAAAAAGTGCGCCTTGTCAGAGACAAGGACTGTCATCACTGTTCTGGTATTAAGTCATGAAACGACCTGTTTTTGTTATTGGAATTCTCGTAGTCCTGCTTGGAGGTGCTTTTTGGTGGCTGAAGGAGGATAATGACCGAGATGGACCGGGGACAGGGGACTTGCTCTTCCACTGTGCCGCGGGATTGCGAAAACCAATGAGTGAGATTGCCCGCCTATACGAGGAGGAGTTTGGGGTGAAGGTCAATTTACAGTTTGGTGGATCAGGAGCTCTGGCCAGCCAACTTGAAGTGGCAGGTGGTGATCTTTATTTGCCTGCAGACCAGAGTTATATCGACTCGGCCAGAGATAAGGGCTTGATGAAGGAGGCAATTCCGGTGGCGCTTTTGACTGCTGGGATGGTGGTTCCGAAGGGCAATCCGCGAGGTTTGACGAAACTCTCGGATATGGGGAAGAAAGGATTGAAGATTTCTTTGGCCGAAAAATCAGCTTCGGTGGGTAAGTTTACCTGGAAGGTTTTGGAAGAGGAGGGCTTATTAGTGAGAGTTAATCCTAACGTGGTTGTGACTAAGCCAACCGTGAATGCGATTGTAGAAGATGTTGCGACTGGTGCTGTGGATGTTTCCTTAGCATGGGACGCGGTAGCGAGAAATTTTTCTGAGGTGGAATGGATTGCCGTCCCAGAGTTTTCCAAAAGAGCGAAAAGAGCTTCGATTGGAGTGCTAACGTCGAGTAAGGACGCAAAGAGGTCACTCCATTTTGCCCGTTATGTCACAGCGCAAGATCGTGGTCGGAAGATCTTTCAGAAGATGGGGTTTATGGTTCCTGATGAGGGGGATAAATGGTCGGATCAACCGGAAGTGACCTTTTTTTCGGGATCAATGTTAAGGCCGGCGATTCAGGAGCGGGTTCGAGAATTTGAAGCGCGTGAGGGGTGCAGGGTGAATACGGTTTTTGAGGGTTGTGGGACCTTGGTTGCGCAGATGGATGCTGGGGCTAAGCCCGCAGGATACTTTGCGTGTGATACGAAGTTTCTGAATAAGGTTCAGGAACGGTTTTTTGAGGGGCGGATCATGACGAGGAATGAAATCGTCTTATTAGTTCGGATAGGGAACCCAAAGGATCTTCGTAAATTGGAAGATCTTGGAAAGCTAGGGGTAAAGCTTGGAATTTGTGATGGTCGCAAAAGTGCGCTGGGAGAATTAACGCGGATCATGCTTGAGAGACGTGGATTGACCGAAGCGTTGGAAGCTAATGTGGCTGTGAAGGTTGCGAAAGGAGATGATCTTGTGTCTGCGTTACAGGCCCGATCACTCGATGCAGTTTTGGTTTACCGAAGTAACGCACTCGCTAGTCCGGTGACTTTGAAGGAAAATGAAATCGTGGAGTTGAAAGACGAGTTGGCTTTTGCTGAGCAGCCATTTGCGGTGGCAAAGGAATCGGCTTACCCCGAATTGATGAAGAGATTAGGCAACTTTCTGGCGACTCCGGAAGCAAAGGAAAGATTCGAGGAATTGGGATTCCAATGGGAACTCAATTGACGATGGTTTTTAGTTGTCGCCCAGGATGGAAAAGCCTTTTTTCGTGGGCGCCCATTGTTTGTTAGGTATGTGTAATCTTGGGAGTTTTCATTGTGAAAACGCCGGCATAGGGTTGACTTATGGCAACGTCGGTGGAAGCGAAGATTGATTATGACCAGTCGCCATTTAATTCTGTTGAGGCATTCAAGAGTTGAATCTAAAAGGCGAAATGGAGAAGGGCATCATTAGTGATCAAAAGATTTGGAGGGTTAGGCCGGAGTGGCCTTTTCTTCTTTTTCTGGTCTTTGTGGTCGCAGCCTACCTAGGACTCCTGCTTTTAATGGTCGGGGCAAATATGCTGACGGTTTCGTGGAGCCAGGCGAGTGAGATTTTGAAGGATGCTGATATTCAGCATTCAATCACACTGACGTTCGTGACCTGTACGGCGACAGCAATTCTTTCAGTATTGGTTTCAGTCCCGGTGGGCTATCTTTTATCCCGATATCAATTTCGGGGAAGAGCCTTGGTAGATACATTTCTGGATATTCCAATTTTGCTACCTCCCTTGATTGTGGGCTTAAGTCTTTTGATTTTGTTCAATCGGATCCCACCATCGGCCTGTTGTGGAATGTTAGCGGGTGGTGCGCTAATAGCTGCGATCTGGGGTGCAGCTCGGAAAGGGAATGGGATTGTATTACGATTTTTGGTCGGAAGCGCAATTTTATTTGGGCTTCTGAGTTTTGTGTTTGCGGGGAGTCAGAGATCACTTGAAGGCATTGTAAGTGAGGTTGGTTTCCCAATGACCTTTCATCCGTTAGGAGTGGTGCTGGCTCAGTTTCCGGTGGCGGCGGCTTTTGCAGTTAGGACGATGAGGACGACTTTTGATCAGATTAGCCCGCGTTATGAAGAGGTCGCGATGACTTTGGGATGTAACCGGGGGCAGGCATTTATGCGAGTTGTTTTGCCATTGGCTGGTAAGGGAATAGTGGCAGCAGGAACAATGGCGTGGGCGAGGGCGCTGGGAGAGTTTGGGCCGATCCTAATCTTTGCGGGAGCGACGCGTGGCCGGACCGAAGTATTGGCTACGTCGGTTTTTCTTGAGATTAATATAGGCAATTTGCCAGGAGCTGCGGCACTTTCGCTGCTAATGATTTTGTTGGCAGTTTCAACCCTTTTAATAGTGAGGTGTCTTGCAGGAAGAGGAGGAGCGGTATGAGTGGGGGGAGTTTAGTTTTGGAACAGGTAACGGTCCAAGCAGGGGATTTTGTCTTGTCCCCCTTCTCGTTGGAGATTAAGGAGGGTGAGTGTCTCGCTCTTATGGGGCCGAGTGGTTGCGGGAAAACGACGCTCCTCGAAACGGTTTGTGGATTACGCGAAGGGCCAGTTGGCGGGCGTGTTGTACTTGATGGACTAGAGGTGACAAATTTACCGCCTGGGGCACGGGGAATTGGCCTAGTGCCGCAAGATGTTGTGCTTTTCCCCTCTTTGACGGTCCGAGAGCAAATAGAGTTTGGTCCTAAGCTTCATGGTTGGAAGCCTGAGGAAATAAAGGAACGAGTGGAGAGCTTGGCAAGAGATCTTGGATTGGAGGGGCTTTTGAGTCGCTTACCCGAGGGGCTTTCAGGTGGTGAAGCTCGTCGAGTTGCTTTGGGTAGGGCTCTGGCGCTGAGGCCACAATTACTCTGTCTGGATGAAGCTCTATCCGGTTTAGATGAAGCTCGTCATGATGAGGTGCTTGGCGTAATTCGAAAGATGATTGAGAGGGAGGGCGTGACTGCTTTACATGTCACTCATTCTAAAAAAGAAGCGGAGGCCATTGCAGACCGGGTGGTGGTGATGGATTAGCAATTTTCAATTGCTTCGGAGCAGGATAACAGAATCGCGTGTGAGAGCGTAGATGGTCGAGAGCCACGTTGCAGCGGCGCTAACGGTGGGAATGAAAAGCCAACTCATGGGAGGAAAGGAAAATGAGAAGGCTTTAGAAATGGTGAAGGTCAGGCCGGTTGCGAGAAGGCCGATTAGAGCAGCTCGGGCGAGCAGGAGTTTTGCAATTTTGAAATGACTGACACCAATCGCACGAAGAGTGCCAATTTCGGGAAGTCGTTCACGGACGTTAGCAAAGGAGAGATATGCGAGAGCGAGAAAGGCGCCGCTTGCAATGATTGGGGAGAGAACTGCAGAAAAACGAGCACGTTCGGAGCGAGCAGTTTCACGGCTCTTTATGATTGTAGCTTTGGCTTTTCTTGCCCGGTCACCGGTTTTGTTACGAGCTTCGGCACGAACCATGGCGGATGAACCGAGTTCGATGATTTGAACCTCAGGAAGGATTTTGGAAATCTCTGAACGGATTTCGCCGAGTCGATCAATAGAGGCGCAATTGCATCCAAGGGCTAAGATAGCATTGATTCGATCAGGTTGCTCGAAGAGTTTTTGCGCTTCATCAAGGTGTATCCAGGCCGAGCCATCGTCGCGGAAGTTTCTTGGAGGATAGGTTTGGGCAAGAGTGTAGGTTTTGTGGTTAAGGATCACCTGATCTCCTTTTTTGAGTCCGAGGGGTTCG
The DNA here is from genome assembly GCA_029242935.1 of Akkermansiaceae bacterium. GTDB lineage: Bacteria > Verrucomicrobiota > Verrucomicrobiia > Verrucomicrobiales > Akkermansiaceae > SW10. Next base: position 6,707 of record JAQWSX010000063.1, read on the forward strand.
TGTAGATCGTAGCCGAGATTGATCGTCCCCAGAGTAAGAGGATTCATGATGGGTTTCTTTTTGGATCTGTGAGCGATAGGAACTTGTCCTTCAACGCCGACAAGGAGGATCGATCGATTTTGTTCTTCCCAGCGAACTCGTTTTGATAGCTGAGGAAGAAGGTGGTTAACGGTGACGATTTCGCTTTCGGCAAGTTTGTGAACGGAGTCTTCAGAGAGTGTTTGTTCGGAGTATCCACGCTCCTTAATTTTCCAGATTTCTTCGCCTTTGGGGAAGAGGAAGACGTTGAAACCAAGGCCTTTCATGGTTTTACGAATGTCGTTCTCAAGCTGGATCATCTCAGCCTTCGTTTCGTCTTCTAGTAAACTGAGCTGGGCTTCGGTATTTTGGTCAAATTTGGTGAGGCTTTCTTCGGCGGTAAGCCAGATACAGATAGCAGCTGCTGCTGTTACGGTGGCGATGATGAAGTTGAACTTCCGGTGTTTGATTTCGGCCAGGAGCATAATGAAAAATGGATGAGGGGGCTTAAGCAGAGTAGCAAAGCAGCGAAGGTCTCATTTGGATTTCTTCAGGAGAAAAATGGTGCCGATGAGGAGGATCATAGGGATAGCTAACAAGAGGGTATTGGGAAAATTGACGACGTAGGATTTTAGCGAGGATCTTTCTTCAGGTGATTCCCGATCAGGTAAAGATTCGTCGTTGAGAGAGGGAAGAACGGTGGGGAGTGATTTATCGATTACGACGAGGCCAGATTGAAGTTTTTCCTGCCAGTTGGCCTTGAAGAGTAGGTCGTATCCGGGGTTGCCGCTTTTGACCTGACAGGAGCAGGCACCGCAGAGGTATTCACAGGCTGTTGTGACGGTTTCAGCTGTAATGGAACTACCAGGAAGTGGGCCTGGTGTTCGACCGCGACCAAAGATGGGAACAACGAGTGGTTCTTCGGGTGGAGAGTTTCGGTTAGCGGTGAGGATGCGGAGGTAGGTCTGTTCGGCGGGGTCACTGCGTTTGATTCGTTCGATCTTGAAGGAGATCTTGAGAGGGATGGACGAACGGAGGACATCATCGAGATTGATGTCTTCGCCTACTTTTCCAATCTGGTCGGCTTGGATGACTCCCTGAGGAATTTGGATATTTTTGGCGGCTTCCTGTAAGGTATCATTGAGGAGATTGAAAGTCGCCTCATTGGCGGTTTGGTCAGTGCCCTCAACAAGGACCCAGACAGTCGATTCTCCATTTAAGAGGTTGTTTTTAATTCGGTGTCGGAGGGGAGAATCGAGGATACTCTCAAGTGCTGATCTGGTCCCAGGAAAGACAAGCGGTTCAGTGTTCTCCCAGCTTTCAGGGGGATGAAGTAGGAAGGCGGGATATTCGGTAAGCTTCTCGAGCCCAACAATGGCGAAGCGTTCGTTGGGAGTGAGCTTATCCATGCTGAGGGATTCAAACTCGAGATTGAGGTGTTTCGGTTCAATCGTTAATTCAGGTGGCGCCTCGCCTCGATGAATCAATTGCAAGCGGAAGGAATCCGGTTGCCAGCGCTCCAGAGCGTAGCGAAAGACGGGAACTTGGCAGGCGAGTGACGAGACGGTTACCAGAAGAAAGATCAGGAGATGCTTCACGGTTGGGAATGAAAAGTATGAATATGGCCGAGATCGGTGGAAACGATGAGGCGGCCCTCGGCAGCTGTGATGCCGTAGGCTTTTCCTGTGACCGGGGCCTGCCAAAGTGACTTCCCGGTTTTGGTGCTGAGAATGGAGACTTGGTTGTCGAGCCCGACGATGAGTTGGTCTCCAGCCACCACCAATTCGAATGGGGCGGGGTGCTCAATGGTCCAGATCAGGCAGGCTTTAATTTGAGTCTGGATTGTGGATATTTCCTTTTTAAGGGATTCAATTTTGACGAGGTTAGCCTCCACTTTCGGGTCGAGTTTTTTGAGCTCGGTTTGGTGGTTGGTGAGGAGAGCTTCGAGCTGCCCTTTGCGGAGGAGATCGAGGCACTGAAGTTTGTTGATGGAATGAAGGTAGGCTTTTCCCTTCGCGACGACAGCACGGGTGGTGTTGTTAAATGTGGTGAGGCTTTTACCTGAATCGGGGTCGGCGATTCGGAGTTGCTGATCTCTTTGTTTTTGGTTGGGTGGGCCAGCGATCAATTGATTGTCTTCCGTAAGGAGGCAGAAGACTCCTCCGGCTTGTCCAATGGTTCCGGTCTTTTTCCCATCATTCTGGTTCAGGGCAATTGGTGCGGCTCGGCCTTGGGGGATGTAGAGGCGGTCACCACCGGCGAGCATAGCCCCCTGGAGGGTGACGCCTTGATGTTCGGTGAGATAGGTTTTGTCGGCTGTTTTGGCATCAATGCACCAGAGGTAAGAAGTCTTCCATGGCAGAAGTGAAGCTGCAAAAAAAGCGCGTCCGTCTTCAATAGTGATTCCCGTACGTACGGGCCAGGGTGAGATGAGTTTGCCATTACTGGGGATCAGACGATCAGAGGGAGCGGCCTGTTTTTTCCAAAGTGTTTTTCCGGTCAGGGCATCGGCACAATAAACGAAGCCATCATCGGAACCGAACCATACTTTTTTTTCTAAGATGGTGGGGGGAAAACGGACGGAGGAGTTGGTGAAATGATGCCATTGCTCTTCTCCGGTCGAGGCCTTTAGGCAATGGACTGCATTGTCTGAGGAAGAGCCATAGTAAATGAGTCCGTGAGCGGCCGTCGTGAAATGGCACGGATCAAAGTTGCGCATCGACTGGAGACCTTCGTTGCCGGAGAAGGCGTCCCACTTTGCGGGGCCGGTCCAGGCTTGCTGGGGAGGTCCGCCAAAGTGTATCCAGGATTCGACGAGCGGCAGTTTCAAAGCGCCGGAGGAGACCCCGCTTCGTCGATTGTCGTGCCGATACGTCGGCCAGATCGCTGCACCCGAAAAGGAAGAAAGGGCTAAGAGTGTTAATATGAAACGGGTCATGGCGGGTTACTTTTTCTGCTGATCCGGGATAACAATTCCTGAGTTGTTCTTCGGGATAAAGGCGAGGGAGGTTTCCATCCAACCTCCACAGGAGCACCCCCCACCTCCCTCAGGGGCGAGGAAGAGGCCTTGGGCGGGAAGAAAACTCAGCCAGCAGGAAGGTCGTAACCTGGGCCAATGGGTTGGTTTTTTTTGATCTTTTGACCAAAAGGTGAGGCAGCGATCGATTCCACGAAGAAGAAGTCCGTAGCTAGTGCCGACAACTGCTGAGCACCCCTCGCGCGGGCCAAACTTGTGATCGAGGAGTTTGCCATCGGGAAGGGAAATCCCGGTAGGGTCGGTGTAGACCCGATCTTCGTAAACGACGGGGTGGGAGATGTGCGAGCCGTGGTGATTAATGCGCCATGGCGTTTGGGATTGAAACCGTAAGGAGCCATTTTCGAGGTCAAAGTAATGATAGCTAAAGATGCCCTTACCTGTCTGCTTGCCAGCCTCATTGGTATCGCCTTCTGAGATAGTGACGAGAAAGCCCTCACTGGTCATGGCACCATATGAAACTTGAATGAAGCCCTTCGTTTCAGTGCGGAGAAGGGTGGGAGGAAAGGGCTTTTCCCAAATGACTTTTCCGGTGTTTGCATCGAGGCAGACCGCATGAATATCTCTCCAAAGATTCCGAGTGGTTTCGCGCCCTGAGCTGTCTTTTCTGAGGTCAGGATTACGGCACTCGAGGAAGCAAAGTTGGCCTTTGGAAAGGGATATTGTGGGGTTTATAATAAGGCCTCTGCTATAAGACCAAGCACCCTTCCAGTCGGACTTGGTGTAACCGAAGATATTATCACTGAGGACATTGGCAGTGTCGGAATCTCGCCCGACCTTGTCATACCAGGCATCGCCAAAGTATTTTTTAAATTCCGCGCCAAGCCGGACTGAAGATCCAATCAAGACGTCGTCCTCTTGCGCGATGTATCCCCATTCGTGGCTTTCGAGATGAGCCGAAGTTAGTTTTAAGGTCGTAATCCGCTTTCCCGTTGTGCCATCAAGCACCCACAAAAGATCTTTGACCACAACGTAGAGGTAATCGCTGTCGGCACACCAATTGGCACAATCGTGGGGAATATTGACCCGGCGGAGATCTGGAATTTCCATACCCCAAAGAATTTGACCATTGTAGGCATCAACTGCGATGAGGCGATTGAGTCCTTGGTGAAAGAGCCTGCCATTTGTGGCAAGGGGGGCGGACATGCGTGGTTGGCGGTCGATGCCAAAATCCGCGCCGGGTCGCCCGATCCATTGAAGTTCAAGGTCATTGGTGGCCTGGCTTCCTCCGAGACGTTCGCCGGAATACGCGGTGTTGGAAGGTGGTCCGTATTGGTGAGTCCATTCGCCTGAACCGGGAAGGCGCTCACGGGTAATCAGAGTGCCATCAGGAAGAGCGGAGCGCCCACCAGGCCTGGTGAGTCGGGAAAATTCTGCGGCAGAGCAAGGCACGGTTGTTCGCTCGGTACAGACGAGGTTGCCAACGCAGGAGGTCAGGGGGAGTTTTTTGAGATCTGGCAGGTGAAGCAGAGTGATGCGGGAACCGTGAAGATTTTGGGATGTGAGTTCTTTTCTTAACGCGTTGATCTTATCAAGATCATCATCAAAGGCGGTGACATTGAGCTTACTCTGGGAGGCAATAGCTCTTGTCAGTGATCCGTCGGATAAGCCTACCACGATGGCGAAGCCGGGTTGAGCAGGGAGATCTTGAAGGTAGGTTTTGGCAAGAGGGTGGTCGGTATCAGGAGTCGGAGCCGGCATGTAGTTCATGCTGGTGTCGAATTCGTAGAGGGGACTGAATTTTTCCCCGTTTTCGGTGTTGGAGCTGATTCGGTATGAGTAACGGGTGTGCGACTTTAGGTTGTCGAGGATGACCTCATGACGAAGGTCTTCCGATTCAGACTCCACGATGCTGCCGAGTTTCCGGGTTGTTCCGTATCCGATGACGGCCTTGCCGGGGTGGCTGGCTTCCCAAAAAAGAAGTGCCTTTCCTGGAGCTAAAAAACGAACAGCAGGGCGAACTGAAAAGGGCACGACAGCAAACTCTTTAGCGATGATCGCGAGTTCCTCACGAGTTGGCAGGGAATCGTGAAATTGGAGCGACTCGATGCGGCCATTAATGGGGTAAAACTCATCCTTGTCCTTATAGGCTCCGACCACGAACGGGGTGGGGATGTCAGGCAGGACGATAGGTCCGGTGACGACTCGTGAGCCAACCAGACGACCATTTAAATGAAGCTTCATCTGTTTGCCGTCATAGGTCGCGAACAGGTGATTCCATTCACCGGGTTCGAACGGTTCGGGCGCCGCGACTTCAAGAAGGCTATTGCCGGTGGAGATCCGAAAGGAGAAGCGTGAGCCGTTGTAGCCGAGAATCCAACCGCGCTCGTAGCTGCCGTTGTCTTGGCTGTAACTCAAAATTGAGCCCCATTTTTGGGCTTGGTCAATCCGCACTCGAGCTTCAATGGCGAAGGTCTGGAGGGGGAGTTTTTTCGCAGATTCCTCGGGAAGAAGAACGTGCTGCTTCGAAGCGAAAACAAGATTGCCATCAGTATCGAATTCTGGAACTTCTTGTGCTTCACCTGCTGGGTTCAGTTTTTGGCCGGTAAAGTTTTTTTGGTTAAGTATCCAAGAACCGAGGATCCCAGCATGAGCAAGGGGGTAAAGGATTAGGATGAACAGCAATGGTTTCATTATCTTGCAGGGTTTATTTCTTCTGCTGATCAAGCGTCATGCCAAGGTCGGCGGCGCGTCCTGAAGGGAGTTCCATAATCTGGATTTTTCGGAAGTGTATTTCGGCGCCTTCGGCTTCGAGGCAAAGGTAGCCTTTGCGAAGATCGGCTTCGCGGATGCCATTGACGAATTTTCCGTTGATCGAAAGTTTGACGGTGCCATCGACCGCCACGATCACGTATTGATTCCACTCGCCTTTTCCTTTGCAGCGCATTTCAAAGGACATCGACCGTGATCCGCGTGGGTTTTCGGGGATCGCTCTCATTCCGCCCGCGCCGAAGAGTTCGCCGCTGACGTAGCCGGGGTGGTTTGGCGAGCCGTCGCGTTTTTTGTGAATATTAGGCCACTCCAGTTCGAGCATCTGAACTTCCATGCCCTTTGGAAGCCGGTTTCCGGATGGCTTGGCATCGCTCCAGAGAAAGACGCCGGAGTTTCCGCCGGCTTTCATATGTCGCCATTCGATGACGAGAATGAAGTTCTCGTATTGTTTTTTCGACCGCATCACACCGATGGGTTTACCGGAACAAACGAGGAGTCCGTCTTTGACTGACCAAGTTTCGGGCGAGGTGTTGACGTCGACCCAGTTGGTGAGATCCTTACCGTTAAAAAGGTTGGTGAATCCAAATTCTGCTGCTGAAGGTGTTGTGCTTTTTTCCTGGGCGGAAAGAGACGAAATGAGCAGAGCCACCGTGAGAGCTTTTTTGAAGAACATTCCCGATGCTAGCGGTTTGTGGTATGCCTTGGAAAGGCTCTTATTTTTTTGAGTCGGCGAGAAATTGATCCGCGCTCTTATTCCAGAGTGCGACGAGGGATTTCAGTTTTCCAGGGTGCTTTTTTGCTAGATTGGTCGTTTCACTACGGTCATTGGAAAGATGGTAGAGTTCCCACGGTTCTTTGAATGAGGAGACGGCCTTCCAGCCGTCTTTAAGAATGGCGTTGTGACCGTCGTGTGACCACCAGAGATCTTGATGAAGATTCTTTTGATCTTTTTTAAAGACGGGGAGGAGGTTTTTGCCGGGGCTTGCTACAATAGAAGTATCTCGCTTGATTTTGGCAATATTGAGGAAGGTGGGGAGGAGGTCGATGACGTGGGCCGGGGTGTGGCGAAATTTGTTTTTTCCGTCGAGTCCTTGCGGCCAATGCGCGATTAAGGGAGTAGAGATTCCACCTTCATGAGTCCAGGTTTTGTGTTTTTTAAAAGGAGTGTTGGCGGTGGTTGACCAGCCGGGTCCGAGGCAGGGGTAGGTTGGCGCTGATCCGAGGGGAGCGGTTGGATCGTGGCCATCGCCGCGCACCATGATTTCAGCGCTCGCTCCGTTATCGGAGAGGAAAAGAATAAGCGTGTTATTAAAGCGATCTGTTTTTTTGAGGTGGGCGATGACTCGGCCGATTTCGTGGTCCATGCGATCTATCATGGCGGCATGAATGGCCATTTTTTTAGCCTGAAAGGTCTGTTGTTCTTTGGTCAATTGGTCCCAGGGAAGGGGTCGGTTTACTTCGCCTGAGCCGAGAATTTTGAGTTGTTCTGGGAAGTGATAGGGAGGGCCGAGGTTTGGGAGGACGGGTGAGAGTTCTACTTTTGGAAAGCTGAGTTCGACCATTCGTTGGTGGCGGGCCTTTCGGGTGTGGGTCCACCCGGAAGTATACGTTTCAGCATACTTCGCAATATCTTCCGGGAGGGCATGAAGGGGGAAGTGCGGGGCGGCAAAGGCAAGATAGGTGAAGAAGGGGGAGTCTGAGTAATTGGTTTCGTGTTCTTCGAGGAATTCGAGAGTGCGGTTGGCCAGTTCGATGGTGCCATAAAAGCCGGTTCCGCGTTTGACGGGGGGAAGTTTTTGATCGTCGAGGTAATGAGTGGTAGGGCTGAAGAATCGGCTTTGATCCTTGAGATAGTAGGACCGGTCGAAGCCGGTTGCGATCGGCTTGCTAGGGAGGTGCCATTTGCCGATGTGGTAGGAGCGATAGTCTGCCTTTTTCAGGAGGGCCGGAGCAAGGGGAGCCCACGAGGGGCGCTTGCCGCGCATCCCGCCGCTTTTGCCTTTGAGCGTATCGCGTCGAATCTGCTGGGGATAATAGCCGGTTAGAATAGAGGCGCGGGTGGGCCAGCAGCGGGCCGTGTTGTAAAAGTTGGTGAAGCGAAGCCCGTTGGTGGCGAGGGCGTCGAGGTTGGGGGTTTTGATCTCAGAGCCGTAGCATCCGAGATCGGAGTATCCCAAGTCATCGGCTAGAATAACAAGAATGTTGGGGTGCTTTGGGGGGGTAGCGTTGAGCTGGGTGTTTTGAAGGAAAATGCAGAGAAGGATGAGACTGACTTTCATAATGACGTTGAGGTATGGGTGGAGGATGTCAAAAGGGAGTTTTGGTTTTTGGAGTGAGAAAGCTTTCGGATGCTGCCAGAGAATCGTAATGAGACAAGTTACTCAAATGATCGAGGCTGTCCTTATGTTGGTTTTCGGTTGGTAATTTCATCGATGGCCCATTTGGCGTGTTCGGCGATGAGGGATGATTCGCGGGTCGAGAGTTCTCTAAGCTTAGGAAGGTCTTTTTCGGTGCCTGTGTTACCTAAGGCAATGCAGACGTTCCGGATGAAGCGCTCGTGTTTGATTCTCTTGATAGGAGATTTCGCGAAGACGCGGCGGAAGTCTTCAACAGTCATATCGAGAAAGTCGGAGAGGGAGTGGGAGAAGATTTCTTCACGGGCGTGGAAAGAAGTTTCGCGGGAGACTCTGGCGAAACGATTCCAAGGGCAGGCGTCGAGACAGTCATCACAACCGAAAATGCGGTCGCCGATGGAACGGCGAAATTCTTCCGGAATGGAGCCTTTGTGCTCGATGGTGAGATAGGAGATGCAGCGGGTGGCGGCAAGTTTGCGCGGGGCTGTGATTGCTTGGGTGGGACAGGCGGTGATGCAGGCGGTGCATTTGCCACAGTGATCGCGGGATTTGGAGTCAGGAACGAGATCGAGGGTGGTTAGGAGTTCGGCGAGGAAGAACCAAGTGCCGAGTTTGCGGTGGATTTGGACGGTAGATTTCCCGTTCCAGCCGAGCCCAGAAGCGGACGCGAAGTCGCGCTCGAGAACGGGGCCAGTATCGACGTAGTAGCGTTGGAGGCCACCCATGTCTTGCATGGCCAAATCTAGGTCCTTTAGCTTGTCTTGGATGAGGTCGTGGTAGTCGTCGTTCCACGAGTAGCGGGCGATCCGATAGTCGGAACGCGGTTGGTCTTTGGCTGGGAGATAATTGAGAGCGAGTGAAACGATAGATTTGCAGTCCGGCAGAACTTCCCGGGGATCGCAGCGGCGTTCGACGTTTCTTTCCAGCCAGCCCATGTCGCCGGCGTGTCCTTCTTCGACCCATTTGAGATAGTTGTCGGCATGCGGAGCGCGGGAGGCAGCGGCGATGCGGCAGTCATCGAAACCCAGTTGCCGGGCGACGAACCTGACATTGGCTTTGGCGATGTCCGTATTCATTCTTGGGTGCCGAAGTGATAGCGCGCGGACTCGATGATACCGGTGGTGACTTCGTCAAACGAGAGGTTGTCGGTTTCGATGCCGATGTGGGCGGTATTGCGGTAGAGTGGTGCACGGACACCAAGAAGGTCGGAGATTATTTTTTGCGGATCGTCGTTGTCAAGGAGCGGTCGGTTTGCGTTCCGAGAGGTTCGCTTCAGGATTTCGGAAGGGTGGGCGATGAGCCAGACAACGTAACCGAGTTCTCGAAGGAGCTTACAGTTTTCGGGACGGCCAATGATTCCGCCGCCAGTGGCGATGATATGGCCGGAGTGTTTAATGAGTGATTTGAGGAGCTCGGTCTCCATGTCGCGGAACGCTTCTTCACTGTCTTCTTCGAAAATTTTGGGAATGGGGCGGCCTTGTTGCTCCACAATGAGTTGGTCGGTGTCAATGAGCGGGTAGCCGAAGGTTTGGGAGAGGTTTCGCCCAATTGTGGACTTCCCCGTTCCCATAAATCCGATGAGGATAATGTTCTTCTGCATACTCTTGTAAAAACTCTACCTTTCTGAATTCGATTCACGAAGCCGTATCTGCTAAAGATCTTGCGTGGATACAAAACGAGTGGTTGCAGACTTTGAAGATTGGCGGGAGGCCGTGGCGGAAGCTGTGGCTCTTCTGGAGAATGGGGGATTAGTGGCTTTGCCTACTGAGACGGTTTACGGCTTGGCCGCAGATGCCTTTGATGCGGAAGCGGTAGCGAAGGTTTTTGAGGTTAAGGAGAGGCCTTCTTTTGATCCGCTGATTGTTCATATTGGGCAGAAGCGAGACCTTGATATTGTGGCGAAAATACCGGAGGAATTGGATGAAATCGTTGATGAGCTGATGTCAACATACTGGCCGGGGCCTTTGACTTTGGTTTTGCCGAAGAAGGAGGATGTGCCTGAGCTAGTGACAAGTGGGCTTGAGACCGTGGCGGTGCGCATGAGTGCTCATGAGGTGATGCGGGCGGTGGCCAAGGAAATTCCGGTGGCGGCTCCGAGTGCGAATCGCTTTGGGAAGATTAGTCCGACTTCGGCTGATGCGGTGATAGATGAGCTGGGTGGAAAAATTCCGATGGTGATTGATGGAGGGGCTTGTCGTGATGGTCTGGAGAGTACGATTGTAGCTCCGGAGATGTCAGAGAAGGGACCAGTTTTACGACTCCTGAGGCCGGGACCTATTTCGCGCGAGGATTTGAGAAAGATCGCCAAGGTGATCAAGCCGAAGAAGACGAAGGCGGACCACATTGAAGCTCCGGGTCAGGTGGAGAGTCATTACGCGCCGACGACGCCTTTGGTGGTGATTGATAAGCCGAGTGACTTTGTGCCCGAGGAGGGAGTGAAATACGGTTTACTGAGTTATCGTGGTGAAGGGAACAGCTCTTTGATGGAGGCGACGGATTGGGCGCATGTGGAAATCATGAGCCCTGGAAAGGGGAAATTAGCTGAGGGTGCTGTCAGGTTGTTTTACTGTCTACGAAATCTCGATGCTGCGGGAGTGGATGTGATTGTTTCTGAATCGGTTTCTGAGACCGGGATTGGGGTGGCAATGATGGATCGCTTACGTCGTGCGGCGGCAGGTTTGAAGCAGTGATGTGACGATTTAGGCTTGCCTTTTCTTGTGCGCGTTCAAACACGTGGAGCCAATCTTTCGAGCTGGCGAACCTATCGTAAGCCAAGAGATTAGATGGATTCATGGGGAAATGAGGTAAAAAGGACCATTTTGGTAACATTTGGAAATGTAAGGGAGGATTCGTCGCGACTTGCTTTCCCTAGCTTGGCAGGTAAATGACTGGCATGCTTGCGAAGCGAATCATTCCCTGCCTCGACGTCACGAATGGCCGGGTGGTTAAGGGCACCAATTTTGTTGATCTCGTCGATGCTGGAGATCCGGTGGAGTCCGCGGTCGCCTACAATAAGCAGCAGGCTGATGAGATTGTCTTTTTGGATATCACAGCTTCTTCCGATGGGCGTGGTACTATGGTTGATGTGGTCCGGGAGACTGCGGCTCAGTGTTTCGTTCCTTTGACGGTGGGTGGTGGGATTCGGGAGGTAGCGGATATGAGCCGAATGTTGCTGGCTGGTGCTGATAAGGTAGGAGTGAATACGGCTGCGATTTCCCGACCCGAGGTGGTTGATGAAGGGGCCAAGGCTTTTGGAAACCAATGCATCGTGGTGGCGATCGATGCGAAGCGTCAGGGACCGGGCAAGTGGGGTGTTTATACCCACGGAGGTCGGCGGCCTGTGGAAGGGCTTGATGCGATTGAGTGGGCTAAGGAAGTTTACAATCGGGGAGCTGGAGAGATTCTTCTCACAAGTATGGATGCTGATGGGACAAAGAATGGTTACGATCTCGAGTTAACGCGAACGGTGAGTGAGGCGGTTGGAATTCCGGTCATCGCGAGCGGTGGTGCTGGGAATCTTGAACACATGGTGAATGTCCTCGATGAGGGAAAAGCCGATGCGGTGCTTGCCGCTAGTATTTTTCACTTCGGTCAACACACCGTGCCAGAAGCCAAAGACTACTTTCGTGAACGCGGCATTCCCGTTCGTCCGATGGTGTCTTGAGGGATAGAACCAAAAAGCGCCACGATCGGTTGATCGCGGCGCTTTTTAAAAGAATGGTGCTCGACGCTGGATTTGAACCAGCGACCCCCACAATGTCAATGTGGTGCTCTACCCCTGAGCTAGCCGAGCGGCGCGCGAAAGCTAGGAGGGGAGGCTGGGTCTGGCAACTGGAAAATACTTTTTTTGGT